>NZ_CP094469.1:2662024-2994777 GCF_023347295.1 Faecalibacterium sp. I3-3-33
CGGCATCTGCTGCCCTGACCCAGAAGGTATCGTTCAGTGACAGCGCATGGGTCACATTCAAATAGCCCTCCAGTGTATCGCAGCCGTATTCCTTCAGCAGCGCTGCAATGTGCGCCCGGTGCTTGGGCGCTTTGCGGCGCTCCAGAAAATCCGTCAGGTTCGTATAGCCGAAAGGCCGCTGCGCGGTGTACCAAAGATCTTCCTGTGCAGCGGTTTCCATGTATTCGTTCTGCTCGCAATGAAACGCAAGCCAGACGGTATCCTTGTTCAGCAGGAGATAGTGCATCACGAAGCTCCTTTCGGTCAAAAGATGTTGCTGTATCCTTATTATGGCATGGATATCCTTCTTGCCAAGGCGGTTTTTGGCGCGGAAAGCTTTTTGCAGATGGCGGGAACTTCACCTCGGATGCTCTTGTTGGGGCGTGCGGAGCCCCAAACCTTGCAGGGAACGAGTACGGTAAGCCGAAATCAATCAGTTTCTTTCAGCCTTTCGAACAGTTTGCGATCAGTTTTATAAATTCCTTGATAAGGCTGTTCAAGATAGTACTTTCCCCTGTCCTCATACGCAAAGATCGTAATTGTTCCTTTCTCAAGCCGGAAGTCAATCTTGATATAACTTTCCGCTTGCGGAAAGTCTTGAACGCTTTCCTTCTTAGTTGGTTCAGAACTGGAAATATCGGCGATTACTTCACTTATCCAAGTTTTGTCTGAATGACTTACTGTGTTTTCTTCAGTAGTTATATCAATAGATGTAATCTTATCGGCTTGAGGCAGCGTAATGGGCGCTGCTTTTTTTCCACACGCAACTAAAGTCAGGATACAGGTAAGACACAAAAACAAAGAAAGAAATCTTTTCATAAGTATTGTTACCTCCATAACTTCCAATTTACTGGGCTAAGCCGAGTATACCATACACTGTTAAAAATAGCAAAAGGCAGGATGCCACCCTCATGGTGATACCCTGCCTTTGCTTATTTTTGTTCTCGTCCTGTCACAACAAAAAATCCCCAGACCGAATGGTCTGGGGATTTGGTGGAGCATTGTCCACAGCACTCGAACCCAACACTTCCTCACGAGTGACCGTCTTAGCATCGTCTGTGAAGTTGAAATTGAGTACGATCCGGTCGTCAAAGACGTAGACCGAGTTGACAAAGGTATCAATGATCTGCCGCTGGTGTTCCATGTCTCTCATGTCACCCTTGCGGAATTTTTCAAACCAGAACCGCATCCATTCGCGGGTCAGGACGGGCTTTTTCAGCTCTTCTTCCAGAATGCTGGTGTTCAGAGCTTCTTTCCGGGCTTCCAGTTCGTCCAGCCGCTGCTTGGTGGTCGGGGTTAGGATACCCTGTTCAATGGCTTCCAGAAGATTTGCCAGCCGCTTCTCTGTATCCCGGAGTTGGTCTTTCAGGACAGGCAGCCGGGTGTTCTCCTTCTGCTGGGCTTCCATGACCAAATCTATCATCTGTTCGATGATTTCATCGCTGAAAATCACCTTAATGGCAGTGTCCACCACGAACCGCTCCAGAGGCTCCTTGCGGATGGCTTTCAGGTCGCAGTGCGCCTTGCCGTGGCGTTTGGCGTTGCCGCACTTGTAGTAATAGTAGGTGTTTCCCATGTGGCTGGTGCCGCTCTCGCCGCCCATGAGCGTACCGCACTTGCCGCAGAACAGTTTAGTGGTCAGCAGATAGCTCACATCCTCTTTCGCAGGGCGACCGTGGGCGATCTTGTTCTGCTCGAAACGTTGCTGCACCCGGTTGAACAAGTCCTCATCCACAATGGCGGGAATGCCGCCCGGTGTCACGATGTCCTTATATCGGTATTCACCTATGTAACGGCGGTTCCGGAAAACCTGGAAGAAGCTGTTCTTTACGAACGGCTTCCCGGTGCGGGTGCGCAGCCCTCGCTCATTCAGGGATGCTGCGATTTTCTCGGCAGGCTCGCCGTTGGCGTACCGGGTGAAGATCTCCTGCACAATGGGAGCTGTCTCAGGGTCGATATGGTACAGCCTGTCCTCCTTGCCAATGGTGAAGCCCAGCGGAACGATCCCGCCGTTGTACTTGCACTGGAGTGCATTTTCGCGCTCACCGCGCGCTACTTTCAGGGCGAGTTCGGCGGAATAGTATTCCGCCATGCCAATCAGCATACTCTCCACCATAATGCCTTCAGGCCCCTGCGAGATGGGTTCCATGGCAGACACCAGATGGACACCGTTCTTCTCCAGCTGGTACTTGTAGTTCACGGCATCGTAGCGGTTCCGGGCAAAGCGGTCGAGCTTCCAGACCAGAACCACATCGAAAATTTTCTTTGCGCTGTCCTTAATCATCCTCTGGAAGTCCGGGCGGTCATCCGTCTTGGCAGAGTAGGCACGGTCGATGTAGGTGCCGACCACGGTGATACCGTTCTTCTCGGCGTAGTCCTTGCAGTCGCGCAGCTGCCCTTCAATGGACGCTTCGCGCTGGCTGTCGGAAGAATAGCGGGCGTAGATCACAGCAGTCATGGTTGCACCTCACTTTACACATCATTAAACGGCGAACGGTTCTTTCAAAATGTAGTTTCGTATAATATATACCATGTTTTACAACGGTTTGCAATGGGAAAATCAACGAACAGCATTTAATTCTTTTCATAAATCAGATGCCCACCGACCTATGCTTTTCGCCATAAGCTGGTGGGCATCTGTTGTTCTGGCTTATAATTCACTGATGGTTGCAGTAATGGGCTGCATGAGGATTCGCCTGACCGGGTTATATACTGCCAGCACCACCGCCGCCAGCACGACTACGACAATCACGGCAAGACAGCCCCACGGCACCTGCCACGCTGCACCGAAATAATGGGTGATGAGCCGGGTATACAGCATCCGGTTCAGCACAAGACCCAGCGCAATGCCCACCACAAGGCCGGACACTGCATAGGTGCCAGCTTCGGCAGAGACCATGCGTTTCAGCTGTGCATCATCCATCCCGATGGCACGCAGGATGCCATACTGCTTCATTCGTGCCGACACGCTCATGGAAATGCTGTTGATGATGTTCAGCAGGGAAATGCCGCCAATAATGGCAAGAAATCCATACAGTACGATCCGTGCCGCATAATAAGTCCCACGGTCCTGCCGGTTGCTTTCCCGCAAATCCTGCACAACGATCTGATCACTGGAAAAAGCCGCCAGCGCCAGCACGGTCTCGTCATTGGCGGTGCGGTCCAGCTGCACCCCGATCATATTGTAATTCTGTTCTCCTGCTACACGGCGGAACAGCGTTTCAGGCGCAATAATGGTCACATCGTCCGGAAATATTCCCTGTGAGAATGCGCCCACGACCGTCAGCGGCACACCGTTCACCGTGATGGTATCCCCGACACGGATGGGGTTTGTTTTGTTGTACATCGTCATCACTTCATTGTCTGCACCGGAATTTTTTGCCATTCTTCCCTTGACCACCATGCTTTTGCTGGATTCCAGCATAAAGTCATCGTACGAACAGAATGTGACCTGCTCGACATTGTTCCGGTCGCTGCTGGCAGGTACATGGACAAGACCCGTACAGCCCCATACACGTGCAACACCGGGCATCCTTCGCAACTGCTGCGCCATGGTATCCGGCAGCACCCGTTCGTTGTCATAACCGGTGTATATCACATCCGCCTGCCATGGTGCCAAACTTGGCAACAGCAGAGAAGCAAACTGCAAAATAACGATAAATCCCAGTGCAAGCACAATGCTTAATGCAAAGCTTGCGGTAATCAGGAACCAATTCTTTTTGCTTGCGGTGGCATGGTATATGCCCAGTGCAGTTTCAGTCCGACCGGAGCCAAGATTCGCTGCATGATGCACAACTGCCGCCTGTTCACTCCCGGAAGCCGCCGCCACAGGCGGGACCTCTGCAGCCCGCTTGGCCGGAGCCTGTGCCGCCAGCAACACCGTTACTACGCCCACCACAACACCGGCGCACAGACCGCCCATACTCAACCGGAATACTGGCGTTGTCGCAAACTCGCCGCCAATGCCGTACCGCAGTGCGCCGCACACCGCCCAACTGGAAAATGTCCCCAGAACAAGGCCGATCGGGACCGCAATCCTGCACCAGTTGAGTGCTTCCATCCGGACAAAATGAACGACCTGCTGTTTGCTCATTCCGAGACAGCGCATCATACCAAAGAACCGGGTGCGCTGCGCAACATTGCTGTTCATGGTACCGGAGATCATCAGCACACCGGCAAGCAGCACCAGAGCAAACAGCACGCCCGCCATGCCGTACACCGTCCGGAACGCAGTGCTGTTGCTCTGTCCGGCAGAACCCATCACATTCAAATTTTCATGCACGGCATCCTCGCCATACTGCTGCTGTAGCTGCGGCAGAGCTTTTGCCGCCTTGGCAGCGCTGGTATACTGCAGATCGTACACAGTCTGCGGCAGAGCTTCTCCCTGCCCAGTCAGAAGCGATTCAAATGTCTCCTGCGGCAGATAAATATCCACCAGTGCAAATTGCATTTCGTAATAGCTTTCGTCCACACCGCCGATTCCAGTCACAGTCAGTGTCCGGTTCTGCCCGTCCGGCAGCTTCAGCATGACCGAATCTCCGATTGCCACACCAAAAATCCGGGCGGCACCTTTTCCAAGCAGCACCTCTCCGTCCTGTTCCGGAAAAGTCCCCTCAAAGGCTACGGAACGATTCACAAGCAGAAATTGCACATCACAACCGTAAAGAACCACCCGTTTTCCGTTCAGGCGGTAATCCTCTTCTCCGCCCTCATTGAACACCGCTCCTGCACCTGTGCACACCACGTCCGGCTGCTGTGCCAGCTGTTCTGCCTGACTCTGTGTAATTCCAGCAATCTGTAAATGCCAACTGCCATCTTTTCCTGCTGCGCGATTCATTTGGGTGCGCAGCATCATATCCGCTACACTGAAAATAGCACTGACCAGAAACACCGCAATGACGATGCACAAAATCGTCATGCGGTTCTGCCGTCTGCGTACCTTGGCAGAAATCGGGATCAGGCTCAGATAGCTTTTCATTTCTGTGCTGCTCATTCCCGGCACCTCCCAAAATCGGTCAGGCAGCCGTCCGATACCTGCAACACCCGGTCTGCCGTCTGTGCAATGCTGCGGTTGTGGGTGATCATCAGGATGGTCTGCTCGTATTTCCGGGACGTTTCTTTCAACAGGGCAATGACCTCGCTGGTGTTCTGGGTGTCCAGATTGCCGGTCGGCTCATCCGCCAAAATCAGTGAAGGGCGGGTCATCAGGGCGCGGCCGATGGCTACCCGTTGCTGCTGCCCACCGGAAAGCTGGCTTGGCAGATGCTTCCGACGGTCTTTCAGATTCAGCACGGTCAGCAGTTCTTCCAGATATGCCCTGTCCGGCTTTTGGTAGTCCAGCAGCACCGGGAACAGGATGTTCTGCTCCACGGTCAGCTCCGGGATGAGGTTGAATGCCTGAAAGATAAAACCGATATTGCGGCGGCGGAAGATCGTCAGTTCCCGGTCTTTCATGGCAAAAACATCCTTGCCGTCAATCAGCACCTTGCCGGAAGTCGGCGTATCCAGTCCGCCGATCAGATTGAGCAGGGTGCTTTTGCCGGAGCCGGATTCGCCAACGACCGCCACATATTCGCCTTTCGGCACAGAAAAGCTGACATCTTTCAGCGCATGGACAGCGGTTTCTCCGCTGCCGTAGGTCTTGCAGAGATGGTTGACTTCTAATAGTTCCATAGTGTATCCCTCACTTTGCAGGTTCCTTCAATTCAGACGGATTATCTCTGTCTGTGCAGAAAAGGATAACACGTCAACCTTACTGCAAGCCTACACTCAGCCTACAATTTTGTAGGAATCGGAAAATTCAGAGTAAAGGTCGTGCCCTTTCCCAGCTCGCTGTCTACTTCAATGGTGCCGTGATGGGCTTCCACAACGGCTTTTGCCAGCGGCAGACCCAGCCCGATGCCCTGTGTATCCTGTGAAAAGCGGCTGCGATAAAACCGCTTGAAGATATGGTATAGATCCTCCGGGTGGATGCCGCTGCCGTTGTCGCGTACTTTGATTTGAACCATGGGCGACAGTGCATTCCACTCTACCTGAATCGTATCTCCGCTCTTTGTGTGGTCAAAGGCATTCTTTACAAGATTGTCCACAGCTTCCTGCATCCAGTCACGGTCGCACCAAAGTGTAACCGCCTCTGAGCCGGACAGAACGAGCTTTTTCTGTTCCTGCTCTGCACGATAGTGATACTGCCGCGCGATGTCCTGCACCATTTCAGCAACATTTTCGTTTTTCTTCTCCAAGACGACCGAACCGGCATCCAGCCGGGTGATTTTGAGCAGATTCTGCACCAGCGTTTCGATGCGGTCCAACTCCTGTTCGGACAGGTCTGCAAACTCTTTGACTTCCGACGGCGAAACCGCTTCGTCCTGAAGCAGACCGTTGTAGATATTCAACGCCGCCAGCGGTGTTTTGAGCTGGTGCGAAATATCTGCAATGGTATTTTTCAAAAAACGCTTCTCCCGCTGCTCGTTGTCTGCGTGTGCGCTCAGAACTGCCGCCAATGCATTAACGGAGTGAAACAGACGGTAAAGTTCTCCCTCCCGGTCGCAGCCCAGTCGTGCATCCGAGTTGCCATCCAGACAGCTTTGGATTTGCTGGACTGCCTGTTCCAGAAGCGCGCTCTGCCTTTGGAAATAGCGAAAAAGCACGCCCCAGAGACAGCCGCCCAGAAGCAGAAAAACCAACAGTAACCCGAAAGAAAATACATGCGTCGTATGCCATACGATGTCCTGCGTGAGCGCCAATGCCACCGCCCAGACCGCCAGCACGGCTTGGAACAAATTTCGGATCTCCCGGTTTGCGAATACTTTCATACGGCACCTTTACCCATTCCATTTATAACCCATGCCGCGGACAGTCAGCAGCATCTGCGGTTTGCCGGGGTCGTCCTCAATCTTCATCCGCAGCCGCCGGATATACACTGTTAAGGCACTGCTGTCAATGTAATCCCCATCGCAGTCCCACAGTGCATCCAGAATTTGTTCCTTGGATAGCACGGCATTCGGATGCTGCATAAAGAAGCAGAGCAGCTTGTACTCTGCGCCGGTCAGTTCCAGCAAGATTCCGTTTTTGTATACCTGCCCCTGCAACAGCCGGACGGTGATGCTGCCCGATTCCAGTACGGGTTCTCCTGCGCTGGACGCATTTGCACGGCGAAGCAGTGCATTGACCCGCGACAACAGGACACCCAGCTTGAACGGCTTGGTCAGGTAATCATCCCCGCCCAGTTCCAGTCCCATGATGATATTCATTTCCTCATCCGAAGCAGTCAGGAACAGAATCGGCACGTTGGATGTGCGCCGCACCTTCTGGCAGAAATCAAAGCCAGAGCCATCCGGCAGGGAAACATCCAGCACCAGCAGGTCATATTTTCTGTCTGACCACAGCACCTCGGCTTCTGTCAGCGTCCGGGCTGTATCCAGTGCAAAGCCCTGTTTCTTGAATGCAAAAGTCAGCCCACTGATCAGGCTCAGATCATCTTCCAAAAGGAACAGTTTTCTCATGATTCCCTCTCTTTTCCGCGTTTTGTGTGTCCTACAGGTTCAAAAGCATTATAAGTTTTTTCTGCGAACATTACAATGTGCGAAACGGAAATTGTTTCTTGCCGTGTGTTAAATATAAGTCCTACTATCACTGCATTCCCTTAATAAATTTTGCAAAATCATCCTGACGCTCGCCGCAATCCATGATACTCTCTATCGCAAATCCCACCGAGCTTGTCGGGGCAACGCCCCTCCATCTGCTGTCGCAGACCGCGCTGCCGCTTAAAAGCCCCACTGGGGCTTTCATTGCTGCGCTGCGCTTCGCAAACGCGGTCCAACCCCAAACCCTGCTCATGGTTCGCACCTGACGGTGCGAACAGCAACGGCGTGTCGTGCTTTACATAACTTCACCGAGGAGTTATCGAACAGACAGGAGGTACAATGACCAAAACGAATGTTCAACCGATCCCTAGCAATTCCCAGCACCACGACACGCCGAACAACAAAACGCACGTCATCAAGTTCCGTGTGACAGCGGAGGAAAAAGCGTCACTGGAACTCACTTGCAAACTCCTGAATCTCTCCCTCTCCACTTTTATCCGCCGTGCCATCCACAACGTCAAGATTGAGAAAACAGTCATCGTTGCCGGCGGCGGAGAAGAAACCCTAACCGCTGTTTCCACTTTGCTTGCTCAGTGCAGCAAAGTGGGCACCAACCTCAACCAGCTTGCAAGGCACTTCAATTCCGGCGGTGCGGACACCGAGCAGATCCGGGCGAAACTCCTTGACGAACTTGCGGACCTGACCGCATTTCGGCTGCACGCCGAGAAAGTTCTGGGTGAACTGTATGGCAACGCTCAAGCATATCAGCTCTAAAAACTCGGACTACACCGCCATCGAAGCGTATCTCGTTTACCAGCATGATGCGTTCACTGGAAAGCAACTTCTGGATGAACAGGGCAGACCGAAGCTGCGAGAATCGTACCTGCTCGACACCCTTGAGTGTGGCGATTTCTCGTTTGCAACAGCTTGTCTGCTGGCAAACCGCAAGTATGGTAAGAATACCCAGCATGGTGATATCAAGAGCCACCAGTATATCATCAGCTTTGACCCAAGAGATGCAGCCGACAACGGCTTGACTATGGAAAAGGCACAGGCACTTGGCCTGAAATTCTGCGAAGAAAACTTTCCCGGTCACCCTGCCATCGTCTGCACTCACCCGGATGGGCACAACCATTCGGGAAACATCCACGTCCACATCGTGATTGGCAGCGTCCGAACACGGGAAGTGGAGCGCAAGCCCTATATGCAGAAGCCCCGTGACTGGCTAGAGGGCATGAAGCACTCCAGCACAGCCCAGACCATGCGGCATTTGCGTGTCGAGGTCATGGAGCTGTGCGAGGGTGCCGGATTGTACCAGATCGACCTGCTCAACGGCTCGAAAGAGCGTGTCAGCGAAGCTGAGTATTGGGCGCGTAGGCGTGGTCAGTTGAAACTTGACCGTGAGAACGCAGCCCTCACCGCAGCTGGGCAACCGTCCCGGCAGAAGAAGTTTGAAACCATGAAAGACACTTTACGGAAACAGATTTCTTCGGTGCTGTACCGCACAACAAGTTTTGAAGAATTTTCTGACAGGCTCATGCAACAGTATGGCATCACCGTCAAGGAAAGCCGTGGACTGCTCAGCTATCTGCCCTCTGGCAGAACGAAGTTCATCCGGGCGAAACATCTCGGTGACAAGTTCGATAAGGCGGCAGTGCTTGCCACGTTGCAGGCAAATGCCGAACGCAAACCCAAGGCGCAGTTCAAGCAGGATGCCATCGGGAAACTGATCGACATCCAGTCGAGGATGACCGAGGGCAAGGGCATCGGCTATAAGCGTTGGCTCACGAAACACAATCTCAAAGTTATGGCACAAACCGTGAAGCTTCTGCAGGAAAAGGACTTGACCGACGAGGACACCTTGAACCAGCGCATCACCGAACTGGAAACCAAGTATCACGACGCACTGGCGGTGGTGAAAGACCTCGAAGGTCGCATGAAATTCAACAAAGAGCTGCGCTATCACATCGCAGCCTACACCAGCACCAAGAATGTCGCACAGCAGTTAAAGACCGCCAAGCGACCCGCAGCATTTGAGGAGCAGCACCGTGCAGAGCTGACAGCGTACCGGGCGGCAGCAGCCTATTTCAAGGCAAACAACATTACAAAGCTGCCCAGCTCGAAAAAGCTGGAAGCCGAGTATGCGCAGCTGGCATCCGAAAAGGCGAAGTTCTACGAGCAGTACAAGGAATCTAAAGAGGAACTGCTCAAACTGAAAACCGCAAAGCAGAATGTTGTGTCCTTTTTCCGGGAGGAAGAACCGGCGCAGCAGGAGAGATAAAGGAGTGCGCATATGATCAATCTGAAAATCGACCCGGAGTTTCAGTCCCAGATTCCCCCTCTGACCAATGATGAATTTAAGCAGCTTGAAGAAAATATCCTCAAGGAAGGCAAGCTGCTCTCCCCTTTGATTGTATGGAACAATACCCTCGTTGACGGTCACAATCGTTATGCCATCCTCCAAAAGCACCCGGAGATTTATTTCTCCACCATGCCGCTCCGATTCGAGAACCGCGAAGAAGCCATTGCGTGGATCTGCCGGAATCAGTTGGGACGGCGAAACCTGAGTCCTGAACAGAAACGCTATCTGCTTGGGAAGCAGTACGAAGCCGAGAAGAAAGCTGCAAAAATCTTTCGGGGCAATCAGTACACTTTAGCAAAGAAAAGTGGTGGTGATCACGGTGATAACCACCACTCCGGGAAGAAAACCTGCGACCGGATCGCAGAGGAAAACGGTGTCAGCCGTGCCTCCGTTCTCCGCGCCAGCCACTATACACGAGGCATTGACATCGCAGACAACCTCTCTCCCGGCATCAAGCAGAAAGTCTTTTCCGGCGAAGTGAAGTTCACCAACGAAGAAATGTCCAAGCTTGTGCAGGCAAGTGTCGAGCATCGTTCAGATGTCCTTGCTCAAATCCTGCATCCAGAGGCATTGGAAGTGTTGGAATCTGCCAGCGCAGAATTTGAACCTGAAAAAGCGGAACCCGTTCCCATGCCCACACCACAAACAGAAGAATTCCGGTGATATCATGTACCGGACGAGTTTATGAAGGTTTACAAATCCTTGAGCCGTGCGACCGAAATGATGAAAAACTCATGGAAGAAAACGCTCAAAAACAATCCCAGCTATTTCACTGACCCGGAAAAGCAAAAGGTTCTCCGCTTCGCAATGCAGAGGCCTGCTAACTACCTGACTGAAATCGAAACCTATCTGGAAAAGGCTCTTGCAGAAGCCCTTGAAGAAGAAAAAACGGCATAACGACAGGCACTTGTAAGCCATCAATGAGCCACCAGCCGCAAGTGCAGGGCGGAAAGCATCCGCGCCCTTGCGCCTGATAAAAATTGGAACTTTGATTTTCTCGCCCGGCTTTGCCATGGTGGGACAGTCAAAGGAGCGTGCGTTTGAACAAAAAGAAAAAGTCCACAAACATTTCCCCTTACCCCGATGATGTCATCGACCGTCTGGCACGGGCATTCTACCCGGCGATCCTTGCCTGCTGGAACAGCGAGGAAGGCCAGCAGGAGTTTGCCGCGTGGCAGGCGGAGCAGGCTCATCACGCAAACAAAAAAGAAATCCAGGAAGTTCCCGCTGGGGAACTCCCTGGTATACATATCGCTATTGTCTGTGGTCTTTGGCAGGGTGCGTCCGGGTGGGCGCACCCTGTTTTTGTTTTATGCAACAAGGTTATAACCTACAAGATTTTTTTCTATAACTCCAAGCATATATAACTTTTGGATTCCCTCGATAATTTCTTGTTCAGTAAACCTCTTTGCCTTTTCCTCAGACCAATTCTTAAATCCGGAAACAATTCCTTCTGCTGTTAAGCCTCCTGAATTTTCAATTAGAAAACAAATTGTTGCCAAACATTCTAGTTCATGATCAGTTTCAATAGAGTTTACAAAATCACAAGACTTTATGATCCAAGGGAGCAATGCTTGTAAAGTATTATTTACCGACTCACTCGTAAGTTTATTAAATAGAATTTTCTCAGCTTCTTTTGTAGAAGATGTTCCATGAAACTGCTGAAATTCACGAATTCCCTTACTAACTATATCAATGGAATGATCATAAGGACCGTATTTATGAGGAACAAAACGAAAATATTTTTTTGAGGAAAACAAATCCATGAAATACGCCGCTTTTTGCAAACGAAGACTGTTAAACTTTTTTAAATGCCCCTTTAATTCCATTAACACGAGTGCTGATGTGCTCAGTTTTGGCTCCTGTGTTGGCGTTGTGGCAAAGTTTCGAGAAGGCTCATAAATATAAATCGCTACCTGTTTGGCTGTGTCCTCTAGTTTTTTTGCCAAAACTTGCTTAACGTCATTCCAAATAAGACCACCATTACCACTTCCCAACGGTGGAATAGCTATACTCTTTATGTTGAGTTCTTTTATTAGTAAAACAAGCGCATCCAACCCATCCTCAATATATTCCATTCGTGATTTTTCACGCCATTTATCTTTGGTCGGGAAATTAATGATGATTTTTTCACTTTCCTTATAAACATGAAGTTTTCCGGGACGTAGTGTACCATTTTTACACGCCTTAACATAGTCTTTGTTGTTGTTTGGAAATTTAAGTTTAAATTGATAGGCGATTCCCTTTCCCATATAACCTTCACAGTTTACTGTGTTGACAAGAGCTTCCGCATCGGACTGGAGCAAATCTCCTGTTGTATAGAAAAACACTTGAATCACCTCCCAATTTAATTATCGACTTATGGGAAACATACTAGGCATAACCTGTATCCTATCCTTAATAGCTACGGCATTTTCCATTTTTAAAATCTTTTCTTTTGCCCTTTCACTATAAACATAAATATATGCAAAATCTGATACCGGAACACATCCCTTCACAACACATTCTGCCATACATGCTTTCCGGATCTCTGCATTTTTATAATCGCGATGCTCTCTATCGTCTAATATATTCCATCGAACCTTCTTGAAACCTTCTCCATAAGAATAAAGATCTGGAGCATCACTATCCAATGGATGTGATGGAATTATTTGATAATTATTATGTTCACAAATACTTCTCCAAACAGCGATGATTGCCATATTTTCTGATCCATATTTTTCGCACACCGCACCATCAAATGGATTCTTGGCAAAAAAATGAAATAAGACATATTGCGAAAGAGCTTCCTTATATCGCTCACGTTTATTTAAGATTTCTGGATCAGCAATGTCAGTAAAGTGTATATCGTGGTTTTGTAATAAGCATTTTCGAGAGAGCAGACCAAATTTTAAAATCGAAGGCAGATTATCTATAGATGTTATATGATAAATTAACTTTCCAGTACTCGGTGTAGTAGCCATGATCTCGCCTCGCATCATTTTAAAATTCTAAAATTACCCATGATGATTATATCACAAAAAAAGCCACTCTTCAATATATCCAAATATTTTCCATTCATCGTTGTGTTCGATGTCGATAATAAGCATGTTATGAAAGCAATTTTTTCGGCATTCACACAAGATAATTCTAAAAACCATAAGATTTATGTAGATCGTATAATATATGTGACCGGATTCTTTATAATCTGTTTTCAGTCGTTGGCCATTGAATAGCTTTGTCTTTATACGTATAATGTTTCATGTAAGTATTTAATGCGGCTCCACGAGCTATTCCATACTGCCCACCATTTCCAAGAATAATTTTACAATTTGAACCAGAAAACGAAAGAGTGTGACTGCTTTTTAATGCTTCTATATCTCCACGAAGTGCCGATATATTGTCGAATATTCTTCCGCTTAAGATTAGAACATCCGGGTTGAATACATTTATTATAATATTTAACAAATAGCCAAGATATTGTGTCAATTTTTTATACTTTTCTGGTGATAAATTTTTTAATTTTTGGGCAGTCGAATTTTCTCTATAAGTTTTGATTGATACTGCATCGAAAACATCTTTTCGAATGAGCCATTCAACGCATTTTTGATGACAAAAAGGACAAACATCGTGATCATCTATTTCGTCTTTTTTCATTTCTTTAGCAAAGTTTATCACTCCGGTATGCCCAATTTCGCCAAAAGAATTTGTTGAACCAGTAATCAATGTGCCATTAATACAGCCTCCCAAGCTTATACCTGTTCCCATATATAAACATAGGACATTTTCCTTAAACGCAACGCTGCTTTCGCTGTGATCTTTATATAGAAGTTCTTTTTCATTTATAAAGTTAACTTTAGCGTTGTGTTCTATATAAATAGGAATTTTATATTTCTTTAAACTATTGTAAAGATCGTGCTTTAGTATTCCACGAAGTTCTTTTCCATTTAGACTTGGAATATTAGGGCATGCAATAATTTGTTCTTTTTGTGAATCAACAATTCCGGGAAAAGCCAAACCAATACCCAACAATTTTTGTGTGTCATCATCGAGTTCAAAATATGCTTCTATTATTTCTGTAATAACATCAGAAATTACATCTTGTAGAGATGATGATTCAAAGCAGAAATATAATTCATTTGGTTCCACCGTGCGCCCTTTTGATATTTTGTACTGCTGACTCTTATCAATTAAATATTTAACTTTATTCATGGAAAAACAACTTGACATCTTTTGCATTTCCATATGTGACAACATATTAAACTGCGCATCGCAGAAAACAGCCTTGATTTCTCGTGTCCCTACTGAAACACCCAGAAAGTAGCCTTGGTTACATACAATTGCTTCTTCATCATTTTTTATATCTGAATCTTTTCGTATGTTTCCTGACTCTTGCAATTGCAAAAATACCTTTTTTACAGTTGGCCACGATAAGCCACTATATGTCTCAAGTATTGATCTATCTGATGATTCCGATCTCCGAATTGCATCTAGAACAGCAAAATCTGTTCCATTAAGCTCATCAAAGCCCTTCATAAGAGTGTCTCCTTCGATTTAATGAAAATATGCGATCTGACAAAATTGTATATTATATAATACCATAATTCTAGAGAAAAAGTCAATCGAGGCAATCTACTTTTTCGTTTTTTATCAAACAAAATCATTCTAAAAATCGAACGTATCGATTTTTTTGGTTGAGCCTTTTGTGTTTTTTGCCGAAAACTGTGTTGCATTTTCGTTTAGGCTGCCTATAGACAAATCACCACAGATTTGATATTTTATTAACAGAAACACATAAGGGGGGTTTAATTATGCTGTACATTTAATGAGGGGGACATCTAAGCCCCCAAAGATAAGTCATATGTAACAAATCATCGGACAATGAAAGGGGCTCGACCAGTATGAAAAAGAAGCAATACGTTCTTAGTGTCCTTTGTCTCGCTTTGATGATTAAGGCAAGTTCATCACCTATTGTAGTAAACCTGAACAATAGTTCTCCCTCGGACATTAACATTACTTTGCCTAATAGTGAAATTTCTGATTCAACATCGTCAATTGATGCAGATTGACGCATTCTAAATATACTACGGCCTACCACAGCTTTTGTGGTAGGCTTTTTTATTAGCTCAGTTCGAAACTATCAGCTATATTGGTGGTGCCAAGATTAAAATATATTATATCAAAGGCAGGATACTACCGTCATGGTGATACCCTGCCTTTGTTCGTTCTTGTTTACCGTTCCGAGTAGTCCTTCCGCAGAACCTCCGATAAACAAAAAAACGTACCCGAACCCTTTCTCGTAAAGAATCGGGTTCGAGTACGAACTGTTTGGTGGACGGTACAGGACTCGAACCTGTGACCTCCTGCACGTCAAGCAGATGCTCTACCAGCTGAGCTAACCGTCCATGTCATATCGACTTGGATAGTTTACCACAGCTTTTTGCAAAAAGCAAGACCTTTTATGCTTTTTATGCGTTCTTTTTTACTTTTCCGGCGAAAGTGCCCGGCGAATGATATCGTACAGCACCGGCTTCATGGCGTCGATGTTGTCCGGCTTGCCCTCCAGAATGCTGGAATAGCACACCGACATACACATACTGCCAAGGGCGGTGATGCGCTGGTAGACCTCCCGCTCACTACGTCCGGCCATCTCCGGGCTGGAAAGCACAATGGCCAGCAGCTTGCGCATCAGGGGCTCGGCTTCCCTGCTGGCTTCGATTTGGTCCAGCCCGGGCCAGACGAAGTTGCGCTCCAGAAACCGCAGCACCAGCACATCCTGCCGCAAAGCCTCGATGATATGGTCGATGACGAACACTACCTGCGCGGTAAAGTCGGGCAGCTCGGGGTGCTGCTCGACCGCAAGGCAGGCATCGCTCAGCAGCTGGTAGCTCACCCGCCCCAGCAGCGCCTGCATCACCGCGCCCTTATCCTGAAAATACAGATAAAACGTGCCTTTGCCCACCTTTGCCCGGCTGGTGATATCCTCCACGCTGGTCTTGGCGGTGCCCCGCTCCAGAAACAGCTCGTAGGCTGCATCCAGCAGGGCGCGGCGCTTTTCCTGTTTCTTACCTTCCACGGTGCTCATGCTCTGGGTAGATTCCTCTTTTCTCTAAATTCAGACGCAGGTATGTGCTGCGTCCGGTCTGCGTACCTTAGTTTAGCAGTCCTTGGCCGTTTGTGCAAGCCCGGTTTGCTATACAATTTTTTGCAAGTGATAAAAAAACTGACTTTCAGTCACTTTTCCTGCTTGACACACTGTCCGGGGTGGATATAATAGTGTTTGCCCGGAAGATGACCGACAGTCAGTTTTGCGGACATTCCCAATCAACTTTCTATTCTGGAGGGTTCTCATGAAAAAGATCGCACAAGGCATCGTGCGTCTGCGCAAGCTGATCTTAACAGTGGCCGTGCTGCTGTTGATTCCTTCCGCAATCGGCGCCATTGCCACCCGCATCAATTATGACATCCTCACCTACCTGCCGCAGGATCTGGACTCCATGATCGGCGAGGTAGCCCTTGAGGACGATTTCCATCTGGCCTCCACCGGTATGATCACGGTAGAGGGCCTGCCAACCAATGAACTCATCGCCATGAAAAAGGAGATAGAAGCCGTGCCCGGCGTCACCCAGACCTTCTGGCTCAGCGATGTGATCGACCCCAACATCCCCACCGCCATGCTGCCTGCCGATGTGCAGCAGTTCATGTTCGGCAAAAACGATTCCACCATGCTGATCGTCCGTTTTGACGCCCCCAGTGCCAGCGACGAGACCATGGAAGCCGTCAAGCAGATCGAAAAGCTGCTGCGTAAGGACTGCTTCTTCGGCGGCATGAGCGTCATTCTGCAGGACACCAAGGCGCTGGTCAATCAGGAAATGCCCCTGTACATCCTGATCGCCGTGGGCGCCAGCCTGCTGGTGCTGTTCCTCTCGCTGGAAAGCACCCTCACCCCGCTGCTGTTCATGCTGGGTCTGCTGTTCCCCATCGCGTACAACTTCGGCACCAACATCTTTTTGGGGCAGATCAGCTACATCACCGAGGCGCTTGCTACCGTGCTGCAGCTGGGCGTTACGATGGACTTCTCCATCTTCCTGCTGCACCGCTATGAGGAAGAAAAGGAGCTGCGCTCCTCCAATGAGGAGGCCATGACCAGCGCTATCTGCAAGACCATGACCTCCATCTCCGCTTCCAGCCTGACCACCATTGCAGGCTTCCTTGCACTGTGCGCCATGCGTCTGACGCTGGGCCGCGATATCGGCCTTGTCATGGCAAAGGGCGTGGCACTGGGCGTCATCTGCACCGTGGTCATCCTGCCCTCTTTGATCCTTACCTTTGATAAGTGGGTGGAAAAATACAAGCATCGCACCGTTATCCCCCGGCTGACCAAGCTGAGCTACTTTGTTTCCAAGCATTCCGTGCCCATCGTGGTCGTGTTTATCCTCATCCTCATCCCCTTTGCCATTGCGCAGAACAAGACCAGCGTGTACTACACCCTGTTCGACTCTCTGCCCCAGGACTTGACCGGCATCGTGGGCACCAACAAGCTGGGCGAGGACTTCGGCATGACTACCAGCCACTTCATTCTGGTGCATGACGATCTGACCGCCACGCAGGTGTCCGACCTGTGCGACGAGTTGAAGGACGTGGATGGTATCACGCAGGTAGTAAGTCTGGATTCCATTACCGGCCCCGGCTTTGACACCGAGCTGCTGCCCGACAGCGTGATGGAGATTCTGCAGTCCGGCGGCTACAAGCTGATTTTGGCCAACAGCTCCTACAAGACCGGCACGGATGCCATCAACAGCCAGCTGGACGAGATGATCGGCCTGATCAAAAATGTAGATCCCGAGGGCGTCATCACCGGTGAAGGCGCCATGACCAAAGACCTGATCGAGGTGGCAGACGTGGACTTCAAGAACGTCAACGTCTGGTCGATCATGGCCGTTCTGGTCATCATCGCCATCTCCTTCAAGAGCCTGTCCATCCCGGTGCTGCTGGTCGCCAGCATCGAAGCCGCAATTGCCATCAACATGGGCATCCCGTACTTTACCGGTACACAGCTGCCCTTCATCGCCAGCATCGTTATCGGCACCATCCAGCTGGGCGCTACCGTGGACTACTCCATCCTGATGACCACCCGTTATCACGAGGAGCGTGCCTTTGGCCGCACCCCCAAGGAAGCTGCCCAGCAGTCGCTGGAGCATTGCAGTCAGTCCATCCTGACCAGTGGCCTGACCTTCTTTGCCGCTACGGTCGGCGTGGCAGCCATCAGTAAGATGGAGCTGCTGCGGAGCATCTGCCTGCTGATCTCCCGCGGCGCTCTGATCAGTATGCTGGTCATTCTGGTGGTGCTGCCCGCCGCCCTGATGCTGTGTGACTGGATCATCCGCCACACCACCCTGAAGTGGATGGTGCCTGAATCTGCCAACGCCAAAAAGTCTGAAAAGGAGTAATGCGTTATGAAAAAATCGCTTCGTTTCGCCAGTGCGGCGCTGGCAGTTGCCCTCGCCGCCAGCTGTGCAGCCCCGGCTTTTGCCGCAGGCGGCAGCAGCTTTACCAAGTCTGAGACCGTGTACGCTGTGATGAACGCCGATGGCTCCATCCAGAGCACCACCGTCAGCGAGCATGTTTACAGCGCCTCCGGCCTGTCCAAGGTGACCGACCAGAGCACCCTGACCAATATCCAGAACACCGAGAGCAGCGCCGAGTTCACACAGGACGGCGAAAAGCTGGTGTGGAACACCGATGATACCGATGTGTATTATAAAGGTAACACCGACCGCGCCCTGCCCATTCAGGCTACCGTCACCTACGCACTGGACGGTCAGGAAGCCGCACTGGAAGATCTGATCGGCAAGAGCGGTCATTTGACCATGACCATCGCCCTGAAGAACAACGAGACCGGCACCGTGAAGGTGAACGGCACCGACCGCACCATCGTCACCCCGCTGGTCACCGCTGTGGGCGTGATCTTCGGACAGGATGCCACCAACGTGGTGGCTGCGCACGGTCTGGTGGAAAGCGCCGCCAAGAGCAATGTGGCTGCCTTTGTCACCCTGCCGGGCGTGAAGGATTCCCTGTCCGGTCTGCTGCCGGACGAGCTGGACACCATTGAGGACTATCTGCAGGACACCATCACAGTGGAAGCGGATGTCACCGAACTGACCTGCCCGCAGGTGATGATGGCCTGCGCCACCAGCGCTGCGGCTCTGGGCACTGACAACGTGTTTGACCTGAGCAGCATCAACGACCTGACCGACGGCATCAACCAGCTGAACGACGCCATGAGCCAGCTGCTGGACGGCGCTTCTCAGCTGGAGGACGGTACCAGTCAGCTGGCCAGCGGTGTGCTGGCACTGCTGGACGGCGCTAACACCCTGAACAATGGTGCAGCCGCGCTGGACAAGGGTCTGGGACAGCTGACCAACGGTCTGGACACCCTGAGCTCCAACAACAGCGCCCTGAATAGCGGCGCGCAGCAGGTGGCGGACGGTGTGCTGGCTTCTGCCAACAAGACCCTGAAAGAGGGTGGCCTGATCGACACCGACATGACTTGGGACAACTACGCTGCGGTCATCGACAACATCCTGACCATCAACGACAAGACGCTGGCTGCCGGACGCCGCAAGATGGTGCGCACCATCTGGGAGCAGGCTCCCAGCTTCAAGGACAGCCAGCTGGATCTGGCACTGTACCTTTCCGCTACCAAGACGAACCATGATCTGGAGGCTGCTCTGCATCTGATGCAGAACTACGACCCCTCCATGCTGTGCGGTCTGGTGCAGCTGCTGACCAGTCAGGAGGCCAAGGACACCGCCAAGGCAGAGCTGAAGTATCAGGTAGAGAACAGTCAGGATATCGCCGATGTGCGTGCCCTGAAGGACAGCCTTTCCAAGATCCAGTACTTCGTTTCCAGCGTGGGCCAGTACACCGCCGGCGTGCAGACCGCCGCAGATGGTGCACACTCTGCCAAGGACGGCAGCGCACAGCTTGCCGCCGGTACCAAGACCCTGTACGATGGCGTGAACACCCTGAACGAGGGCGCAAGCCAGCTGAATGACGGCACCCACCAGCTGAACGATGGTCTGAACCAGTTCAACGAGGAGGGCATCTCCAAGCTGACCGGCGCACTGGATCAGGATCAGCTGCACGGCCTCAAGACCGTGCTGGACGAGATGACCGACCGGCTGGAAAGCTACACCAGCTTTGCCGGTGCCCCCGAGGACGCCGAGAGCAGCGTGAAGTTCATCTACAAGACCGCCGAGACCGTGGCCGCTGCCGACAATGTTGTGGCTGAGACCGAGACGGTGCAGGAGGGCAACATCTTCACCCGCCTGTGGCAGCGCATCGTGGACCTGTTCAAGTTCTGATAATGCCAACATCCTTCCAGAATCGTATATAGATACACAAGGAGCGCCCCGCAGCCATTCGGCTGCGGGGCGCTCCTTGTATCTGCTGGAATATTTCCGTATGAAAGGCATAGAATAAAAAAGAAAGCATCTTGATTGCATTCTGCTTTCATTTGTGATACAATCAAAGAAAGAAGGAGGTGCTGGATATGGCACAGATCAGTGTTCGCGTAGATGATGCTGTGAAGCATGAAGCAGAACAGACCTTTGACGAGATCGGTCTGAGCATGAACACGGCTATCACGATCTTTCTCAAGGCCTGCGCCCGGGAAAAGCGCATTCCGTTCGAGCTGACCGCAGACCCCTTTTATTCCTCTGCCAATCAGCGTTATCTGGAAGGCATCATGCGGGATGTGCGCAGCGGCAAGGCGCATTTTGCCCCGCATGATCTCATCGAGGAAGCCTGATGCGGCTGCTGTGGGAGGATCGCGCATGGGAGGATTATCTTTATTGGCAGATGCAGGACAAAAAGACATTGAAACGCATCAACGCGCTGATCAAAGATATCGCCCGCAACGCCTTTGACGGCATCGGCAAGCCGGAACCGCTGCGCGGTACGCTCAGCGGCTGGTGGAGCCGCCGTATCGATGATGTGAACCGCATCGTTTACTACGAAGAAAACGGCATTGTGTTTATCGTTTCCTGCCGCGGACATTACGATGACACCTGACAGCAGCTGCTGTATCTAAAAAAGGACACCGGACAGCCCGCGGGCTGTCCGGTGTCCTTTTTAAAATAAACTTACTGATCCTTTTCCACCATCATCTTGCTGGCTTTATAGATATCGCCGCAGCCGAGGGTGATGACCAGATCGCCGGGCTGGGCGTTCTGCTTGACCCAGTCGGCGGCTTCCTGCAGGCTGTTCACCAGCACAGAACCGGGGATCTGCGCTGCCAGCTTTGCGCTGGTAATGGTGGGGTCGTTGGGCTCGCGGCTGCCCATGATGGGGGTCAGCACCGTGATGTCCGGGATCTTGAGCACATCCACAAAGTCGTTGAACAGCATCTTGGTGCGGCTGTATGTAAACGGCTGGTGGACGGCGATCAGACGCTTATAGCCCATCTCCTTGGCAGTGTTCAGGGTGGCGCGCAGCTCGGTGGGGTGGTGAGCGTAGTCATCAATGACCAGCGCACCGTTGCACTCGCCGTACACCTCAAAGCGGCGGCCTGCACCCTTGAAGTTCAGGGCAGCCTCGGCGCACTGCTCGGCGCTCAGGCCCACAAAGCGGCACACGGCGCACATGGCCAGTGCATTATAAATATTGTGGCGGCCGGGCACGGACAGGCGGATGCGGGTGGTGTCGGTGGTGTTCCACTCCTTCAGGTCAAACTCGAAGAAGCCGGGCTTATACTCATTGATGTTGACAGCGCGGTAGTCGCCGTGGTTGTCGATGGCAAAGGTGCGCACCCGGCGGTCCAGCGTGTACATCACGTCCATGGTGTTCTTGTCGTCGGCGTTGGCAAAGATCATGAACTGGGTCATCAGGGCAAAGCGCTTGAAGGCGAACTTCAGCTCGCCCATGCTGCCGTAGTAGTCCAGATGGTCGTTGTCGATGTTCAGCACCACGGACAGATAGGGGGTCAGCTTCAGGAAGGTCTCGGCGAACTCGCAGGCCTCGATAACGATATCATCGCCCTTGCCAGCCTTGCCGTAGCCGTTGATGAGGGGCAGCTTGCCGCCGATGACGGCAGAGGGGTCGCGGCCTGCCAGTTCCAGCGCAGTGGTGATCATGGAGGTGGTAGTGGTCTTGCCGTGGGTGCCGGACACGCAGATGCTCTGCTTGTACAGGCGGCTCACATAGCCCAGCAGCACGCTGCGCTCCACGGTGGGAATGCCGTAGGAGGCGGCTGCGTTCAGCTCCACGTTGTCCTTGGAGATGGCGGCAGAGTACACCACCATGTCCGCGCCGACAACGTTATCCGCATTGTGGCCAAGGCTGACCTTCACGCCCATCTCCCGCTCGTAGCGGATGATGCTGCCGTCCAGCACATCGCTGCCGGACAGCTCGTAGCCCTTGGCGGCCAAAATCTGGATCAGCGGGTACATTCCGCTGCCGCCGCAGCCGATAAAATGGATCTTCTTTACATGGTCCAGCAGATGCTGGCTATAATCCGAGTACATGAACATAGTAAGGCTCTCCTCCAAATATTAACGGCTGCAGCGCAGACCGATTCCTTCCAAATATGGGGACACACTCTTATTATATAATTTTTGCAGCATAAAATAAACAGGTAAGGCCGAATTTTCGGAAAGAACCATAAAGTTTTAGTGAATTTTGTGATATGTGTACAACAAAATCCCGGTAGTATTACTTTGCCCGCCGCCGCAGGATCTCGTCCAGAATGGCATCGGCCACGTCTGCCTTGCTCATCAGAGGCAGCTCCCGTGTGCCGTCCGGGGTGATGAAGGTGACCACGTTGGTGTCCACCCCAAAGCCTGCACCGGCCACCTTGAGGTTGTTGGCCACCACCATGTCCAGATTTTTCTTGGCAAGCTTCGCGGAAGAGTTTTCCACAAGGTCCCGGGTCTCCATGGAAAAGCCGCACAGGAACTGGTGGGTCTTGCGGGGGCCGATGGTGCCAAGGATGTCCTCGGTGCGCTCCACCGGGATGGAAAGGTCGCCTTCCTTCTTTTTGATCTTATCATCTGCCACAGTGGCGGGGCGGTAGTCCGCCACGGCAGCGGCCATGATGAGCACATCGGTGGTGTCAAAGCGGTCAGTCACTGCCTCGTACATCTGCCGGGCGGTGGTCACCGGCACATCGGTGGTGAACTTGACCGGCGGCAGCGCGGTCTGCCCGTGGATCAGGGTCACTTCGGCGCCCCGCATGGCGGCGGCGCGGGCAAGGGCGTAGCCCATCTTGCCGGTGGAGTGGTTGGTCAGGTAGCGCACCGGGTCCAGCGCCTCCTGCGTGGGGCCGGCGGTCACCGCGATGCGCAGCCCTGCCAGATCCTTCGGGCGGGCAATGGCGTGCAGAATGTGCTCGATCAGCACTTCTTCCTTGGGCAGGCGTCCGCTGCCCACATCCTTGCAGGCCAGCACACCGCTTTCGGAGGGGATGACGGTAAAGCCGTACCGCTCCAACGTGGCAAGGTTATCCTGCGTGATGGGGTTTTCCAGCATGCCGGTGTTCATGGCGGGAGACACAAGCTTCGGGCACTTAGCGGCCAGCACCACGGTGGTAAGCATATCGTCCGCAATGCCGTGCGCCATCTTTGCGATCACGTTGGCGGTGGCGGGAGCTACAAGGATCACATCCGCTTTTTTTGCCAGCGAGATGTGGGTGACCTCAAACTTGAAATCCCGGTCAAAGGTGTCCACCATGCACTTGTGGCCGGTCAGGGTCTCAAAGGTGAGAGGGGTGATGAACTGGGTGGCATTTTGGGTCATGATGACCTCCACATCCGCACCCAGCTTGCGCAGTGCACTGGCCACATTGGCCATCTTATAGGCGGCAATGCCGCCGCTCACGCCCAGCAGGACGCACTTGCCGTTCAGATCCATGGTTCGTTTACCTCCCGGAAAAACAGTTCTTTTCCACATATCTTACCTTAGTATAATGCAAAACTTCCACCAGCACAACAAAATCTTTGCCGGGAACTTGTATCCTGCGCAAAAATGCGGTAAAATACGCTTGACAAAGAGCAAACCGGTTCTTTTCTTTTATATTGAAAAGGAAAACAGAATTATGATCTTAGCCATTGATATAGGCAACACCACCGTCGCCCTTGGGGGCATCCGGGACGGACGTGTATGCTTTGTGGCGCGCATGGACACGGTGCGCACCCGCACGGCTGCGGAATATCGTGCCGAAATGGATAAAATTTTTGCGCACCGCCGCCACCCGGAGCGTCCCATGCGCTTTGAAGGCGCGGTGCTTACCAGCGTAGTGCCCCAGATCACCGGGGCACTGGCCGAGTGCGCCCGTCACTACACCGGCAAAAAGCCGGTCATCATTTCGCCGGACATCCGCACCGGGCTGACCATGGGGGTGGACGAGCCCCGCGCCGTGGGCAAGGACAGGCTGGTGGATGCCGCCTACGCGGCGGCAAACTTTCCGCTGCCGGTCGTCACGGTAGACCTTGGCACCGCCACTACCTTTAATGTGGTGGACAAGGATCGGGTATTCCGGGGCGGCGTGATCTGCCCCGGCCTTTCCACCGGGCTGCGCGCACTGGGCGAGCGCTGTGCCCAGCTGCCGCAGGTGCATCTGGGCTCCCCGAAAAAAGCCATCGGCACCAATACCGAAAGCTGTATGCTATCCGGCTCGGTGCTGGGCACCGCCGTGCTCATCGACGGCATGGTGCAGCGCATTGAGGAAGAGCTGGGCTGCCCGGCTACGCTGGTGGTCACCGGCGGTCTGGCAAAGTACGTCACCCCGCTGTGCCGTCATCCCCTGACCTATGACCCCGAGCTGCTGATGAAGGGGCTGGCACTGCTGTACCAGCTGAACGCCCCGCAGGAGCACGGCCGCAGCCATGGCGGCGGCAGACACTACGGTCAGCAGGGACGCCCCCGGGCAAAGCACCCGTACCCCAACCGCCGCACCCGCCGCGAGCCGGAGGCGCTGGTAGGCTGAGGGAACAAGAGGATAAGGGAGAGCATTATGAAACTGGGCATTCTTGGCACGGGTAAGATCGTGCAGGAATTTTTGCCATGGCTTGTGGAGCACACGCCGTTTACTGTGCAGGCGGTGTGCAGCACCCCGCGCTCGGCGGCAAAGGCCGCAGAGCTGTGTGCACAATATCAGATCCCGCAGCACACCACCAATTACTTTGAACTGCTGCAATGGGTAGACGCGGTCTACATCGCCGTGCCCAACTTGCAGCACGCCCGCTACGCCCGGGTGGCGTTGGAAGCGGGTAAGCACGTCATTGTGGAAAAGCCCATGGCGGTGACCGCCGCCGAGACCGAGGAACTGGCTGCGCTGGCACAGCGCAAGCGGCTGTTCCTCTTTGAGGCGATCACCACCCAGTACCAGCCCAACTACGCAAAGCTCCGGGAGCTGCTGCCCCGGGTGGGTACAGTGCGTATGGTACAGTGCAGCTTCAGCCAGTATTCCAGCCGGTACGATGCCTTTTGCGCCGGGCAGACCCCGCCGGTGTTCGACCCGCTGTGCGCGGGCGGTGCACTGATGGACTTGGGCGTGTACAACGTCAGCTACATCGTGGGTCTGTTCGGTGAGCCCAACAAGGCGGTGTATGCCGCCAACATGGAGCGCAATATCGACACCAGCGGTGTGCTGATGATGGATTACAGCGGCTTCAAGGCGGTAAGCCTTGCCGCCAAGGACTGCGCAGCTCCTGCCCGCTGCATCATTCAGGGCACAAAGGGCTATATTCTGCAAAAATCCACCCCGAACTACTGCGGCGGCGTGACCTTCCATCCCAACGAGGGCAAGGAGGAGCACTATAACCTGAACGGAGACCGTCCCCGGCAGGCGGCAGAGTTCGAGGCCTTTTACCGCGCCATGACCACCGGAGACCAAGAACTGTGCACCCGGATGCTGGACACCAGCATCGCGGTGAGCCGGGTCCTCACGGTGGCGCGCCGCAGCGCCGGGGTGCGCTTCCCCGGTGACAGATTCTAACGCATTTTTCTCTGGAACACGCCCTGACAACTACGCGCTTCCAAAGATTTGAAGATTCACCTAAAACCCGCACAGAGCGGGCAGGTTTGCGCCGTATCCGACAACAAAGGGCGGAACGGCAGCAGGAGGAAAACTGAATTATGAAGAATACCAATACGAAGACCTTGACTCGTGTGGCCCTGCTGGTGGCCATTGAACTGGTGATGAAGCTTGTCGGTCTGGGCAGTGTGCCCATGGGCCCGCTGTACATGAGCTTTCTCACCCTGCCCATCGCCGTGGGTGCCATCACCATGGGTCCCGCTGTGGGCGCGCTGCTGGGCGGCGTGTTCGGCGCTGTGAGCTTCTACGATGCCATCACCGGCGCTTCTGCCATGACCGGCGCACTGTTTCAGGTCAGCCCGCTGAACACCTTTATCCTGTGCGTGGGCATGCGTGTGCTCATGGGTCTGTGCTGCGGCCTGATCTTCCAGGCGCTGCGGAAGCTGGACAAGTCCCGCACCTGGAGCTACATCCTCAGCGCCATGACCGCACCCGCCCTGAACACCCTGTTCTTCATGGGCTACATCGTGCTGGCCTTCTACGGCTGCGACTATGTGCAGAATCTGGTGTCCGTCAAGGGCGCTGCCAACCCCTTCATGTTCGTTGTGCTGCTGGTTGGCGTGCAGGGCGTAGCCGAATTTCTGGTGTCCGGCATTCTGGGCGGCATCGTCGCCCGCGCCGTGGCAAAGTTCCTGAAGTAAGCCCGGCTGCGCACCATGTCAGGGCGGCGCATCCGTGTTTAGAATAGAAAAATGAATGCTCCTCCGGCAACCCGCCGGGGGAGTTTTTTGTTGGAAACGGCTCCAATATCCTCCCTGTGAAAATGCAATGCCGGAGCGTCCGCAGACGCTCCGGCATTGCCCTATTCACAAAAATATCGTCCCGTCTGCCCGGCGGCTTTTACTGCTTTTCCCTCAGCTGTTCCAGATAGCCATCGGCCTTGATAGCTTCCGGGGTGAAGGAGTTATTCTTCCACCAGCCCACAAGGGCGGCGGTCACGGTCAGGCCGGTGGTCACCAGCTGTTCCACGGTGGCACTCTCGATTGGCAGCATGGGCTTGCCGCAGGCGCTCAGCACCTGATTGGTCAGTGCCAGTGCCAGCGCAGCCGTGCGCGCCAGTGTGGCGGCAGAAATTTTGCAATGGGTATCGTTCATAGGTTCAGTTCCTCTCTTTCTCTAAATCTGCGATGCGGTGGTTTGCCACCTTCATCTGTTCTTCTAGAATGGGTACGCGGCGGGCAAAGTTGTTATGCTCCCGCACCTCCCGGGTCAGTTCCTCCAGCTTGGTGTCGGTCACCGCTTGGCTTTTTCCGTTGGCGATCAGCACGCCGATCAGGGTCACCGCGCCTGCGATGATGGCCGAGATGATGCTTGTCATCGCGCTCACCCCCTCCACCGGGCTTTGTCTGCCCGGGTATCCACGTGCACCCAGCCGGTAGTTCTGCCCGCCTTGACGGGGTAGCGTCCCACGCCGCCCCAGTCCGGCATCAGGCTTTCGGTGTAGGCGGCCACGTCCTCCACGCTCACGTCCTCCACCCGGATGTCTGCCGCCCGGCCCAGCAGATGCTGGCTGCTCTTGGCACCGCCCACGGCCGCATTGTGCGCTGCCGTCCGGTACCCGCTGGTAATGGTCACCGGCTTCCCAAAGTGCTCCCGGATACACTGGAGCACCACGGTCAGCACCTCGTCCACCATAACGGTGTCGGTGCCGTCCTGGCAGCGCAGCTCCCGCACCTTAAAGTCCGGTGCAAGGCGGCGGTTACCGTCTTTGGTAAGGCTATACTGCTTAATCGCCATAGTTCACATCCTTTCTTAACCGTTGTATTCCTTGATGTAGGCGCTATGGAGGATAGTGCCTGCGGGGCAGAAATTCAGGGTCGCACGGTTGCCCAGAAGGATCGCGTCACAGGCGCTCTTGAAGGCCTTGAAGCCGGGGTACTTGTTCTCTGCGCCGCCATAGGTAGGCAGTGTCCAGGTGCACCAGTTGTCGCCGTTTGTATTTGCCTGCATCGCAAACTCACCGCCGCCGGAGGTGTTCAGCCGCAGCCGCAGATGCTGGTGCAGGGACTCGGCACCCCACCACATATAGGTGTTTCCCAGTGAAGTGCCACCGGCGTCTGTCGCCCAGCGCCATGCGCAGTCTGCTTCTGCCGTTTTTCCTTCCGCAATGCCATAGATCGAAGGCCACGCATAGCTGTACAGCTCGCTGCCGAAGGCGAGCACATTCGCAGTGCCCTTTGCCAGCGAAATAAAGCCCTTATTGCTCAGGCCATCTCCGTACAGGCTTGCAGGGAGCGTGAAGTCCATGTAGATCTCGATGCCGTCCGGCATCCCGCTTACCACGGGGATCTTCACGGCACTGTTTGCAGCCAGCGTCAGGCCGTCCCCGGTCAGATAGCCGCTTTCGGTGCCATTCACGTTCACCAGAATGCTGTCATCCTTTTTGGTCGCAAGGTTCTTTGCGGTGGTCTTGTTGGCTGCGCTGCCGCCGGTAAAGTCCCAGTAACCATAGTAGGCTGCATAGGGGTTATCGCTCACCACAATGGTCACGCTCACGCTCCGCTCCACGCCGTTTTCCAGCGTGCCGGTCACGGTCACCGTATCATTGTTGCCGCCGCCCAGAATGGTCAGCTTTCCGTTTTCCAGTTTGGCCTTGGTGCTGTCCGACACCTTCCATGTGACGCCCAGACCGCTGTTTGCATTGGCGGGGGTATAGCTGACGTTCAGGGTCAGGATATCGCCCACGCTTGCCTTGCTGCCGGATAGCTTGGGGGTAAAGTCGGTAGCGGGGATGGCGCTCACGATGATCTCCCGGTACGCATGGCTTGCCCAGTTGCACAGGGGATAGTGCTTTCCGCTCAGGCTCTCGCCATCTGCCGTTTTGGGGCGGTAGTCCACGGTGTTGCCCGCCGAGGAGGTCTCGTTGGTATCGTCTGCGTACAGGTACAGGCTGGTGTAGCGGTCGCTGTCGCGGATGTTGCCGATGCCGCGGTGCTCACGGTCGCCCACGGCGTTGCCCGCATACTTTACTGCCACCTTGCCATGCAGTTCCTGCCCGCAGGTCAGCACCACCCGGGTGTTCTGTATCTCGGCCTTTTCTACGGTCACGCCCACGCCGTCCACATAGACGGAGAAGCCGTAGTTGGGCTGCGCCTGTACCGTGTAGGTATCTGCCACCAGCGGCGGCACCGGCACCTCGTAGTCGATGCAGACCTTGTTGCCCTCCACGGTGATGGCGCGGTCGATGACCGTCCGGTCTGCCATGCCCCACAGGAAGGTCTCGGCCAGCTGCTTGCCGATCATCTCGCCCTGCCAGCGGTAGCCGTTGGAGGTCATGTGGCCGCCTGCAAAGCGCTGACAGGGCATTGCGCTGCCCAGCAGGATCATGTCCTCACACTCGGCTGCGGCCTCCTGCTGCGCCATGTTGATGCTGCTGGTGGCGTTGGTGATGAACGCACCACCGGGCTGGTACACGAAGAACAGCGGCGGCTCGGTCTGGCCGTACTTGGCCATGATGTCGGCCTGCATATCCTTCTTCAGCTGGAGCAGATACTGCTTGTACTCAGCCTTGTCGGTAGTGCCGTCCGTGCCGTTGGTAAAGCCCTGCCCGCTGTTGTGGCCGTCGTAGTTGTACTCGCCCTGCATGAAGATAACGGCTACGCACTTCACGGTCTTGTTCTGCGCAGTGACAGCAGCCTTGGTGTTGTCCAGATAGTCCAGAAAGGCGTCCTTGTACAGATACTCGTAGCCATAGCTGGTGCAGCCCTTGGAGAGTCGCTCGATGGAACGTCCGCCCAGACCGGTAGAGTTTGCGATAAACTTCTGTCCCGCGTCCCGGTGTCTGCGGTACATGGTGGCAAAGTGGTTCACCGCTGCGACGATGGGGGATTCAAAGCCCGCGTTCTTGCAGGGGTTCAGGCCGGTGGTGGTGGCAGCCTGATACCAGTGCGCGCTGCTGCCCACCATGTACACACCGTCCAGTGCCGTATCGGTCAGTGCGATCTGGCTCTCGGTGCCGGAGGCAAGACTCTGGCCGTAGATGATGATCTGCGCATAGTCGCAGCCAGCCACGTCCGCATAGTTCACGCAGCCCATGCGGCTGGGCGCGTAGACAGGTGCTGCGGTCGCCGTACCCAGATCACCGGGGTCGCCCTTGTCGCCTTTCGGGCCCGCCGGGCCGGTGTCGCCCTTATCTCCCTTATCGCCTTTGACGCCTGTGGCGGCGGCTGCAATGCCCGCTTCCATGTGGTTCAGCTGGGCAGCCGTCAAGGTCTGGCCGTCCACAAAATTCTGTTTTTCGTAGCTCATTTGTTCCTCCCTAAGATCATTTTTCCAAGGACTGCCTGCCCCAGCACGGCAAAAACCGTGTCTGTCGGCTGATCCGGCTTTTCCGGCTGCGTAGTGCCCCATAATGCCGCCAAGCGGTCGCAGGCCGCCATGGCCGCGTCATTGCCCGCCGCCAGAAGCCGCAGGATCGCCAGCAGCGCCTGTTTTTCTGCGGTGGTAATGCCGCCTGTGCCCAGCAGCCCTACCAGTGCCTCCCACGCCGGGGTAGCCGGTGCAGGCATCGTGCCCTCTGCCGTGCCGCTGTTGGCGCATACTTTGCACCGCACATCGGCACTTGTCACGGTGCGGCTGCCGTCCGTGCCCTCAAAGGTGATGCAGCCCGTGCCGGGCACTGCCGTCACCGCTGCCGGAACGGTCAGAAAGCCGCTTTCCACCAGTGTGGCCGCGCTTGCGCCGGGGGTGTGCCAGTGGGCGCATACCGTCAGCCCCTTCCACTCGCCCCGCTGCTCGATGCGCAGCCGGTAGTTGCCCCGGTTGCCCGCGTACCCCAGCAGCAGCTGCCCGCCGGGCACCGCTGCCGCACCGTTGCGCTCCAGCCGGATGGTCATCTCATTCATGCTGCACCACCCTTACACATACTGATAGCCCTCCACGTTGAAGGGATACTTGTGATCGCCCGACGCGTCCGTTCTCGCAGCGTCCACGTTCAGCGTGCCGTCTGCCGCAAAGCTCATCCGCACGGGCGCTGCGCCGCTGCACTTCACGCCGCTGCTGAGGTCGTATTTCAGGCCGCCTACCATGGCCACCGCCGTACCGCCCCGCACGATGCGGGTGCTGCCATAGTCCGCAGCCGTTCCCACACCGGTAGAGGTGTTGCCGCCGCTTTCAAGCGCTGCGGGTGCCAGCATCTTTACCACGATGTAATCCGCCGTCTCCGGCACAGTCAAGCTCGTTGCGACCTTGCCCGCAACGCCTGCGCCGGTGTAGACCAGCTTTCCGTCCATGTCCATCATCCTTTCCAGTCGTTTCAGTTTTTCGGCCAAGCGAAAGCCCAGCACCGTGTCAAGATTTTCCGCTGTCACTTCCAGCGTGCCGTCCGCGCTCACGGTCAACCCCCGCCCGGCTTTCACGCCGCCCAGCACGGCTGCGGTGGCACACGGCAGGGTGTAGCCTGTGCTGAATTTCCGGTCCGCTTCGGCCTTGGAATAGAACCGGTCATCTGCGCCCAGCTGCAATAACGCTGCCGCCTTTTCCTGCGCAGACCAGCTTGCTGCCCCGGCGGCACTGGTCAGTGCCTTTTTGACGCCGTAGGGCAGCAGCGCCGGGGTCAGGGGCGCGTAGGCCTCGGTCATGCGGTCCAGCTGCGCCGCCGTAGCGGGCACAGTGGTCAGGGTGGCGTCTGTCCGCACCGCAACACCGTACTGCCCGTCTGCCCGCACCGCGCCGGGCGTTGCTGCTGTGGGCACGGTCTCGCTGCGCACATAGGGGCGCAGGTCCGGCAGCGGGGTGGTATCGGTCTGCACCGCGCCGGTGGCGGTATCCACGCTGAGGATGCGCACCACCTCGCCGGGCAAAGGCTGCGCCGGGAGCGGCACCGCTGCCACATCCTGTGCGTCCAACTGCACCGCGCCGCCCTTGCTGTTCACGCTCAGCACGGTGCCGTCCTTGGGCGCGTAGCTCTCTGCACGCAGTGCAGCGGCCTCTGCACGCTTTGCGCAGGCATCGGCATCGGTGCGGTCGGCCAGAATTTTGTCCGCAGCCTTTTGCGCCAGCGCCGCCTGTACGGCGGTGTCTGCCGCACCGTTCTCGGCGCGGCGGGCGCTTTCCGCTGCGGCGCGGGCGCTTTCCAGCACGCGGGCTACGAACTGCTCGTACACCGAGGGCGGCAGCTCCTCACTGCCGCCATCCGTGGGCAGGGTGGCGTACACATCGTAGCTGCCGGGGCGGGTGTAGGCGGTGTAGCCGCCGCTGCCCATGGCGGCCAGCATCCACTGTCCCCGCACGCTGCCGGTCAGGCGGCGGTCCACCGTCACGCTGCCGTCGGTGTCCAGCGGAATGGCGGCCAGCCGCACCCCGTCGCTGCGGCGCAGATACAGCGCCATGGTGCACCCTGCCCACGCTGCGGGCAGGATGAACTGCAGCCTGTCCACCCCCTCGGCGTTCTGTGCGCCAAGGTGCAGCCGATGCGGCTGGGGCACAAATTCGGTGCCGCCGCACTGCTGCTTGAGGATCTCGATCTCCATGCAAAACCTCCTTTTCTGTTTGCTGTCCCGATTGTACCGCCGGGGGTGCAAAACTATCCAGAGTGTACAGAAAATGTGAAATTTTCTGTTCTTCGGCATTTTGCTAAACGGGGTTTTTGCATCGGAAATACAGCCCCTTCCACCCTACTGAAATAGGGTAATTCCCCTGCGGGTTTTCCATGCAAAACCCGCGATGTGGGGCATCTTGTTTTGGGCGCAGCGGCTGCTGCTGCGGCCTTATTTGCAGGGAAAAAAGATGATACAAATGTTAAAAATTCATGAACGGATCACCCGCAGAAAAATGGAAAAAATCAGAAGGAAACCACCTAAAAACCAAAATATCAAAAGAAACACTGTGGAAATTGCACAAAAAATAATGTTACAAATCTAACAAAGCGCAAGACGCAAATTTGACAGATGCTTTACAGTCTGGTAAAATAACGTTTGCGCAACGAACGTTGCAGCGTTTAAATTCTATCTGGATGAAGTAAAAAGCCGTCCTGCGTACGGCACGGCATGGGCAGATGCGGCCCGTGCCGGGGCAGTTTTGTGGTCTGCCCAAAACGGATTCCACCCTGTAATACGGTGCTCCGCTTTTTACCCAAAGAGAGCATCGTATTTGACTGTGCGGCACTTATATCCCCAGCCGCCGCAGTCCGGGCGGCCGGGGTGCCGATGCACTACCCGCGGCCGCACCAAATACGACAAAGAGAGGAGTTGTCTCGTATCGCTTCCGTTAAATTGAAGAAAGCAGTTACTGCCGCAAAGCAGGCAGTATCTCCCCGTGTGCTGGCATTTTGTGTCATGGTGGTATGCCTTGTGGCTACCCTTGGCGTCACCGCTGCAAATCTGCGGCTGACCTACGTCACCGACTCCAATGGTGCACGGCAGGTCCTTTTGACCGATGCCGATGCTTCCCCTGCACAGGTCATGCACCTTTCCGGCATCCGCTCTGAAGAGGGCGATGAGGTCTACTACACCGCATTCAGCGGCAATCTTGCCTCCCTGAATATCGAGCGCGCATTCTCCGTCAGCATCACCGCCGACGGGCAGGAGTACCCGGTAAAGCTGGTGTTTGGCACCGTAGCCGATGCACTGGAGCGCGCCGGTATCACCCTTGAAGGGGACGACTACACCGAGCCGGCGCTGGATCATGTTGTGACCGCCGGCAGCAAGATCGTGGTCCACCGCGTGGACTACGAAGAGCGTGTGGAGACACAGGCCATTCCCTACGACACCCAGTATGTCTACACCAGCCTGTACTTCCGCAACACCGGCCGCACCACCACCCTGCAGCACGGCGCAGCCGGTCAGCAGACCGTGACCACCCGTGACCGCTATGTGGACGGTGAGCTGGAGAACAGCACCGTTGTGGATACCACCACCACGGTAGAACCCACCGACCACGTCATCAAGACCTACGGCGCAGGCGCGCCGGTGTCCCCCCTGACCGGCGCGGACGGCACCACCAACGCCCCCACCTCTTATAGCAAGGTGCTCACCGGCAAGGCCACCGGCTACTATTCCCGTACCGGCAAGGGTTCTTCCGGTCTGGGTCTGGGCTACGGCACCGTGGCTGTGGACCCGGACGTGATCCCCTACGGCACCAAGCTCTACATCACCTCCACCGACGGCAAGTTCGTCTACGGCTACGCCGTAGCCACCGATACCGGCATCGCCGTCCAGAAGGGGCAGATCCTTGTAGACCTGTTCTACGAGACCTACGCCGAAAGCGTCATCAACGGCGCGATTCAGGTCAATGTCTACGTTGTGGACTGAGCTGTAAACAAAACACAATAACCACGCAAAGAGACCGCTGTACAAACTGTGCAGCGGTCTCTTTTGATGTGAGCGGAAGAACTGTTTTTTATTTCGGAGCACCGGAGCGTCTGCGGACGCTCCGGTGCTCCATTTTCACAGGAAGGGACTTTAACCGAAACCCTTCCTTCTTTTTTCGCAACGCTTTCGCTAAAACCGTTTGGCAAATGAGCAGTTTACACGATGTCAAGCCGCAAATTTTAGATAGTATGCCTACAACATACAGAGAAAGAAAGAAATTTTGTAGTAATTGTATTTGATTTTTGGACAAAAAGTCTTGCAAAAATGGTAAAAACCTTTTAATATAAAAGAGTACAAAGCTGCGCAAGCCGCTTTCGGCTTCCGCACGGGGAGGAGCAGTCTATGAAACCGACCGAAGAAAAGATTCAGAGCAATACATCGGATCTGCCGGTGTACCTGTTCAAGCAGGGCAATAACTGCGAGGCTTATCGCTACTTCGGCGCACATCTGGAAACGCGGGTCGGGGAGTCCGGCGTCGTGTTCCGTGTATGGGCACCGCACGCCGCAGCCATCAGTGTTGTGGGTGACTTCAACAGCTGGAAGCCCGGCAGCCATCCCATGCGCAAGGTGGATGGCGATTCCGTGTGGGAATTGTTCATTCCCGGCATGAAGGAATACGATGTTTATAAATATTGCGTGACCACCCGCGCAGGCGACCTTGTCTACAAGGCCGATCCTTACGCCTTCCACGCTGAGACCCGGCCGTCCAACGGCAGCAAGGTCTACGATCTGTCCGGCTTTGCATGGCACGATGCCGCCTGGCAGACCGCACAGAAAAAGGCGGACGTGATCAACGGCCCGATGAATATCTACGAGATGCACGCCGGCAGCTGGAAGATGAAGGAGGGCGGCAAGCCCTACAACTACTCCGAGCTGGCGGACGAGCTGATCCCGTACATCAAGGATATGGGCTACACCCATGTAGAGCTGCTGCCGGTGATGGAATATCCGTTTGACGGCAGCTGGGGCTATCAGGTCACCGGCTATTTTGCACCCACCAGCCGCTACGGCACCCCCAAGGACTTTATGGCCTTTGTGGATAAGATGCACGCCGCAGGCATCGGCGTCATCATGGACTGGGTGCCCGCCCACTTCCCCAAAGATCAGTTCGGCCTGTACAATTTTGACGGCGAGGCCTGCTACGAGGACCCCAACCCCAAGCGCGGCGAGCACAAGGAGTGGGGCACCATGGTGTTCGACTTTGGCCGCAACGAGGTGCAGAGCTTCCTCATTTCCAGCGCACTGTACTGGCTGGAGCAGTACCACATTGATGGTCTGCGGGTGGACGCCGTAGCTTCCATGCTGTATCTGGACTACAACCGCAAGCAGGGCGAATGGGAGCCCAATAAGGACGGCGGCAAGGAGAACCTTGAAGCTATCGCCTTCCTGCGCAAGCTGAACAACACCGTGCTGGGCCGTCACCCCCACAAGTACATGATCGCTGAGGAGTCCACCGCGTGGCCTATGGTCACAAAGCCCGCTTCGGACGGGGGCTTAGGCTTCAACTTCAAGTGGAACATGGGCTGGATGAACGATATGCTCAGCTACATGAAGACCGACCCGCTGTTCCGCGCCGGCAACCACAACAAGGTGACCTTCAGCTTCTTCTACGCTTTCAGCGAGAACTTTGTCCTGCCCATCAGCCACGATGAAGTGGTGCACGGCAAGGGCAGCCTGCTGAATAAGATGCCCGGCGAGTATGACGACAAGTTTGCCAATCTGCGCACCTTCTTCGGCTATATGATGGCACACCCGGGCAAGAAGCTGTTGTTCATGGGACAGGAGTTCGGTCAGTTTGCCGAGTGGAACGAGACAAAGCAGCTGGACTGGATGCTGCTGGACTATGACAAGCACGCCGAGCTGCAGAACTACGTCCGCACCCTGAACGCCTTTTATAAAGAGCACCCTGCCCTCTGGCAGATCGATTACAGTTGGGAGGGCTTCCAGTGGATCGTGCCGGACGACTCGCAGCAGAGCGTCATCGCCTTCCTGCGTAAGGACGCCGCCGGTAAGCAGATCCTTGTCATCTGCAACTTCAACCCCGTCCTGCGCGAGGGCTACACCCTCGGCGCACCGGTATCCGGCACCTATAAGGAGATCCTGAACAGTGACGATGCTGCTTTCGGCGGCTCCGGCACCGTGCACAACAAGCCGGTGCGTACCCACAAAAAGCCGCAGCACGGCTTTGAGCAGAGCATCACCGTTACCCTGCCGCCCATGAGCACCCTGTACTTTGAGGTGCCCACAAAGCGCACCCGCAAGGCAGCAGAGGACAGCGCGGATAAACCGGCAAAAAAGACCGCTAAAAAGACCTCCGTCAAGGACGCCGTGGAAAAGGCGGTAAAAAAGACGACCCGCAAGGCCAAAGCCGAGCCGGACGCCGACAAGCCGGTAAAAAAGACCCGCACCACCAAGGCCAAGGCCGTCGAAACGGCGGATGAAAAACCGGATAAAGCAAAAAAGACCGCTGCCAAGCCCAAGGCCGCAGCGGACAAGCCGGTAAAGAAAACCGCCGCCAAGGCAAAGACTGCGGCAAAAGCAAAGCCTGAGACCGAAACAGAAACCAAACCCGCAAAGCGCACCCGCAAAGCAAAAGCACCCAAGGAATAAGGATGCCCACACGGATGCACGCACGAACATTCTGAACTGTTGACTATCATTTCCAAAAAGGAAATGCTAAAGGGGAGAATAAAGCTATGGCAAAAGAAATCGTGGCAATGATCCTTGCCGGTGGACGTGGCTCGCGCTTATACGCGCTGACACAAAAGACGGCAAAACCTGCGGTGTCCTTCGGCGGCAAGTACCGCATTGTGGACTTCCCACTGTCCAACTGCGTCAACTCCGATATCGACACGGTCGGTATCGCAACGCAGTACCAGCCCCAGAAGCTGAACGAGTACATCGGTAACGGTCAGCCTTGGGATCTGGACCGTCTGCACGGCGGTGTGCACACCCTGCCCCCTTATGAGCAGGCAAACGGCACCGACTGGTACAAGGGCACCGCAAACGCCATCTACCAGAATATCGGCTTCATCGACAGCTATAATCCCGAATACGTCATCATCCTGTCCGGCGACCAGATCTGCAAGCAGGACTACGCCGACTTCCTGCGCTTCCACAAGGAAAAGGGCGCAGAGTTCTCTGTGGCCGTTATGGAAGTGGACTGGAAGGAAGCTTCCCGCTTCGGCCTGATGGTGGCGGACGAGAACGACCGCATCACCGAGTTCCAAGAAAAGCCCCCGGTGCCCAAGTCCAATCTGGCATCCATGGGCATCTATATCTTCAACTGGGATGTGCTCAAGAAGTATCTGATCGAGGACGAGGCCGACCCCAACTCCAAGAACGATTTCGGCATGAACATCATCCCCGCCCTGCTGCGTGATGGCCGCAAGATGTACGCCTACCGCTTTGCCGGTTACTGGCGCGACGTCGGCACCATCGACAGCCTGTGGGAAGCCAACATGGAAGTGCTGGACCCCGAGAACTCCGGCATTGATATCTTTGATAAGACTTGGAAGATCTACAGCCGCAACCCCGTGCTGCCCGCCCAGAAGATCGGCGAGCGCGCTGTTGTGCAGGACTCCCTCATCACCGAGGGCTGCAAGATCTACGGCAACGTCAAGCACTCTGTCCTGAGCGCGGGCGTTGTTGTGGAAGAGGGCGCTACCGTTGAGGACGCCGTGCTGATGGACGGTGTCGTGGTCAAGGCAGGTGCCGTGGTCAAGCGCTGCATCCTTGCTGAGGACGTTGTTGTGGGCGCAGGTGCAAAGGTCGGCGGCGAGGGCGCAATTGCCCACGTTGGCACCGGTCTGACCATCGGCGCAGGCGCTACCGTCAAGGAGGGCGCAAAAGTGTTTGAATCCGTCAAGGAGGGTGTGGAAGTATGCTGAGACAGAACACCAATGCGTTGGGTATCATTTTCCCCAACAGCTATGACAATACCGTTCCCGAGCTGGTGACCGAGCGCGCAATGGCCTCGATCCCCTTTGCGGGCCGTTACCGCATGGTAGACTTTGTGCTGTCCAGCATGGCCAACTGCGGCATTTCCAACGTTTCCATCGTGGTGCGTAAGAACTACCACTCCCTGATGGATCATCTGGGCACCGGCCGCGAGTGGGATATGGCCCGCCGTCACGGCGGCCTGAACATCGTGCCTCCCTTTGCAGAAAAGGGCGTGCGCATCTACTCCGGCCGTGTGGAGGCTTTGGGCTCCATTCTGAGCTTCCTCGAGCACCAGAAGGAGAAGTATGTGGTCATGAGCGATGCCAACATCGCCGTCAACTACGACTTCAACGCCCTGCTGGCTGCCCATCAGGCCAGCGGTGCCGATGTGACCGTGGCTTACCAGAAGACCGAGATCCCCGAGGGCCGCAAGAACGACAACTACACCCTGACCATTGATTCCGATGGCCGCGTGACCGAGCTGCTGTTCAACGACTACCGCTCCGGCGTGCAGAATCTGGATCTGAACATCTATGTGCTGGAGCGCGAGACCCTAATCAAGCTGGTCAAGGACGCCACCGCCCGTGGTCTGATCTACTTCGAGCGCGACATTCTGGCACACAACGTCAACATCCTGAACATCCACGCTCTGGAGTACACTGGCTATGTCGCCCATATCTGCGACATGAAGAGCTACTTTGACGAGAACCTGAAGCTGATCGATGACCGCAATCTGGAAGCGCTGTTCCCCAAGGGCAGCCCCATCTACACCAAGATCCGTGATGATAACCCCACCCGTTACGTCACCGGTTCCAAGGTCGTGGATTCCATTCTGGCTGATGGCTGCGTCATCGAGGGCACCGTGGAGAACTGCGTGCTCTTCCGCGGCGTCAAGGTCAAGAAGGGTGCCGTGGTCAAGAACTGTGTCCTGATGCAGGATACCGTGGTCGAGCCCAACGTGGAGTTGGACTGCGTTGTCACCGATAAGAACGTGAAGATCACCGCCGGCAAAAAGCTGTCCGGCACCGAGAGCTTCCCGGTCTACGTTCAGAAGAATCACACCGTCTGATCGATGCAATATCCATAGGGGCGGCTTCCTCCCCGGTAGCCCCTCTTGAGAGGGGCGGGGGCACCTGTGTGCCCCCGCCTGCTCTTTTGTATGCATGGTTCGCGCCGCTTTTCACGGCGGCGGGGAGCGCGAACATCTGCCTGTATCATGGAAGGAGCGAATCCTATGAAGATCCTGTATGCTGCTTCGGAAGCCAATCCCTTTGCCAAATCCGGCGGTCTGGCCGATGTGGCAGGTGCCCTGCCCAAAGCGCTGGTCAAGGACGGCGTGGACGCCCGCGTCATCATGCCCCTGTACGGCGATTTGAAGTTCCGCGATAAGCTGGAATACGTTACCAACTACTCCGTGCCTGTGGGCTGGCGCAGCCAGTACTGCGGCCTGTTCAAGGCCGATGTGGACGGCGTGACCTACTACTTCCTGGACAACGAGTATTACTTCAAGCGCCGCGGCCTGTACGGCTTCTACGATGACGGCGAGCGCTTCGCCTTCTTCTCCCGCGCCGTGCTGGAGACTTTGTTCTACATCGACTTCACCCCCGATATCATCAACTGCAACGACTGGCAGACCGCTCTGGTGCCGGTGTACCTGAACCTGTACTATCGTCATCTGGACAAGTTCAACCGCATCAAGACCGTGTTCACCATCCACAACATCGCCTATCAGGGCAAGTACGGCACCGATATTCTGGAGGACACCTGCGGCATCGGCCACCGGGACCAGCATATCGTGGAGTACGACGGCTGCGCCAACTTCATGAAGGGCGCTTTCGAGACCGCCGACAAGATCACCACCGTCAGCCCCACCTACGCACAGGAGATTTTAGACCCGTGGTTCAGCTACGGTCTGGACGCTCTGCTGCGTGAGAAGCAGTACAAGCTGTGCGGCATCCTGAACGGCATTGACATGGACGCCAACGACCCCGCCACCGACAAGAACATCCCCTTCAATTACAGCATCAAGACCTTTGAGACCGGCAAGGCCAAGTGCAAGGAAGCTTTGCAGGACAGGTTTGGTCTGAACAAAGACGGCAGCCCCGTCTTTGGCATGGTCAGCCGCATGGTGGGCATGAAGGGCTTTGATCTGGTGCAGAGCATCGCTGACGGTCTGGTGGACCGCGGCATCCAGCTGGTCATTCTGGGCAGCGGCGAGAGCCAGTACGAGAACTTCTTCTCTGACCTGTGCGGCCGTCACCCGGGCCGCGTGGGCACCTACATCGGCTTTGAGCCCAAGCTCTCGCAGGAGATCTACGCCGGTGCAGACGCCTTCATCATGCCCTCCAAGAGCGAGCCCTGCGGTCTGGCACAGATGGTGGCCTGCCGCTACGGCACACCTCCCATCGTCCGCGAGACCGGCGGTCTGCGCGACTCCATCCACGACAGCACCATGGGTGACGGCAACGGCTTTACCTTTGCCGGTTACAACGCCCACGAGCTGTACGTAGCCTGCTGCAACGCACAGGATGCCTACAACAACAAGGAAAACTGGAAGAACCTCGTGCGTCACTGCATGGAGTGCGATTTCAGCTGGGACGTTTCCGCCAAGAGCTACGAGGGTCTGTATAACGAGACCGCAAACCTCTGGTAAGCGCCTGAATCCCAAAGCACCCGCCGGGGCTGCCGCACAAACGTGCGGCAGCCCCTTTTTTGCTTCTTTTTCCGCTTTTTTACACTCTGCACAAACTTTTCCGCAAAGTTTGTGCAATGATGTGCCCACAGGCGCACAATGTGTGTTATAGGCGCACATTTATGGAATCAGTCTTAACAAACTATGAAATTTTACTATATTTCGGTGGAGAATTGATTGCAATATCCGACGCTTTGAAGTATACTGAGGGCATAGACTTTTTGGCTGCCTGTCCGTCTCTGGCATTTTTTCCAAATGCTGGAATGCGGGCGGCACCCGCAGAAAGGAGCGGCGCAGAACTTGAAGGGCTGGTACAAGGCTTTGGAAGATCTGGTCTGGCTGACCCAGCTGGGGCTGAATATGCTGCTGCCGCTGGTGCTCTGCCTTGCCGGGTGCTGGTGGGCTGTGGAGCACTGGGGCTGGCCGGAATGGCTGTTTTTGCCCGCTGTGGGTCTGGGGCTTGCCGCCGGGGCGCAGAACTTCTGGGTGTTCTGCAAGGAACGGCTGGAACGCTCCAAACACGAAAAAAATCATCGGGTGGGCTTTAACTCCCACCAGTAATGGAGGTCCGTTTTTATGAAATTGCAGCCGGAATCCAAAAAGGAGCTGCTGCGCATCGCCTGCGGCGTGTCCTTATGCACCGCCGTGATGTGGGTGGTGTTTGCAGCGCTGCATCTGGTGGGCTGGGTGGTCTTTGACTACCGGGTGCTGCTGGGCGGCATCATCGGCGCACTGGTGGCTATCGGCAACTTTGCCGGCATCTGCTTCGTGGTGCAGAAGGTCATTGACGAGCCGGACGAAAAAAAGCGTAAAGCGCAGCTGCAGATATCCTATAATACAAGGATGCTGCTGCAGGCGCTGTGGATCATCATAGCCATTGCGGCTCCCTGCTTCCAAGCGTTTGCGGGCGTTCTGCCGCTGCTGTTCCCCAGAGTTACGATCTATTATCTCCAGATAACCGGGAAGTACAAGCCGCTCACGCCCCCGCAGGAGCCGGTGGACATCGCTGTGGAAGATGACCCCGCCCCCGCCGAGGAGTCTGCGGTGCAGCCCCGTGACGAAGGGGGTGAACAAGAATAAATGGAACTGAACGGCGCAAAGATCCTGTATACCATCCACACCAATATCCCCCTGCTGGGTGATTTTAAAATTACCCAGACCTTGGTAAGCACTTGGATCGTCATGGCGCTGCTCTCGGGTTTTGCCATCTGGCTGGGGCACGACCTCAAGCTGGAAAATGTGTCCAAACGACAGGCCGCAGCCGAGTTCATCGTAACGCGGCTGGAACAGTTCGTGCACGACAACATGGGCTTCCACTTCGATCAGTATATCCCCCTGGTCGGTGCTATTTTTGCACTGAGCATCGGGTGCAACCTGATCAGCGTCGTCGGCCTGTGGAGCCCCACGGCCGACCTGAACACCGAGGCAGCGTGGGCCATCGTGGTGTTTGTTCTGATCATGTACTACAAGATCAAAACGAACGGCATTCTGGCCTACCTCAAGGGTCTGCTCGATCCGATCTTTATCATGGCACCCATCAATGTGCTGTCAGAGATCTCTACCCCTGTCAGCATGGCGTTCCGTCACTTCGGCAACATCCTGTCCGGTACGGTCATCTCCACACTGCTGTACTGGGCACTGGCAAGCCTGAGCCACGTCATCTTTGGCTGGCTGCCGGGCTTCCTGAGTCAGATCCAGCTGTTCCAGATCGGCATCCCGGCCTTTACCGGCCTGTATTTCGACTGGTTCGGCGGCTGCATTCAGGCGTTCATCTTCTGTACCCTGACCACAATCTTCATCAAACGTGCTGCCGGTGAGGACTAAGGCCTTCCGGCATCCCCCAAAACACAAACACATTTTAGGAGGACAAATCTTATGACTGATTTCCAGTATCTGGCTCGTGGTATCGCTCTGGCAGGCTGCGGCATCGGCGCAGGCTGCGCACTGATCGCAGGTATCGGCCCCGGTATCGGCGAAGGCAACGCTGCTGCTGCTGCCTGTGAGGCCGTTGGCCGTCAGCCGGAGTGCAAGAGCGACGTTACCAGCACCCTGATCCTCGGCGTTGCCCTTTCTGAGACCACCGGTATCTACGGCTTTGTTACCGGCCTGCTGCTGATCTTCCTGGCACCCGGTATGTTCATGAAGTATCTGGCATAAGCCTCCCGATCCGAAAAAATAACGAAAGGAGACGCTTATGGAACTGTATCAGGCGTTGATCACGCTGGATGGCTGGACCTTTCTGGCCCAGATCTGCAACCTGATGATCCAGCTGGTCATCTTCAAAAAGTTCCTGCTGAAGCCGATCAAACAGGTGATCGCCGACCGCAAGGCCAAGGCCGACAGCGAGATCGCGGATGCACAGAAACTGCGCACCGAGGCCGAGGCCATGAAGGCGGAGTACGAGCAGAACCTGCAGAACGCCCGCACCGAGGCCAACCAGATCGTAGCTACGGCGCAAAAGACCGCCACCGCCCGCTCGGAAGAGATCGTGGGCGAGGCCCGCGCACAGGCTGCTGCGCTGAAGCAGAAGGCCGAGGCTGACATTGCGCAGGAGCGCAAGAAGGCCGTGAACGAGGTCAAGGACGAGATCGGCGGCATTGCCATGGAGATCGCATCCAAGGTGGTGGAGCGCGAGATCAGCGAGAAGGACCACAAGGACCTGATCGACGAATTTATCAAAAACGTGGGTGAAGCATCATGACCGAAACTGCAAAGATGTACGGCGGCAGTCTGTACGATCTGGCGGCAGAGGAAGGGCTGGAGACCCGCATTCTGGGCGAACTTGACGAGGTGCAACAGCTTCTCAAGCAAAACCCGGACTACCTGCGGCTGCTCAGCACCCCCAGCATCCCCAAAAAGGAGCGCTGCGGCCTGCTGGACGAAGCCCTGCGCGGGCAGGTCCACCTCTATGTGCTGAACTTTTTAAAGATCCTGTGCGAGAAGGGCACCCTGCGGGAGCTGTCCGGCTGCGCACGGGCTTACCGCATCCGCTACAATCAGGCGCACGGCATTCTGGAAGCCACAGCCATCTCGGCTGTCCCGCTGACAGAGCAGCAGCGCGCGGCGCTGCACGCCAAGCTGGAAAGCCTGACCGGCAAGACCATCGACCTTAAAACCAAGGTGGACGCCAAGGTGCTGGGCGGTATCCGGCTGGATATCGAGGGCACCGAGCTGGACGGCACCGTCCAGAACCGCCTTGCCTCCCTGCGCCGGGATATTGCGGCGGTCACTTTGTAACTTTTCCCCTGCCCTTTGCAAACGGGGCAGAGCACAGAACGAATTTCCACCCGAAATGACTATTATGAATTGAGTGGTGAACAAACAAAGATGCAACTGAAACCTGAAGAGATCTCCAAGATCATCCGTGCGCAGATCAAGCATTACGAAAATGCCATCGAGCAGAGCGAGACCGGCACGGTCATTATGGTGGGCGATGGCATCGCCCGGGCCAGCGGTCTGGAAAAGTGCATGGCAGGCGAGCTGCTCCAGTTTGACAACGGCGAATACGGTATGGCCCAGAACCTTGAGGAAAATACCGTTTCCATCGTGCTGCTGGGCTCGGATGCCGGCATCAAAGAAGGCAGCATCGTCAAGCGCACCGGCAAGGTAGTCTCCGTGCCGGTGGGCGATGCCATGATCGGCCGCGTGGTCAACGCACTGGGTCAGCCCATCGACGGCGCAGGCCCCATTGAGACCACCGAATACCGCGCCATCGAGAGCCGCGCGCCCGGCATCATCGAGCGCCAGCCCGTCAAGGAACCGCTGCAGACCGGTATCAAGGCTATCGACTCCATGATCCCCATCGGACGTGGCCAGCGCGAGCTGATCATCGGTGACCGCCAGACCGGCAAGACCACCATCGCTTCCGATACCATCATCAACCAGAAGGGCAAGGACGTTATCTGCATTTACGTTGCCATCGGTCAGAAGCGCTCTACCGTGGCAAACCTTGTGCAGAGCCTGACCGAAGCCGGTGCCATGGGCTACACCATCGTGGTGTCCGCTACCGCCTCCGAGCTGTCTCCCCTGCAGTATATCGCCCCCTACTCCGGCTGCGCCATGGGCGAATACTTCATGCAGCAGGGCAAGCACGTCCTCATCATCTACGATGACCTTTCCAAGCACGCTGTGGCTTACCGTGCCCTGTCGCTGCTAATCCGCCGTCCCCCGGGACGCGAGGCTTACCCCGGCGATGTTTTCTATCTGCACTCCCGTCTGCTGGAGCGCGCTGCCAAGCTTTCCAACGAGCTGGGCGGCGGCAGCCTGACGGCTCTGCCTATCATCGAGACGCAGGCGGGCGATGTTTCCGCCTACATCCCCACCAACGTCATCTCCATCACCGATGGTCAGATCTTCCTGGAGACCGAGCTGTTCCACTCCGGCGTTATGCCGGCAGTCAACCCCGGTATTTCGGTGTCCCGTGTCGGCGGCAACGCTCAGATCAAGGCCATGAAGAAGGTGGCAGGCACCCTGAAGCTGATCTACTCCCAGTACCGCGAGCTGCAGTCCTTTGCACAGTTCGGCTCTGATCTGGACGCCGACACCAAGGCACGTCTGGCACAGGGCGAGCGCATCGTGGAGGTGCTCAAGCAGAACCGCTCCGCGCCCGTACCTGTGGAAAAGCAGGTCGCCATCCTGTACGCCACCATCCATGACTACCTTGTCAACGTCAAGGTGCCGGATGTGGCAGAGTACGAGAAGAGCCTGTACGAGTATCTGGACAACGATGCCGCCGGGGCTGCCGTGATGGACACCATCCGCACCACCGGCAATCTGGATAAGGACACCGAGGAGCAGCTCAAAGCCGTGCTGACCCGGTATACCGAAAGCTTTGTCAAGGCGCATTAAAGGGAAGGAGGCGTAACGCATGGCTGGTTCCATGAAGGACATCAAGCTGCGCATCAAAAGCGTAGAGAGCACCATGCAGATCACCAAGGCCATGGAGCTGGTGGCTTCCTCCAAAATGCGCCGTGCCAAGGAGCGGGTCGAGCACAGCCGACCCTATTTTGAAACGCTGTACAAGACCCTGACCGAGATCGCGGCAGCGGACCCCCGGGCCCGCAACCCCTACCTGCGCCGCAGCGAGATCAAGCGCACGCTGCTGGTGGTCATTGCCGGTGACCGCGGCCTTGCCGGCGGTTACAACGCCAACGTGCTCAAGCTGGCCGCACAGGAAAGCGGCAACGTGGAGGTGCTGCCCATCGGCAAGCGCTCGGCAGAATATTTTGTCCACCACGAAGCCGAACTGTTCACGCAGGAGGTGCTGCTGGCCGCCGATGTATCGGTGGGACAGTGCTTCCAGCTGGCGCGCCAGATCACCGAAGGGTACCGCAAGGGCGAGTTTGACGCCGTAAAGCTCTGCTACACCCGGTTCGATTCCATGATGACCCAGACGGCAGTTTCCATCGAGGTGCTGCCGCTGGCCATGGAACCCACCGAGCAGCAGAAGGCCGAGGCGCGCCGCAGTCAGATCTTGTATAAGCCCAGCAGCGAGGAAGTATTCAGCGCGATCATCCCGGAGTATGTGGCCGGTGTCGTCTACGGTGCCGTGTGCGAGAGCGTAGCCAGCGAGCTGGCTGCCCGCCGCACCGCCATGGACGCTGCCACCAAGAACGCCGGTGAGATGATCGACCATCTCAACCTGTATTATAACCGTGCCCGTCAGGCTGCCATCACGCAGGAGATCACCGAGATCGTGGCCGGTGCGGAGAACTAAAACCCTCTCAGCCGCCTGACGGCGGCAGCTCCCCCGAAGGGGGAGCTTGAGCGGAAAAACCTATCAAGAAGGAGTTGTAGCCTATGTCCGAAAAACATATCGGCAAGGTGATCCAGGTCATTGGCCCGGTGCTGGACATCCAGTTCAAGGATGGCGAGCTGCCGGAGCTGCTCAACGCCATTGAGATCGACAACCACGGCCAGAAGCTGGTGGTGGAGGTCGCTCAGCTGACCGGCGACAATGTGGCACGCTGCATTGCCATGAGCAGCACCGATGGTCTGGTGCGCGGCACAGATGCCGTGGACACCGGCGAGTCCATCAAGGTGCCCGTAGGCGACCAGTGTCTGGGGCGCGTGTTCAACCTGCTGGGCGAGCCGGTGGATAACAAGCCCGCCCCCACCCCGGATGCCTACTGGCCCATCCACCGTCCCGCTCCCAGCTACGAGGAGCAGCAGTCCACCACCGAGATCCTTGAGACCGGCATCAAGGTCGTGGATCTGATCTGCCCTTACGCCAAGGGCGGTAAGATCGGCCTGTTCGGCGGTGCCGGTGTCGGCAAGACCGTCCTGATCCAGGAGCTGATCTATAACATCGCCACCGAGCACAACGGTTACTCGGTATTTACCGGCGTCGGCGAGCGCACCCGTGAGGGCAACGACCTGTACGGCGAAATGACCGAGAGCGGCGTTATCAACAAGACCGCGCTGGTCTACGGCCAGATGAACGAGCCCCCGGGAGCCCGTATGCGCGTGGCACTGTCCGGCCTGACCATGGCGGAGTACTTCCGCGATGTGAAGAATCAGGACGTGCTGCTGTTCATCGATAACATCTTCCGCTTCACGCAGGCCGGTTCCGAGGTATCCGCACTGCTGGGCCGTATGCCCTCTGCCGTTGGTTACCAGCCCACGCTGGCTACCGAGATGGGTGCCCTGCAGGAGCGCATCACCTCCACCCGCAAGGGCTCTATCACCTCGGTGCAGGCCGTCTACGTGCCCGCCGACGACCTGACCGACCCCGCCCCTGCCACCACCTTTACCCATCTGGATGCTACCACGGTGCTGAGCCGTGACATTGCATCGCAGGGCATCTACCCCGCTGTGGACCCGCTGGACTCCACCAGCCGCATCCTCAGCCCGGAGGTCGTGGGTCAGGAGCACTACGAGATCGCCCGCGCCGTCCAGAAGGTGCTGCAGCGCTACAAGGAGCTGCAGGACATCATCGCTATCATGGGCATGGACGAGCTGAGCGAGGAGGACAAGCGTACCGTCAGCCGCGCCCGCAAGGTGCAGCGCTTCCTGAGCCAGAGCTTCCATGTGGCAGAGCAGTTCACCGGTATGCCCGGCCAGTATGTGCCGCTGAAGGAGACCCTGCGGGGCTTCAAGATGATCCTGAGCGGCGAGTGCGACGAGCTGCCCGAGAGCGCATTCCTGTTCGCGGGCACCATCGACGACGTGTTCGCAAAAGCGAAGAAGGGGTAAGCCATGACGACCTTTCATCTGACGGTGGTCACGCCGGACGGCTGCGCCTTTGAAGGTCAGGCCGAGCGCATCGTCTGCCGCGCCATTGACGGCGATATCGCCATTCTGGCAAAGCACGGCGATTACTGCACGGCACTGGGCATGGGCGAGGCGCACATTGTGGATGCCGACGGTCAGCGCCGCCGTGCAGCCTGCATGGGCGGCCTGCTCAGCGTGCTGGACGGGGACGTGCGTCTGGTGGCTACCACTTGGGAATGGGCGGAGGACATCGATCAGGCGCGTGCAGAAGCTTCCAAAAAGCGCGCCGAGGAGATCCTTTCCCGCAAGAACCTGAACGACCGTGAGTACGAGCTGGCACAGGCGCGCCTCAAGCGCGCGCTGGTGCGTACCTCTGTCCGTTAAACCCTGTATGCAAAAAGGCACCCGCAGCCGGATGGCTGTGGGTGCCTTTTGTTTTGTGATGGACGATTGGGAATGCGCTCCGCTTCGCTCTGCGCATAATCAGCGGAAAAAATATTTTAAATTTCGCGTTTGTCGCGCTCTGCGGAGCGCTCCAAACGCTATTTTCACAGGAGGAGTCGTGGCGGCAAACTGCATTTGCAGCGCCGCTTTCTGCGAAAGCGCGGCGCTGCGGGAGAGCGCTTGCTCCCCTGGGGGAGCTGTCGCGTAGCGACTGAGGGGCTATAAATGGAGAAGCGAAAAAAGCGTTAAAGCGATAGCGCCGACTGGCGCAGCGCTAGCTTTTTTGTGCTTCGACTTCTTCTTTAGGATTGTCAAGGGCGAGCAGCCCTTGGCCCGTTGCGGGGTGGGTGGAGTCCAGAGGTAGGGAGGGGGGACTCGGAACACCCCTCCCTGCCTCTGGCCCAGCGGAGCATCTTTGCTCGCTTGCGCCAAGCAGTAACTTTCCCTGCGGAGCACGCACTTTTCTGGTTCTCTTTTGGTGTCAAAAGAGAACAGCCCTTGGCAAGCAGAAATCCTCCCAGCGGAAGCCATTCCAAATCGTCTTATCCCCGGTTCGCCCGCTCGATCAGGGTGCGGATGTGGTGCGCAAGCATCTCCACGGCGGTGCTGTTCTCGCCGCCGTTGGGCACAATGATGTCCGCGTTGCGCTTGCTGGGCTCTACAAAGGCCTCGTGCATCGGCTTGACCGTGGTAAGGTACTGATCGATCACGCTGTCCAAGCTGCGCCCGCGCTCCTTTACGTCCCGCAGAATGCGCCGCAGGATGCGCTCGTCCGCGTCCGTGTCCACAAAGATCTTGTAGTCGAACAGGGCGCACAGCTCCGGCTCTACAAAGGGCAGAATTCCCTCCACGATCAGCACCGGGGCGGGCTCGATGTGCTGCACCTCGTTGCTGCGGTTGTGGTTGGAATAATCGTACACCGGGCAGTCGATGGCACGGCCGGCCTTCAGCTCCTGCAAATGGTAGATGAGCAGGGCGTTGTCGAAGGCGTCCGGGTGGTCGTAATTCAGCTTGCAGCGCTCATCAAAGGGCAGCTCATCGTGGCGCTTGTAGTAGCTGTCGTGGGAGATCAGCCGCACCTCGTCCTCCCCAAAGCGCTCCTTCAGCCGCAGTGCAAGGGTGGTCTTGCCGCTGCCAGAGCCGCCCGCGATGCCAATGATCAGGTTGTTCATAATGCAAACTCCTTCTGCACAAAATCTGCCGGTTTCTGTGGAAAAACCGGCGGGAATGGATTATAATAAATTTGTATCTGCTCTGCTGCCGCCCGGCAGCAGTTCTTCCCTTTTATCATAGCACAAAATGTGTCATTTGGACAGGGCTTGCAGACCACCCGCCGACACATTCACAAAAAAGGACGGTCAAAATGTCAAAAGAAACATTGCAGCACACCATGAGAAGCAAGGTCCGGGTCTTTGAGGACGGCGGCATCCGCCTGCTCCGCAAAAGCCAGAAAGGGCTTATCCACGCCATCTTCAGCCGCTTCGGGCTGGTGCTGGTGCTGCTGGTGCTACAATTTGGGGCGCTGTTCAGCCTGATGCGCTGGTTCAGCGGCCTGCTGCCCCACTACTTGGGCGGCACCTTGCTGGTCACGGCGGCCATGATGGTCTACCTGCTCAATCAGGACATGAACAACAGTGTGCGCATCCCGTGGCTGGTTGTCACGGCGCTGGCTCCTGTGCTGGGCGTGCTGCTGTTCTGGTACACCAAGGAGGATGTGGGCCACCGGGTGCTCAAAAAGCGCCTGATGGAGCTGGAAGGGCAGACCCGCAGCCAGCTGCCGCAGCCCAAAAAGGCCGACAAGGCGCTGGACGCAGACTGCCCCGGCGCGGCCTCTCTGGCGCAGTATCTGCGCGGACGGGGCGGCGGCTTCCCGGTGTACGAAAACACGCAGGTGACCTATTTCCCCAGCGGAGAAGCCAAGTTTGCCGCACTGCTGCCCCAGCTGGAAAGCGCCACCCAATACATTTTTCTGGAATACTTCATCATTGACGAAGGGTTGATGTGGGGGCGCATTCTGGAAATTCTGGCACGCAAGGCCGCACAGGGCGTGGATGTGCGGGTGATGTATGACGGCACCTGCGAGTTCTCCACCCTGCCCCGGGACTACCCCAGACGGCTGGAAGCGCTGGGCATCCGCTGCAAGGTGTTTGCGCCGGTCACGCCCTTTGTTTCCACCCACTACAACTACCGCGACCACCGCAAGATCCTTGTCGTGGATGGTCGTGTGGGCTTTACCGGCGGCGTGAATCTGGCCGATGAGTACATCAACCACGTTGAAAAATATGGCCGCTGGAAGGACGCCGCCGTCATGCTGGAGGGCGAGGGCGTGCGCACCATGACCGCCCTGTTTTTGCAGATGTGGAGCATCCAGCGGGAGCCGGAGTTCGCCCAGTTCCTTACCCGCCCCATCCCGGAAACGCAGGCCAACGGCTTTGTCATCCCCTACGGGGACTGCCCGCTGGACGGCGAGCGCGTGGGTGAGATGGTCTACATCGACCTGCTCAACCGCGCCCGGCACAGCGTACATATCATCACGCCCTATCTTATTCTGGACGGCGAGCTGGAGACTGCCCTGCGCTTTGCCGCAGAGCGCGGCGTAGATGTGCACCTGATTTTACCCGGCAAGCCGGACAAGTGGTTTGCTTATGCGCTGGCTAAGACCCATTACCTGCCGCTGCTGTCCTCCGGTGTGAAGATCAGCGAGTGGGCCCCCGGCTTCACCCACGCCAAGGTGATGATCATGGACGGGCAAGAGGCGGTTGTAGGCACTATCAATCTGGACTACCGCAGCCTGTACCACCACTTTGAAAACGCGGTCTGGATGCGCGGTGTGGACTGTCTGCCTCGTATTGAGGCTGATTTTCAGGATACACTGGCACAGTGCCGCACGGTAGAGCCCACCCGCCAGAGCGTCTGGCAGGGCAAAAAGCTGCTGCATCTGGTGGGTATGATGCTCAAGTTCATCGCCCCGCTGATCTAAACGAAAAACGCCCCGGAAACGCTGTCAAACGTTTCCGGGGCGTTCTTGGCTTATGCTTTTGCGCCTGCCGGCACTTTCTTTTTTTTCAGGGTGGAGGGCATCGCCTTCAGCGGGTCGCCCACCACATGATGATAGGCCTCCTCGTAACGGTCTAACATCACATCGTACTCAAAATTTGTATGGACGTACTCGATCTGCTGCTGCCGCATTGCGTCCGGGTACTCCTGTGCGCATTCCCGCTCCAGCGCCCGGGCAAGGTCGTCCGTATCCTCCGGTTTGAAGGCCGCGCCGTAAATGTCGGTCACGACCGTATTCTCGGGGATATCGCTCACCAGACACCGTGCACCGATGGACATCGCCTCCAGCAACGACAGGGAAAGTCCCTCGGTGTGGCTGGGCAGAACGAACAGCCCGCAGTTGCTGTAAAGCTCCTTCAGCAGGTCACCCACCAAATAGTCGGTCATGATGATATTAGGGTCATTCTGTGCCTGCTGCTGTACGGTCTTGCAATATTCGCTGTCGTCCAGCGGGCCGACCAGTACAAGCTTTTTCCCTGTCTTGGCCTTGCGGTAGCCCTCCACCAGATCCAGCGTGCCTTTTTCTGGCGAGATACGCCCCACATACAGGATGTACTCTCCCCTCTCCAGCCCGTATTTTTCCCGGATCAGACTGCAAGCATGCCTTTCATAAAAGCGGATGGCATTGGGGATCAGAATAGACGCGCGGCCATATTTCTGCAAAAAATAGTTCCACTCCGTCTCCGAAAGCACCACCAGATCATCCGCATATTTTGCAGCGATCCGCTCTCCCAGCTTCATATAACGGCTAGCAAAGCCGCGCCATTTGTCCACTTTCCAGTTCAAACCGTGCACCGTACATACGGTGCGCTTGCCGAACAGTTTGGCGATCAGCAGCGGTACACTGGGGCCGATGGCGTGGTAATGGATCACATCAAAACCCCGGAACAGCGCATCAAAGGTTGCCAGAAAAGAGTAGATCGTGGCATTCAATGCAGGCTTTTGCAGGGTAAACACCCGCCGTGCGTGAACGCCGTCCACATCGTACACATTATGGTGCTTTTCCAAGCCGCGGTTATACACAGTCACGTCATAGCCGCGTTCCACCAGACTTCTGGCCAGCCCGCCAACCATGACCTCCACACCGCCCGAGCGACTAGGAAAATCCTTGTGCCCGATCATCGCCACCTTCACCGTAACTACTTCCTTCCGTTTTGTAATACATCCCCGTCAAATCCAGTTTCCATCACACTAATATATCATTATTGTAACATAAGCATCACTTAGCCGCAACTAATTTCCATGAAATATTTTAATAAAATGTGAATTTTCAGTTATATCTTGCTCTATTTGTAGAAATTTCATCTTTTACACACTAAAAAACGCTTCAGGAAATTCCTGAAGCGCTTTTTTCTAAGTCGGCGACTACCTATTTTCACAAGCCGTTTCCAGCTAACTATCTTCGGCACAAGTAAGCTTAACTTCTGTGTTCGGAATGGGAACAGGTGGAACCTTACCGTCATCGACACCGACCAATTTGACTGAATCAGTATAACACATTTCTGTGTCTCTGTCCAGTATTTCTTAGAAGGACGTGCCTTCAAAACTGAATAATCACTGCTAACATTTTTTCGTTGACTTAAAAGTCTCAAGCGAATTGTGGTCAAGCCCTCGACCTATTAGTACACGCTTGCTGAATGGATCGCTCCACTTACACATCGTGCCTATCAACCTTGTAGTCTTCAAGGGGTCTTACTTGTTTGAAACAATGGGATATCTTATCTTTGGGTCGGCTTCACGCTTAGATGCTTTCAGCGTTTATCCGATCCGTACATAGTTGCCCAGCTATGCCCTTGGCAGAACAACTGGTGCGCCAGAGGTACGTCCGCTCCGGTCCTCTCGTACTAGGAACAGCTCCCATCAAATATCCTGCGCCCACGACAGATAGGGACCGAACTGTCTCACGACGTTCTGAACCCAGCTCGCGTACCGCTTTAATTGGCGAACAGCCAAACCCTTGGGACCGAATACAGCCCCAGGATGCGATGAGCCGACATCGAGGTGCCAAACCTCCCCGTCGATGTGGACTCTTGGGGGAGATCAGCCTGTTATCCCCAGGGTAACTTTTATCCGTTGAGCGATGGCATTTCCACTCACATACCACCGGATCACTAACTCCAACTTTCGTTACTGCTCGACCCGTCAGTCTCGCAGTTAGGCTCGCTTCTGCGTTTGCACTCTTTTGCTTGATTTCCGTTCAAGCTGAGCGAACCTTTGAACGCCTCCGTTACTCTTTAGGAGGCGACCGCCCCAGTCAAACTGCCCACCTAACAATGTCCCCCGCCTTGATTCAAAGGCGCAGGTTAGAATTCCAATATCGCAAGGATGGTATCCCAACGGCCACTCCACAAATGCCAAAGCACTTGCTTCCCAGTGTCCCATCTATCCTGTGCATGCAACATCGAAACCCAATATTAGGCTACAGTAAAGCTCCATGGGGTCTTTCCGTCTTGTCGCGGGTAACCGGCATCTTCACCGGTACTACAATTTCGCCGGGCGGGCTGTCGAGACAGTGCCCAAATCATTACGCCTTTCATGCGGGTCAGAACTTACCTGACAAGGAATTTCGCTACCTTAGGACCGTTATAGTTACGGCCGCCGTTCACTGGGGCTTCGATTCAATGCTTGCACATCTCCTCTTAACCTTCCAGCACCGGGCAGGCGTCAGCTCGTATACGTCATCTTTCGATTTAGCACAAACCTGTGTTTTTGGTAAACAGTTGCTTGGGCCGATTCTCTGCGGCTCTATCGCTAGAGCACCCCTTCTCCCGAAGTTACGGGGTCAATTTGCCGAGTTCCTTAACAACCCTTCTCCCGTTGGCCTTAGAATCTTCTTCCTACCTACCTGTGTCGGTTTGCGGTACGGGCACCGCAGAAATACACACAGCTTTTCTCGCCATCTTCCATCCCGGACTTCGGTACTAATTTCCCTCGATCGCTACCGGAACCAACACCCGGCTCCGAGACTTCAAATGTGTCCCTGTGTTTAACTCTTTTGGTGGTGACGGAATCTCTACCGTCTGTGCATCGGCTACGCCGTTAGGCCTCACCTTAGCTCCCGACTAACCTGGAGCGGACGAACCTTCCTCCAGAAACCTGAGGCTTTCGGCCATGCAGATTCTCACTGCATTCGCGCTACTCATTCCGGCATTCTCACTTCTATACACTCCACAGCCGCTTGCGCTACTGTTTCACCGCGTATACAACGCTCCCCTACCCAATACATTGCTGCATTGCCTAAGCTTCGGTGTCAGGTTTAGCCCCGTTAAATTCTCCGCGCAAAGACGCTCGACCAGTGAGCTATTACGCACTCTTTGAATGTGTGGCTGCTTCTGAGCCAACATCCTGGTTGTCTACGTATCTTCACATCGTTTTCCACTTAACCTGACTTTGGGACCTTAGCTGTAGATCTGGGCTGTTTCCCTTTTGACAATGACATTTATCTGACACTGTCTGACTCCCAAGCATCAATACTCTGGCATTCTGAGTTTGATAAGCTTCGCTAACCTCTCGGCCGCTAGGCTATTCAGTGCTTTACCTCCAGGTATCTAACTTGAGGCTAGTCCTAAAACTATTTCGGGGAGAACCAGCTATCTCCGGGTTCGATTGGAATTTCTCCGCTACCCACAGTTCATCCGCCGCCTTTTCAACGGAGGTCGGTTCGGTCCTCCATGGAATTTTACTTCCACTTCAACCTGACCATGGGTAGGTCACCCGGTTTCGGGCCCATTGTATGCAACTTAACGCCCTTTTCAAACTCGCTTTCGCTTCGGCTCCAGACCTTAAGTCCTTAACCTTGCTGCATACAATCGCTCGCCGGACCGTTCTACAAAAAGTACCCTATCACACATTGACGTGCTCTAGGTGCTTGTAGGCACAGGGTTTCAGGTTCTTTTTCACTCCCCTCCCGGGGTGCTTTTCACCTTTCCTTCACAGTACTATACGCTATCGGTCACTGGGTAGTATTTAGGGTTGGAGGGTGGTCCCCCCATATTCCGACCAGGTTTCACGTGTCTGGCCGTACTCTGGAACTCGCTCAGCTCTTGTCGTTTTCACCTACGTGGTTCTCACACTCTCTGACCGGCCTTCCCATGCCGTTCGGTTAACAACTCAAGTCCTAAATGCGGTCCGTACCCCGGAAGTATTTCTACTTCCGGTTTGCCCTCTTCCGCGTTCGCTCGCCACTACTTACGGAATCTCGTTTGATGTCTCTTCCTCGCCCTACTTAGATGTTTCAGTTCAGGCGGTTCCCTCGATATACCTATTTTTAAGTTCAGTATAACGTACCTGAGTATGAACCCAGGTGAGTTTCCTCATTCAGAAATCTCCGGATCAATGCTTATTTGCAGCTCCCCGAAGCTTATCGCAGCTTATCACGTCTTTCATCGGCTCCCAGTGCCAAGGCATTCGCCCTGCGCCCTTGTTCGCTTGACCTTTCAAACGTTCTTTAAGAACATTTGGTATCCTCTTGATTCTCTCTTGCCAACGAAGATTATTGTTACCCTTCCTTTTGAAATTGTAATATTTCTTAAAAAAGAACTTACTATAATCTTTGTTTCGCAGTTATTATTCAGTTTTCAAGGTACGTCTTTGAGTGTCCTTTTCAGGGCCCTCAAAATCGAACAATATCTACTTAAACTTTTAACTTATCACCTGTTCCAATGACTGACCATCTTAGATGCTCTGTCATTGCCTGACTCCTTAGAAAGGAGGTGATCCAGCCGCAGGTTCTCCTACGGCTACCTTGTTACGACTTCACCCCAATCACCAGTTTTACCTTCGGCGGCGTCCTCCTTGCGGTTAGACTACCGACTTCGGGTCCCCCCGGCTCTCATGGTGTGACGGGCGGTGTGTACAAGGCCCGGGAACGTATTCACCGCAGCATGCTGATCTGCGATTACTAGCAATTCCGACTTCGTGCAGGCGAGTTGCAGCCTGCAGTCCGAACTGGGACGTTGTTTCTGAGTTTTGCTCCACCTCGCGGTCTTGCTTCTCTTTGTTTAACGCCATTGTAGTACGTGTGTAGCCCAAGTCATAAAGGGCATGATGATTTGACGTCATCCCCACCTTCCTCCGTTTTGTCAACGGCAGTCTGGCCAGAGTCCTCTTGCGTAGTAACTGACCATAAGGGTTGCGCTCGTTGCGGGACTTAACCCAACATCTCACGACACGAGCTGACGACAACCATGCACCACCTGTCTCTGCGTCCCGAAGGAAAGTTCTGTTTCCAGAACCGTCGCAGGATGTCAAGACTTGGTAAGGTTCTTCGCGTTGCGTCGAATTAAACCACATACTCCACTGCTTGTGCGGGCCCCCGTCAATTCCTTTGAGTTTCAACCTTGCGGTCGTACTCCCCAGGTGGATTACTTATTGTGTTAACTGCGGCACTGAAGGGGTCAATCCTCCAACACCTAGTAATCATCGTTTACAGTGTGGACTACCAGGGTATCTAATCCTGTTTGCTACCCACACTTTCGAGCCTCAGCGTCAGTTGGTGCCCAGTAGGCCGCCTTCGCCACTGGTGTTCCTCCCGATATCTACGCATTCCACCGCTACACCGGGAATTCCGCCTACCTCTGCACTACTCAAGAAAAACAGTTTTGAAAGCAGTTCATGGGTTGAGCCCATGGATTTCACTTCCAACTTGTCTTCCCGCCTGCGCTCCCTTTACACCCAGTAATTCCGGACAACGCTTGTGACCTACGTTTTACCGCGGCTGCTGGCACGTAGTTAGCCGTCACTTCCTTGTTGAGTACCGTCATTATCTTCCTCAACAACAGGAGTTTACAATCCGAAGACCTTCTTCCTCCACGCGGCGTCGCTGCATCAGGGTTTCCCCCATTGTGCAATATTCCCCACTGCTGCCTCCCGTAGGAGTCTGGGCCGTGTCTCAGTCCCAATGTGGCCGTTCAACCTCTCAGTCCGGCTACCGATCGTCGCCTTGGTGGGCCATTACCTCACCAACTAGCTAATCGGACGCGAGGCCATCTCAAAGCGGATCGCTCCTTTTCCCTCTGGTCGATGCCGACCTGTGGGCTTATGCGGTATTAGCAGTCGTTTCCAACTGTTGTCCCCCTCTTTGAGGCAGGTTCCTCACGCGTTACTCACCCGTTCGCCACTCGCTCGAGAAAGCAAGCTCTCTCTCGCTCGTTCGACTTGCATGTGTTAGGCGCGCCGCCAGCGTTCGTCCTGAGCCAGGATCAAACTCTTTATAAATGATATTTATCACTTAAAAGTGTTAAATCTTGTTTCGCTCAGCACGCAATCGCTTGCGTCCTGTGTGAATTACTTTTGTTTGGAATTGTTTACCGTGTTTTTCCAACACGAAAATAGGTTCTGTTACAAGTTCTTTCGATATTGTTCAATTTTCAAGGTCCTGTGCGCCGCAGCCTTGCGGCTGACGACTTGATTATTTTACCACAGAAGCAGTTTTTTGTCAAGCACTTTTTTGAGAAGCTTTTGAACTTTTCTGAACTTGGAGCGCTTCGCACATCTCAGTGTCAACTGGTGTTTTTCAGCGTCTATTGGTTCTTTTCAAGGGCTTCCTGCTGAGGCTTCAGAAGTCATTCTTTTGTCTCAGCGCTTGGCGCTCAAGTATAATACCACACCCCGGGGCACTTGTCAACACTTTTTGACATCTTTTTTCCAAATTCTTTGCGGTGGGGGTTTGGGGGCAAAACTCCAACCTCAAAGAACCCTCTCAGGCATCGCTGCGCGATGCCTGATTCCCCCTTTTGTCACCTGCGGTGACATTTTCCCCCGGCCGGGGGAAATCCGTCCTCTCGGGGGGAGCTTTATTGGCACTAACCGGAAGATGCATAAAAGCTCCCCCTTTCGGGGAAGCTGGCGCGCAGCGCCTGAGAGGATTCAGCCCTATATTATTACATTATATAGGCAGCGTGAAACCCAGACAGGTATAGACGGCGGCTGATATTACCCACCGGAAAGCGCACTGCGCTGTCAAGAGTTTCCGTGCAAAATTTTGTCCCGAAAAATATCTGCTATTTTTGGCGATTGCTACAAAACGCAAAATATAGTGGTATTTTGCTTGACTTGCCACTAGATAATGATAAAATAGAGCTACATTCAGTTTGTTGGATATCGTTGTGCGCAGACGGGTATCTCTTATGATAAGAGGTACCCGTTCACAATGCGCCTATATAGAAGGAGGAGAACCGATGAAGATCATCAAACGAAACGGTGCAGAAGTTCCTTTTGATATTACCAAGATCATCACCGCCGTTACCAAAGCCAGCGATTCTGTGGGCGGTCAGGCTCGTCTGAGCCGGGAGCAGATCACCCAGATTGCCGCAGCCGTTACCGACCAGTGCCAGCAGCTCAACCGCGCGGTCAGCGTGGAAGAAGTACAGGATCTGGTGGAGAACCAGCTGATGGACATTCAGGCGCACGATGTAGCACGCCACTATATCACCTACCGCTACGTCCAGAGCCTGAAGCGCCAGACCAACACCACCGACGAGCGCATCCTGAGCCTGATCGAGTGCCAGAACGAAGAGGTCAAGCAGGAGAACGCCAACAAGAACCCCACCGTCAACAGCGTGCAGCGCGACTATATGGCCGGCGAGATCTCCAAGGATCTGACCGCCCGCCTGCTGCTGGACCCGGAGATCGTAAAGGCACATCAGGAGGGTCTGATCCACTTCCACGATTCCGACTACTTTGCCCAGCACATGCACAACTGTGATCTGGTGAACTTGGAAGATATGCTGCAGAACGGCACCGTTATTTCCGGTACCTATATTGAGAAGCCGCACAGCTTCTCCACCGCCTGCAACATTGCCACCCAGATCATTGCACAGGTAGCTTCCAACCAGTACGGCGGCCAGAGCATCAGCCTGACCCATCTGGCTCCCTTTGTGGACGTCTCCCGCAAGAAGATTGCCGCTGAGGTGGAGCTGGAGATGGAAGGGCTGGACGTCTCTGCCGAGCGCAAGAAGGAGATCGTGGAGCGCCGTCTGCGCAACGAGATCAACCGCGGCGTGCAGACCATCCAGTATCAGGTTGTCACCCTGATGACCACCAACGGTCAGGCGCCCTTCATTACGGTATTCATGTATCTGGGCGAAGCCCGCAACCCGCAGGAAAAGGCCGACCTTGCCATCATCATTGAGGAGACCATCCGGCAGCGCTATCAGGGCGTGAAGAACGAGGCCGGTGTGTGGATCACCCCCGCCTTCCCCAAGCTGATCTATGTGCTGGAGGAGGACAACATCCGCCCCGGCACTCCCTACTACTACCTGACCGAGCTGGCCGCAAAGTGCACCGCCAAGCGCATGGTGCCGGACTACATCTCGGAAAAGAAGATGCTGGAGCTGAAGGTAGACAAAAACGGTGAGGGGCACTGCTACACCTGCATGGGCTGCCGCAGCTTCCTGACCCCCTATGTGGACCCCGAGACCGGCAAGCCCAAGTACTATGGCCGTTTCAATCAGGGCGTGGTCACCATCAATCTGGTGGACGTTGCCCTGAGCTCCGGCGGTAACTTTGAAAAGTTCTGGAAGATTTTTGACGAGCGTCTGGCGCTGTGCCACCGCGCCTTGCAGGCACGCCATCAGCGGCTGCTGGGCACCCCCAGCGATGCTGCCCCCATCCTGTGGCAGTATGGTGCGCTGGCACGCCTGAAGAAGGGTGAAAAGATCGACAAGCTGCTGTTCGGCGGCTACTCCACCATCAGTCTGGGTTATGCCGGCCTGTACGAGTGCGTGAAGTATATGACCGGCAAGAGCCACACCGACGCCGGTGCCAAGCCCTTTGCCCTGAGCGTGATGCAGCACATGAACGACAAGTGCAACGAGTGGAAGAAAGCCGAGAACATGGACTACTCCCTCTACGGCACCCCGCTGGAATCCACCACCTACAAGTTCGCCAAGTGCCTGCAGAAACGCTTTGGCATCGTGGAGGGCATCACGGACAAGAACTATATCACCAACAGCTACCACGTCCATGTCTCTGAGCCCATCGACGCCTTTACCAAGCTGAAATTCGAGGCCGACTTCCAGCGCCTGTCCCCGGGCGGTGCCATCAGCTATGTGGAAGTGCCCAATATGCAGGATAATCTGGAAGCCGTCATGAGCGTGCTGCAGTTCATCTACGATAACATCATGTACGCCGAGTTGAACACCAAGTCCGATTACTGTCAGGTGTGCGGCTACGATGGCGAGATCAAGATCGTGGAGGACGATGGCAAGCTGGTGTGGGAGTGCCCCAAGTGCGGCAACCGCGACCAGAACAAGCTGAACGTTGCCCGCCGCACCTGCGGTTATATCGGCACCCAGTTCTGGAACCAGGGCCGCACGCAGGAGATCAAGGATCGCGTGCTGCATCTGTAACAACAGCTAAATTTTATTTTTGATTTGATGTTTGGAGCGGCCGAAAGGCCGCTCCAAACATCTTTTCAGCAAACGACAGGAACATGAGCATGAACTACGCAAACATCAAATATTACGATATCGCCAACGGCCCCGGGGTGCGCACCAGCGTTTTTGTGTCCGGCTGCCGCCACCACTGCCCGGGCTGCTTCAACGCCGTGGCATGGGATTTTGACTACGGGCAGCCCTTTGATAAGACCGTGCGCAACGAGGTATTCGCCTCCTGTCAGCCGGACTATATCGCCGGGCTCTCCCTGCTGGGCGGCGAACCCTTTGAACCAGAGAATCAGCGGGAGCTGCTGCCCTTTGTGCGCAACTTCAAGGCGCTGTACCCCGCCAAGACGGTGTGGTGCTACTCCGGCTACACTTGGGAACAGCTTACCGGCAAAGAGCCCAGCCCCGCGCGGTGCGAAGTGACCGACGAGCTGCTGGCACTGCTGGATGTGCTGGTGGACGGCAGATTTGTGCAGGCTGAGCACGACATCTCCCTGCGCTTCCGCGGCAGCCGCAACCAGCGCCTGCTGGATGTGCCCAAGTCCCTTGCCGCCGGGCAGCCCGTGTGGTGGGAGGACGAAAAGGTGTTCGCCACCCATACCATGGAACGGTAAGCGGTGCTGAACTCCTTCTCGTGAAAATGCGTTTGTCGCAGCCCGCAGGCCGCGACAAACGCTCTATTAAAAATAATTCTTCCGCTGAATATGGCCAAAGCAACGCGGAGGCCATTCGAAATCATCCCGCACTAAAAGAAGCCGCTGCACAGACTGTGCAGCGGCTTCTTTCTTTTTTCACTCCCGGCTGCCCACGGCGTCCTCGATGACGCGCAGGAAGGCGTTGCCATAGCGGGCGGCCTTCTTTTCGCCCACGCCGCTGATGTTCAGCAGCTCGTCGATGCTCATGGGCTTTTTCTCTGCCATCTCCCGCAGGGTGGCATCGTTGAACACCATAAAGGCGGGCAGGTTCTGCTTACCTGCAAGGCGCTTGCGCACGGCGTACAGAGCGTTGAGCAGCTTTTCGTCCGCCTCGCTCAGGCTGCCCGCTGCGGCAGGCTTTGCGCGGCGGGGCTTTTCCAGCCGGTCGGCGCTTTGGGCGGCACGGCGGCGGGCGTACTCCACCTGCAGCTGCGCTTCCTGCTCGGCGGCAAGGCAGCAGGAGCAGTTGCCGCACTTTTTGGGCGCAGCCTCCCCGAAGTATTGCAGCAGAAAGCCGCGCAGGCAGTGCTGGGTGGTAGAGTAGAAGGTCATGTACTTGAGCCGCTCCTCTGCCTTGCGGGCGGCTTCGGCCTTTACATCCGCAGGCAGACCGTTGTCGGCCTCCCGCTCCTTGTCGATGAAAAAGCGGATGGTGCGCACATCCGTGCCGGAATACAGCAGGGTGCAGCGGGCGGGCTGGCCGTCCCGCCCGGCACGCCCGGCCTCCTGATAATAGCTTTCCAGATCCTTGGGCATATTATAATGGATGACGAACCGCACATTGGGCTTGTCGATGCCCATGCCAAAGGCGTTGGTGGCCACCATCACCTGCACCCGGTCGTAGAGGAAGTCGTCCTGATTCTGCCGCCGGGTGTCTGCATCCAGCTTTGCGTGGTAAGCCGCCGCCCGGATGCTGCGGCTCTGCAGCAGCTGCACCGTCTCGTCCACCTGCCGGGTGGTACTGCAATACACGATGCCCGCATGATTGCCCTCCTTGAGCACCAGTTCCAGCAGCTCCTTGGGCTTCTGGCTGGGCAGCGCCCGCCGGGTCTCGAAGTACAGGTTGGGACGGTCGAAGCTGGTAGTCACCTCGTAGGGCGCTTGCAGCGCCAGATGGGTGCGGATATCCTCCCGCACATGGGCGGTGGCGGTAGCCGTGAACGCACCGATGACCGGGCGGCTGGGCAGGCTGTCCACAAATTCCTTGATGCGCAGATAGCTGGGGCGGAAATCCTGTCCCCACTGGCTGATGCAGTGCGCCTCGTCCACCGTGACCATGCTGATCTGCCGCTCCTGCGCAAACCGCTGGAAGCCCGGCATCTCCAGCCGCTCCGGTGCTACATAGATGATCTTGTACCAGCCCTCCCGGGCGCGGTGCAGCATCAGCGCCTTCTGGTTGTCGGTCAGGCTGTTGTTCAGAAAAGCCGCTGCCACGCCCGCCTGCACCAGTGCCCCCACCTGATCCTTCATCAGGCTGACCAGCGGGGATACCACGATGGTAATGCCCGGCAGCAGCAGCGCCGGTACCTGATAGCAGATGGATTTGCCCGCGCCGGTGGGCATGACCGCCAGCACATCCTGCCCGGCCAGCAGGCGGCTGACGATCTCCTCCTGCCCGGGGCGGAAGCTGTCGTAGCCGAAAACTTTTTTCAGGATACTGTGCGGGTTTTCCATGGTTTCCTCCGTTATATAAGTAGATGCAGCAGTGCACAGAACGCTCAAAACCTTATCAGTATACCACAAAACCGATACTTTTGGCAGAAAAAAGCGTCACTTTGCGCAAAAATGTGCAATAACCGATCTTTCTGCCCGGGAAGGATAGCTTTTCAGGCGCGAAAATGCTATAATGAGAACACATATCTCCATGCCACCCCGTAGACTGCCCGGCATGGACCATGCAACGTAAAAAGGAGCATTTATAATATGCAGCAGAAACTTATCACCTTTGCCGTGCCCTGCTACAATTCCGCAGCCTATATGCGTCACTGCATCGAAACGCTGCTGACCGCAGGCGAGCAGGCCGAGATCATTCTGGTGGACGATGGTTCCGTCAAGGATGACACCCCCGCCATCTGCGACGAGTACGCCGCAAAGTACCCCACTATCGTCAAGGCCATCCATCAGGAGAACGGCGGCCACGGCGAGGGCGTGAATCAGGGCATCCGCAACGCCACCGGCCTGTACTACAAGGTAGTGGACAGCGATGACTGGCTGGACACCGACGCCCTGAAGAAGGTGCTGGAGCGTCTGACCACGCTGGTAGCCCGCGGCACCGCGCCGGATCTGATGATCTGCAACTATGTGTACGAGCATGTGGAGGACGGCACCACCCTGACCGTGCGCTACACCAACGTGTTCCCGCAGGAGCGCCTGTTTGACTGGGTGCACGTCCGGCACTTCCGCCCGGATCAGAACCTGCTGATGCACTCGGTCATGTACCGCACCGAGGTGCTGCGTCAGTGCGGCATGGTACTGCCCAAGCACACCTTCTATGTGGACAATATCTTTGTGTACCAGCCCCTGCCCTACGTCAAGAGCATGTACTATATGGATCTGGATCTGTACCGCTACTTCATCGGCCGCGCAGACCAGAGCGTGAACGAGAGCGTGATGATCGGCCGCGTGGACCAGCAGCTGCGGGTCACCAAGCACATGATCGACTGTCAGGATCTGGACGCACTCAAAGGTCAGAAGCGTCTGCGCGCCTACATGGTGCACTACCTGTCGGTCATGATGGCGGTCAGCGACATCTTCCTGCTGCTGGACGGCAGCGCCGAGGCACACGCCAAAAAGGCCGAGCTGTGGCAGTACCTCAAGGATCACGTTACCCCCGGCGTCTACCGCGCCGTGCGCGTGAACCTTGGCGGTATGACCGACCTGCACTTCCCCGGCGGCGACAAGGTGGTTCTTTTCACCTACCGCCAGCTGCGCAAGATTTTTAAGTTTAACTAAGGGTAAGACCCTCTCAGTCACGCCTGACGGCGTGCCAGCTCCCCCGAAAGGGGGAGCTTTTTTGCGCTTACCGGCAGATGCGTAAAAGCTCCCCCTTCGGGGGAGCTGGCGCGGTAGCGCCTGAGAGGGTTGGCGTTCCCTTGGGGAATCTGCTAAGCGAAGCGAAGGGGATAAACATATCTTTTCGTCCCAAAAGATGTATGAAACGCGCAGGGTGGTTGCTTTTCCTCCGTTGTTCCGGTATACTGGATACGTTTTCCCATTTTGACCCCGCACTGGATTTCAAACAGGAGCTCGATACTTTTTTGACAAGGAGGAACCGAGTGCTGCGGCCTTTGGCTGCGCACCCAATACAAACCACATTATGGAACAAATGTTGATCTGTCTGTCCCTTGCCCTGATCGCCGGTCTGCTCATGTCACGCGCTGCTAAGGCCGTGCGTCTGCCCGCCGTCACCGCTTACCTGCTCACCGGTCTGCTGCTGGGGCCCTTCTTTCTGGGTCGGCTGGGGCTGAGCCGTTTCGGCTTCGGCTTTGCCAGCCTTGCCGCCGTGGAGGGCTACGGTATTATCACACAGGTGGCGCTGGGCTTCATTGCCTTCGTCATTGGCAACGAGTTCCGGCTCAGCGCCCTGAAGCACATGGGTCGCCGCGCCGTGACTGTGGGCATTGCACAGGCGGTGATCACCACCGCGCTGGTGGATGTCGCCCTTGTTGCCCTGCACTTTGCCCGTCCGGACGTCATCTCGCTGGCTTCTGCCATCACGCTGGGCTCTATCGCCGCCGCTACCGCACCCGCCGCTACCCTGATGGTGGTCAAGCAGTACAAGGCCGACGGCCCTTTGACCAAGCTTCTGCTGATGGTGGTCGCCATTGACGATGCTGTGGGTCTGGTGCTGTTCTCGGCCTCCTACGGCGTGGCAAACGCGCTGGAGCAGGGACGCATCGACCCCGTAAGCGTGGTGCTGGAGCCGCTGCTGGAGATCGCGCTCTCGCTGGCGCTGGGCGCTGCCGCCGGTTACCTGCTGAACCTGCTGGAGGTCTACTTCCACTCCCGTTCCAAGCGCATGAGCCTGTCGGTGGCCTTTGTGCTGCTGACGGTGGGCCTGTCCATGACCAAGTTCGAGATCAATGGCACCCGCTGCGGCTTCTCGCTGCTGCTGGTGTGCATGATGACCGGCACCGTGTTCTGCAACGTCTGCCCCACCTCGGATGAGCTGATGGACCGTCTGGACCGCTGGGTGTCCCCCATCAACATCCTGTTCTTCGTGCTGTCCGGCGCAGAGCTGGATCTGACCATCCTCACCAACCCCATGGTGCTGCTCATCGGCGTGGTGTACATTGTGGCGCGCTCTGCCGGTAAGATCAGCGGTTCTTACCTGAGCTGCCGCGCCACTGGCTGCAGCCCCGCCATCCAGAAGTATCTGGGCATCACCCTGTTGCCGCAGGCCGGCGTGGCACTGGGCATGGCTGCTACCGCCGCCGAGCTGTCGGACGGCCACATGGTGCGCAACGTGGTGCTGTTCTCGGTTCTGGTGTACGAGCTGGTAGGCCCCACCCTGACCAAGATCTCGCTGACCGCTGCCGGAGAGATCCGCCCCGAGGGACGCACCAGCGCCCGCGTGGAGAACCAGCCCGAAGCCCCTGTGGAGCTGAGCTGAGACGGTTTGAAATGCGCTCCGCGTTGCTCTGCGCATAGTCAGCGGAAGAATTATTTATAATTTGTAAATCGGGAAAATCTGCGGATTTTCCCGATTTACTTTTTCACGGATGGGGGTTGGAACGAACTCCCTCAGTCAAAACCTATCGGTTTTGACAGCTCCCTCTAGGAGGGAGCCCTTGGCATAGCGGGAAAGTTTCCGGCTAAAGTGCAAAGCTTGCGGGCGCGCTTGCTCCCCCGAGAGGGCCGACTTCCCCCGGCCGGGGGAAGATGTCACCGCAGGTGACAAAAGGGGGAATCTGTCGCGCAGCGACTGAGGGGCTTTGAATCGGCGGAGCCGGAAAAAACGGTTAAAAGATCTTCACGCCGAACAGGCGTGAATCTTCAGTTTTTTTCGGTGTAGCCCACTTCTTTGGGGTTAAAAGGGGCGAGCAGCCCCTTTTTCGTGGCTCCAGCGCGTCGAAATCGCTGGCACTTTTCTGGTTCTCTTTTGGTGTCAAAAGAGAACATCCACGGGCTACCACCTCCTGCCCCACCTTTATGTGCAAAAGGTTGTTTTTTGTCGAATCCGCACGCAATCATTGACGAACGGTGTTATTTTTTGTATACTGAGCTTATCAGCACTGGCATAATTTTCCTGTTGTGTCAGTGGTTGCTAAAAAGGAATAGTGAAGGAGAATGACACATTATGAAAAGCACTGGCATCGTTCGCGGCATTGACTCGCTGGGACGGATCGTTCTGCCGAAGGAGCTGCGCACTAGTATGCACCTCGACACCGACACCAAATTGGAGATCTTTGTGGATGGGGACGCCATCGTCCTGAAAAAGCACCGCCCCGCCGGCAGCTGCGATTTCTGCGGCGAGGTGGACGAGCAGGCCATCCAGTTCGGCGGCTACTGCATCTGCACCGCCTGCCGCCGCAAACTCAGCGTACTGTAACGCAGAAAGGGGGCTCTTTCCATGAGCCGGTTCATCGACTTTACCCTTCCCTCCACCGTGCCGGGGCGCACCCTGCACGGCTTTCGCTGCGTCCCGGAGGGTCAGGTGCGGGCGGTGCTGCAGCTGTCCCACGGCATGGTAGAGTTCATCGACCGCTACCGCCCCTTGGCGGAGTATCTGGCTGACCGGGGCATTCTGGTCACCGGGCACGACCATCTGGGGCACGGTGCGTCCATCCGTACCAAGGAGGACTACGGCTACTTTGCCGAGCCGGACGGCAACCGCGCTGTGCTGGCCGACCTGCACGCCGTGACCGTGCTGACCAAGGAGCTGTACCCGAACCTGCCCTACTTTTTGCTGGGGCACAGCATGGGCTCCTTCTACGCCCGGCAGTATCTGTGCGAGTATGGCCGGGAGCTGAACGGTGCCATCATCATGGGCACAGGCTTCCAGCCTAAGGCGCTGGTCAAGGTTGCCAAGACCCTTTGCCGGGTGCTGGCCACTTTCCATGGCTGGCACTACCGCAGCAGCCTTGTGGCCAACCTTTCCTTTATGGGCTACAACAAGGGGCTGGAGGGCCGCACCACCCACGACTGGCTCAACCGCGATCAGGCTGAGGTGGACAAGTATCTGGCCGAGGAGCGCTGTACCTTTACCTTTACGCTGAACGCCTATTACAGTATGTTCAGCGGCATCCTGCGCCTGCACGACCCGGCTTTTCTGGCACGGATGCCCAAGGAGCTGCCGCTGCTTTTCCTCTCCGGCGATGCCGACCCGGTGGGCGAGCAGGGCAAGGGCGTGCGCCGCGCCATCCAGAGCCTGAAGGATGCCGGCGTGCAGAACATTGAAAGCATCTTCTACCCCGGTGCCCGCCACGAGCTGCTGGTGGAAATCAACAAGCAGGAGGTTTTCGCGGACATCGCCGCATGGCTGGACAAACAGCTGGCAAAACAGTAAAAAGAGCAAAGGGGCTGCCGCACAAAACGTGCGGCAGCCCTTTCGCGTGAAATAAGCATTTTTATTTGGCTTCCAAAACGCCTGCGGGCGTTTTGGAAGTCTTTTTTACAGTCAGGATAAATCAGCCATAAATCGTTTATTTTGTCATTGTTCTACATTTCGTTTATACCGCAGCGGGGTCTGCACCTCGGCGCGGATCTTCCCAAGATAGGTGCGGGTCTGCTCTGCGCCCTGCAAAATAGACTCCACCTGCGCTTTCTGTTCTGCGGTCAGGCCGTCATCCTCTGCCAGCAGCTCCGCGTTGCCCTCGATGATGGTCAGCGGCGTTTTCAGCTTGTGGGACAGCTGAATGATCTGCTCCCGCTGCCGCTGCTCCATGGCCCACTGCTTCTGTAAGCTGCCGGTCAGCGCATCCCCCATGGTCTGCAATGCCTGCAAAGTGCTCTCGTATTCCCGCACCTTCGCGCCGGAAAATACCGCGCTGTCCAGCTCCTTCCGCGCCACCGCCTGCGCGGCGGCGGTCAGCTTTTCGGTCTCCCGGGTCAGGAAGCGCCCGGTCCTGTGGGTGCTCCACACCACCGCGCCTACCAACAGCAGAATGCCCAGAATACAGTGCACGGTCTGCATATCCGGCAGCACGCCCCGCAGCGCAGGGTCGGCGTAGGGCACGGCATAGTCAAATTGCAGCAGACAAACCGTTCCGTCCTGCAATTTCGACGTCATGTAATACTGTGTGTAGCCAAAATGCCAGCGGGTTTTCCCCTGCCAGTTCTCTATTGCCCGCTGCAAATGCCCGGCATCCATGTTGGTAGCCAGCACCTTGCTGCTGTCCGGCGCGGCAAACAGGGCGTAGCGGCATAAAGAATCCAGCTGCGTCTCGTCAAAGGTGGCGGCGGTCATGCCCGGCAAAACGTCCTGTGCGGCTTTCTGACAGGCCTGTGCAGCTTGATTCGCGGGCAGGAACGGCCCGCCGTTCTGGATCCACAGCATCAGCGCCAGCAGCCACCCCACCGCGACCAGCAGGCAGGCCAGCGCCGTGCGCACCAGATATTGCAGCAGCACGCTGCGCAGAGAGGTCAGTCTTCGCTTTTCCATCGGTATCCCACGCCCCATACGGTATTGAGCAGCTTTTCCGGCTCCGGCACATCCGCCGCCCGCAGCTTTGCCCGGATATTTTTGATGTGCTGGGTCACGGCGGTGTCATCCGCTGTGCCGTCAATGCCAAAAACCGCTTCGTAAATTTGCTCCTTGGTAAAGGTCTGTCCGGCGTGCAGCGCCAGATACTCGCAGATGGCATACTCCGAGCGGGTCAACGGCAGCGCCTTCCCCTCCACCGACGCACTCCGGGCGGTCAGGTCAAAGGCCACGCCGCCGCGCACCATCCGGTGTGCCGGGGTGCGGCTCTGCCGCCGCAGATGTGCCGCCACCCGCGCCCGCAGCTCTGCCACCCGGAAGGGCTTGGACAAAAAGTCGTCTGCCCCGATGCCCAGCCCCTCCAACACAGCAGCCTCGTCGGTGCGGGCACTCAGAAAGAGGATGGGCGCTTCGGTCAGGCTGCGGATGCGCCGACAGACCGCAAAGCCGTCCTCCCCGGGCATCATCACGTCCAGCAGGATGCAGTCTGCCCAGCGGCAGAGCGCCTCGGTCAGATCTCTGCCCGCCTGCCGCGTCTCTACCCGGTGTCCGTCCCGCTCCAAGGCGGTGCGGATCAGCTTGCAGAGCTCCAGATTGTCATCCACGGCCAGAATATTTGCCACAAGATCACCTCAACACGTTATAAAGCAGGCAGGAAGCCCCGTAAAGCAGATACACATGGGCCGGGTAGAACCAGTAGAACAGCTGCTTGTGCCCGCTGCCGCGCTGCCCGTTGTACAGCAGCATCAGCACCACCGCCGCCACCCCGAACCACTCGTAGTAGTCGGTGAACATCTGCGTCCAGACAAAACCCTCCTGTCGGCAAGCCATCCCAAAGGTCAGCGCAAAATCACACAGGAAAACAGTCAGCGCCCATGCCGTCAGCTGCACTTTGCGCCGTCCACGCAGGGCATACAGCAGCACGCCGCCCAGCAAAAAGCTCCAGCCGCCGTCCGTAATGCTGCTCCACATGGGCAGCGGGCTGGTGATGACAAAGGCCACGACTGTCGAAGCAATGGACATTTCCTGCACCCCGGGGAAAAGCAGCAGAAATATCACTACCACATACGGCCAGCATAAAACGGCGGCAATGGCAGCAATGCCCTTTGCCAGCTTCTTCTCCCGCAGCCAGTCGATGCCCTGCCAGACGATGCACAGCAGCATCAGATCCTGAAAAATAGCGTTCAGCGGGTAGAAGCCATCCCCGCGCCGGAATGCTTTGGCGTAGATCATAAAGAATTCCAGCGCTGCCATGGCTGCACCGATAGCCCAGATGCGGATAAAATACCGCTTGCGGTCATGGGTGTGGGCAAAGCCCTCCACCGTGCAGAACAAAAACAGCGGCGCACTGAGCCGCCCCAGCATACTGAACACCGTCGGGATGCAGCCGGTGAACTCGAAGAAATAATGAATGTGGTCCAGTACCATCAGCACCAGTGCAATGGTCTTGAGCTGGGTACCGTCCAGCCCCTTTTTTGTCAATTTTTCCATACAGACTCTCCTTTCTTTGTGCATCCAGTGTAACAGGAAAATCTGTAGAAAGTATAAGGTTTTTCTTTATGATACTATTTTTTGCTCCGAAACGCAACAAAAAAGCCCCGAGACTTTCATCTCAGGGCTCTTTGTTAAGTCGGCGACTACCTATTTTCACAAGCCGTTTCCAGCTAACTATCTTCGGCACAAGTAAGCTTAACTTCTGTGTTCAGAATGGGAACAGGTGGAACCTTACCGTCATCGACACCGACCGATTTGACTGAATCAGTATAACACATTTCTGTGTTTCTGTCCAGTATTTCTTAGAAGGACGTGCCTTCAAAACTGAATAATCACTGCTAACATTTTTTCGTTGACTTAAAAGTCTCAAGCGAATTGTGGTCAAACCCTCGACCTATTAGTACACGCTTGCTGAATGGATCGCTCCACTTACACATCGTGCCTATCAACCTTGTAGTCTTCAAGGGGTCTTACTTGTTTGAAACAATGGGATATCTTATCTTTGGGTCGGCTTCACGCTTAGATGCTTTCAGCGTTTATCCGATCCGTACATAGTTGCCCAGCTATGCCCTTGGCAGAACAACTGGTGCGCCAGAGGTACGTCCGCTCCGGTCCTCTCGTACTAGGAACAGCTCCCATCAAATATCCTGCGCCCACGACAGATAGGGACCGAACTGTCTCACGACGTTCTGAACCCAGCTCGCGTACCGCTTTAATTGGCGAACAGCCAAACCCTTGGGACCGAATACAGCCCCAGGATGCGATGAGCCGACATCGAGGTGCCAAACCTCCCCGTCGATGTGGACTCTTGGGGGAGATCAGCCTGTTATCCCCAGGGTAACTTTTATCCGTTGAGCGATGGCATTTCCACTCACATACCACCGGATCACTAACTCCAACTTTCGTTACTGCTCGACCCGTCAGTCTCGCAGTTAGGCTCGCTTCTGCGTTTGCACTCTTTTGCTTGATTTCCGTTCAAGCTGAGCGAACCTTTGAACGCCTCCGTTACTCTTTAGGAGGCGACCGCCCCAGTCAAACTGCCCACCTAACAATGTCCCCCGCCTTGATTCAAAGGCGCAGGTTAGAATTCCAATATCGCAAGGATGGTATCCCAACGGCCACTCCACAAATGCCAAAGCACTTGCTTCCCAGTGTCCCATCTATCCTGTGCATGCAACATCGAAACCCAATATTAGGCTACAGTAAAGCTCCATGGGGTCTTTCCGTCTTGTCGCGGGTAACCGGCATCTTCACCGGTACTACAATTTCGCCGGGCGGGCTGTCGAGACAGTGCCCAAATCATTACGCCTTTCATGCGGGTCAGAACTTACCTGACAAGGAATTTCGCTACCTTAGGACCGTTATAGTTACGGCCGCCGTTCACTGGGGCTTCGATTCAATGCTTGCACATCTCCTCTTAACCTTCCAGCACCGGGCAGGCGTCAGCTCGTATACGTCATCTTTCGATTTAGCACAAACCTGTGTTTTTGGTAAACAGTTGCTTGGGCCGATTCTCTGCGGCTCTATCTCTAGAGCACCCCTTCTCCCGAAGTTACGGGGTCAATTTGCCGAGTTCCTTAACAACCCTTCTCCCGTTGGCCTTAGAATCTTCTTCCTACCTACCTGTGTCGGTTTGCGGTACGGGCACCGCAGAAATACACACAGCTTTTCTCGCCATCTTCCATCCCGGACTTCGGTACTAATTTCCCTCGATCGCTACCGGAACCAACACCCGGCTCCGAGACTTCAAATGTGTCCCTGTGTTTAACTCTTTTGGTGGTGACGGAATCTCTACCGTCTGTGCATCGGCTACGCCGTTAGGCCTCACCTTAGCTCCCGACTAACCTGGAGCGGACGAACCTTCCTCCAGAAACCTGAGGCTTTCGGCCATGCAGATTCTCACTGCATTCGCGCTACTCATTCCGGCATTCTCACTTCTATACACTCCACAGCCGCTTGCGCTACTGTTTCACCGCGTATACAACGCTCCCCTACCCAATACATTACTGTATTGCCTAAGCTTCGGTGTCAGGTTTAGCCCCGTTAAATTCTCCGCGCAAAGACGCTCGACCAGTGAGCTATTACGCACTCTTTGAATGTGTGGCTGCTTCTGAGCCAACATCCTGGTTGTCTACGTATCTTCACATCGTTTTCCACTTAACCTGACTTTGGGACCTTAGCTGTAGATCTGGGCTGTTTCCCTTTTGACAATGACATTTATCTGACACTGTCTGACTCCCAAGCATCAATACTCTGGCATTCTGAGTTTGATAAGCTTCGCTAACCTCTCGGCCGCTAGGCTATTCAGTGCTTTACCTCCAGGTATCTAACTTGAGGCTAGTCCTAAAACTATTTCGGGGAGAACCAGCTATCTCCGGGTTCGATTGGAATTTCTCCGCTACCCACAGTTCATCCGCCGCCTTTTCAACGGAGGTCGGTTCGGTCCTCCATGGAATTTTACTTCCACTTCAACCTGACCATGGGTAGGTCACCCGGTTTCGGGCCCATTGTATGCAACTTAACGCCCTTTTCAAACTCGCTTTCGCTTCGGCTCCAGACCTTAAGTCCTTAACCTTGCTGCATACAATCGCTCGCCGGACCGTTCTACAAAAAGTACCCTATCACACATTGACGTGCTCTAGGTGCTTGTAGGCACAGGGTTTCAGGTTCTTTTTCACTCCCCTCCCGGGGTGCTTTTCACCTTTCCTTCACAGTACTATACGCTATCGGTCACTGGGTAGTATTTAGGGTTGGAGGGTGGTCCCCCCGTATTCCGACCAGGTTTCACGTGTCTGGCCGTACTCTGGATCCTGCGCAGCTCTCTCCGTTTTCACCTACGTGGTTCTCACACTCTCTGACCGGCCTTCCCATGCCGTTCGGTTAACAGATTAAGTCCTAAAAGCAGTCCGTACCCCGGAAGTATTTCTACTCCCGGTTTGCCCTCTTCCGCGTTCGCTCGCCACTACTTACGGAATCTCGTTTGATGTCTCTTCCTCGCCCTACTTAGATGTTTCAGTTCAGGCGGTTCCCTCGATATACCTATTTTTAAGTTCAGTATAACGTACCTGAGTATGAACCCAGGTGAGTTTCCTCATTCAGAAATCTCCGGATCAATGCTTATTTGCAGCTCCCCGAAGCTTATCGCAGCTTATCACGTCTTTCATCGGCTCCCAGTGCCAAGGCATTCGCCCTGCGCCCTTGTTCGCTTGACCTTTCAAACGTTCTTTTAAGAACATTTGGTATCCTCTTGATTCTCTCTTGCCAACGAAGATTATTGTTACCCTTCCTTTTGAAATTGTAATATTTCTTAAAAAAGAACTTACTATAATCTTTGTTTCGCAGTTATTATTCAGTTTTCAAGGTACGTCTTGGTGATGTCCCTCAAAGCCCGGTCTCCCGGAACTCTGATTTTCATCACATGGTGGGCCAAAATGGACTCGAACCATCGACCTCACGATTATCAGTCGTGTGCTCTAGCCAGCTGAGCTATTGGCCCATGTGGTGGAGATTAAGGGAATCGAACCCTTGACCCCCTGCTTGCAAAGCAGGTGCTCTCCCAGCTGAGCTAAACCCCCACATAAGGTTTTGAGTAACCCCTTTTTCAGGGCCCTCAAAATCGAACAATATCTACTCAAACTTTAACTTGTCACCTGTTCCAATGACCGACCATCTTAGATGCTCTGCCATTGCCTGACTCCTTAGAAAGGAGGTGATCCAGCCGCAGGTTCTCCTACGGCTACCTTGTTACGACTTCACCCCAATCACCAGTTTTACCTTCGGCGGCGTCCTCCTTGCGGTTAGACTACCGACTTCGGGTCCCCCCGGCTCTCATGGTGTGACGGGCGGTGTGTACAAGGCCCGGGAACGTATTCACCGCAGCATGCTGATCTGCGATTACTAGCAATTCCGACTTCGTGCAGGCGAGTTGCAGCCTGCAGTCCGAACTGGGACGTTGTTTCTGAGTTTTGCTCCACCTCGCGGTCTTGCTTCTCTTTGTTTAACGCCATTGTAGTACGTGTGTAGCCCAAGTCATAAAGGGCATGATGATTTGACGTCATCCCCACCTTCCTCCGTTTTGTCAACGGCAGTCTGGCCAGAGTCCTCTTGCGTAGTAACTGACCATAAGGGTTGCGCTCGTTGCGGGACTTAACCCAACATCTCACGACACGAGCTGACGACAACCATGCACCACCTGTCTCTGCGTCCCGAAGGAAAGTTCTGTTTCCAGAACCGTCGCAGGATGTCAAGACTTGGTAAGGTTCTTCGCGTTGCGTCGAATTAAACCACATACTCCACTGCTTGTGCGGGCCCCCGTCAATTCCTTTGAGTTTCAACCTTGCGGTCGTACTCCCCAGGTGGATTACTTATTGTGTTAACTGCGGCACTGAAGGGGTCAATCCTCCAACACCTAGTAATCATCGTTTACAGTGTGGACTACCAGGGTATCTAATCCTGTTTGCTACCCACACTTTCGAGCCTCAGCGTCAGTTGGTGCCCAGTAGGCCGCCTTCGCCACTGGTGTTCCTCCCGATATCTACGCATTCCACCGCTACACCGGGAATTCCGCCTACCTCTGCACTACTCAAGAAAAACAGTTTTGAAAGCAGTTCATGGGTTGAGCCCATGGATTTCACTTCCAACTTGTCTTCCCGCCTGCGCTCCCTTTACACCCAGTAATTCCGGACAACGCTTGTGACCTACGTTTTACCGCGGCTGCTGGCACGTAGTTAGCCGTCACTTCCTTGTTGAGTACCGTCATTATCTTCCTCAACAACAGGAGTTTACAATCCGAAGACCTTCTTCCTCCACGCGGCGTCGCTGCATCAGGGTTTCCCCCATTGTGCAATATTCCCCACTGCTGCCTCCCGTAGGAGTCTGGGCCGTGTCTCAGTCCCAATGTGGCCGTTCAACCTCTCAGTCCGGCTACCGATCGTCGCCTTGGTGGGCCGTTACCTCACCAACTAGCTAATCGGACGCGAGGCCATCTCAAAGCGGATCACTCCTTTTCCCTCTGGTCGATGCCGACCCGTGGGCTTATGCGGTATTAGCAGTCGTTTCCAACTGTTGTCCCCCTCTTTGAGGCAGGTTCCTCACGCGTTACTCACCCGTTCGCCACTCGCTCAAGAAAGCAAGCTCTCTCTCGCTCGTTCGACTTGCATGTGTTAGGCGCGCCGCCAGCGTTCGTCCTGAGCCAGGATCAAACTCTTTATAAATGATATTTATCACTTAAAAGTGTTAAATCTTGTTTCGCTCAGCACGCAATCGCTTGCGTCCTGTGTGAATTACTTTTGTTTGGAATTGTTTAACGTGTTTTTCCAACACGAAAATAGGTTCCGTTACAAGTTCTTTCGATATTGTTCAATTTTCAAGGTCCTGTGCGCCTTAGCCTTGCGGCTGACGACTTGATTATTTTACCACAGAAGCGGTTTTTTGTCAAGCTTTATTTTTTAGAAGCTTTTGAAGTTTTTGAACTTGGAGCGCTTCGTACATCTCAGTGTCAACTGGTGTTTTTCAGCGTCTATTGGTTCTTTTCAAGGGCTTCCTGCTGGGACTTCAGAAGTCATTCTTTTGTCTCAGCGCTTGGCGCTCAAGTATAATACCACACCCCGGGACAGTTGTCAACACTTTTTGACATCTTTTTTCCAATTTCTTTGCGGAGCAGAAAACGCCTCTGTTTTTCTCCTATTATAATAGCCGCCTTTTCTTGACAAGGCGGCGGGCAGAACGTATTATGGAGTCATTCCAGTATCCTGTATGATGTAGTTATCCTTATTATATAAAGGAGAAGTGCCATGTCCTGTGTCAACATCCGCGGCTGCCGCATCGGGGAGGGCTGCCCCAAGGTCATTCTGCCCATTGTGGAGCGCACCGAAGCTGCTATTCTGGAAAAGGCTGCGCAGTTTTCAACCTTGCCAGCCGATTGTGTGGAATGGCGGGCAGACTGGTTCGAGGGCTTTCAGTCCCCCGCTGCCATTGCCCGCTGCGTACAGAAGCTGCGGGTCGCCCTGCGGGACAAGCTTCTGCTGGTGACCTTCCGCACCAAGGCAGAGGGCGGCGAGCAGGCGCTCTCCCATCCCGAATACCTTGCCTTTCTGCGCCTGATCCTCGACACCGACTGCGCCGACCTGCTGGACATTGAATTCTTCACCGCCGGGGCAGACCTGCCCAAACTGGTGGAGCAGGCGCACTCCGCCGGGGTGGCGGTGGTGTGCTCCAGCCACGATTTTGCCAAGACCCCGCCCCGGGCAGAGCTCGTCTCCCGCATGGTGCAGATGCAGCAGGCCGGAGCCGACCTACCCAAGCTGGCCGTAATGCCCCGGTGCCGCAGCGATGTGCTGGAGCTGCTGGCCGCTACTGCCGAAATGGCCGACCTTCACCCGGAAACGCCGGTCATCACCATGAGCATGGGGGCGCTGGGCGCGGTGAGCCGTCTGGCTGGGGAGGCCTTCGGCTCTGCCATGACCTTTGCCAACCCCGGGCAGGCAAGTGCACCGGGGCAGGTATCGCTGGACATCGTAAATGAAGTGCTGAATGCACTGCATTTGTAACCAACAACTCGGAATTGTGCGCCCAGAAAAGGGCGAGTAGTCTAACAGGTGGAATGCCTGTCCGGTAAGGTCTAACCAACCGCCAGTAGCGAGTCTTGAGTGGCTGTCAGTAATGGAAGTCGCTAAGCGTGTTACTGAGAACGGAGTGAACCGTAACCGAAACGTTGTACAACCTTTACAAATTCGTCCATTATCATTGCTATTTTTTGATAAAAAGAGTATACTTTAAAGCACTAAACACCGGGAGTATAAAATTATGAACACACACTCATCCGGATATTACAGCATAGACAAAGACTATAATATCCTAAGCTATAACGACACTGCCAAACAACTGTACCCCAATCTCCAGCCGGGAGTGAAATGCTATAAGGCACTTATGGGGCTTGATTCCCCATGCCCGCCCTGCCCTGTAGCACTGGGGATACAGGGGCCAAAGACCTACCTGGATCCGATCCGTCATATTTATGAGACAGTTGATGCAGTAGAGACGGTACAGCCCGACGGTAGCAGAGGACATGCACTTGTATTCAGCACAGTAGCCGAAGGAGAAAGTCTGTCAAAGTCTATTCCCACAGGTGAGAACTCTCTCCGTCTGCTGGGTGCCATCAACCTGCTTGCTTCTGACTACATGTCTGTTTATGGCGTAAACCGGGAAACCGGGAAAATCTCCGTATATCGTTCCAGATTTACTGATGCTTTTGCGGATATTAAAGATAATGCAGACTATACGCTGTCATTTGATTTTCTCATCCAGAAATATGTTCATCCGGATGAGCGTTCCTATGTGTCCAGACACCTGAATTATGAAACCCTGCTGGAAAGACTTTCTCAGGAAGCCTCTTTCAAATTCCATTTCAGGGTTGTCACAGATACTGTCCATTACTATTATCTGCTCATTGCCAGAAACGGAAACGCCGATGACTATCGGGATTTCGTAATTGCAGTGGCCTGTGAAGACAATGATGTGACAGCACGCAAAATCTATGAAAATCAGCTCCACTCTCTTCTGGCATCCATTACCCATGCTGCCGGCTACTTTCATTTCGACCTTACAGATGATAAGATTCTGAAGGTCGGAGGCACTTCTGCCCTGGCCTATAAGATAGATGCTGACGCTTCCATTGACCATTTTATTGCAGAGACTGCTGTTTTTATACCGGCATTAAAGGACAGAAACGATTTCATCAACGCATTTTGCCGCAGTTCCCTGATGAAAAGCTACGAGGACGGTCAGGTAGAGGTCACCAGAGTTTCCCGCTGTCTCTACGATGACAATATAACCAGGCTTTCCAAATATGTGACAAGACTGCTGCTCAATCCTTCCAATAACCATCTGGAAGCAATCCTCTACGGTGAGGATGTCACCAGAACACAGGAAGCCTATGAGACACAGGTAAGTATTGTCCAGACACTGAGCAGCAACTACCTGAACGTATACCTGATCAACCCCAGAGAAAAAACTCTCTCTGTGATCAAGCAGGAAGACCACGATGTCCCTGATCCGGACAAAAAACACAGCAATACATACCCCTATGATCTTTTCCTCTCAGACTATATCCGGCAGCGTGTATATCCGGATGATCGTACAATGCTGGAAGAATCACTGGAACTGGGTAATGTAATGAGTGTTTTGTCCGGTCAGTCCGAATACAAGGGAAATTACCGGATAAATGACAGGGATGGTATCCATTACTATCAGTTCCGCTTTATCAAAAACGAAGACTCTGGTATCATTGTTCTGGGATTTTTGAATGTGGACGATGTGGTGGAATCAGAAATCAGGCACCAAAAGCTTCTCAAAGAAGCTCTTGATACTGCCGAACGTGCTAATGCAGAGAAATCCAATTTCCTTTCCCGTATGTCCCACGATATGCGTACGCCGCTGAATGGAATCATTGGTCTGCTGGAAATTGATAAAAAGCACGAAAATGATATCGGATTCCTGAAAAGTAATCGTGAAAAAGCATTCATTTCAGCCAGTCATCTGCTCTCTCTTGTCAATGATGTGCTGGATATGTCCAAGATCGAGGAGGGTGGACTTGTACTCAGCCATGAACCTTTTGATCTGATCAGATATGAAAAAGAGACACAGATGCTGATTGATATGCAGGCACAGAAAAACGGCATTGATTTCACCGTTCATATCGCACCGGAGATATACGAACATCCCTTTGTATACGGCAGCCCTCTGCACCTCCGTCGTGCCATGATGAATATTTACAGTAACTGTATCAAATACAACAGAGAAAATGGGACGATCCATACGGAGATCCATGCTCTCCCTTCCCATGATCATACGCTGGTCTGCAGATGGACGATCTCTGATACGGGAATCGGCATCAGCAAAGAATATCTGGAGAAGATCTTTGAACCCTTTACTCAGGAGAATATGGATGCCCGAAGTGTATATCATGGCACCGGACTGGGTATGAGCATTGCCAAAGCGCTATTTGAACAGATGGGTGGTACCATTGAGATTTCCAGTACTCCGGGTATCGGAAGTACTTTTGTGATCACTTTGCCATTTGAAGAGGCAGAAGAAACGGATATCTCTTCTGAGCCAGAATCTGAGCGAAACTCCATTCAGGGCATAAAGATCCTGCTGGCAGAGGATAATGAAATAAACAGAGAAGTGGCACAGGTACTCCTTGAAGAGGAAGGTGCTGTGGTAACTGCAGTATCCAATGGCAGGGAAGCTGTAAAACTTTTCTCCCGTCACCCCGAGGGGACATTTGATGTGATACTTATGGATATTATGATGCCTCTGATGGACGGATACGAGGCCACACGCCAGATCCGGAAGCTTGACAGGACGGATGCTTCTTCCATTCCCATCATCGCAATGACCGCTAATGCTTTTGCAGAGGATGTACGCCATGCACTGGACTGTGGTATGAACGCACATCTAGCCAAACCACTGGATGTAGAAAAAATGATCCATACGATTGCCTGTTACTGTTCAAGGGTATGCATAAGTCATTGTAAAAAGTGACGAATTTTTATTTTTTTATTGTTGATAATCATGTTCAGCAGAAAAAACTGTGTTTATAGTTTTTTCTGCTGTTCCTTTTCTGAAAGCTTATACACAAAAGAGTTAAAGTCCTCACGTTTTTTGTGTTGGTGCCGGAAATACCATCATCGGCGTAGATAACGGCAAATTCCAGTTTGTCGCACACCCTGCCTAAAACATAAACCGGAACGATCTTCCCTTTTTCGGGTGGATCGTTCCGGTTTTTATGTTATATTGAAAATCGTTTTATGCCAGCTTAGCTTCCAGACGCTCACGGATGGCCTTGATAAAGCCCTCGCTGTCCACGGCGGTGGGGGTGATGCCCTCTGCCAGACCGCACAGGTCCTTGGTCATGATGCCCTCGTTCAGGGTCTGCAGGCTTGCGGCTTCCAGTGCCTCGCCAAAGTGCACCAGCTCCGGCAGGTTGTCCAGCTCGCCGCGCTTCTTGAAGGCGCCCGACCATGCAAAGATGGTAGCCATGGGGTTAGTGGAGGTCTTTTCGCCCTTCAGGTACTTATAGTAATGACGGGTGACGGTGCCGTGTGCGGCCTCATACTCATACTTGCCGTCCGGGCTGACCAGCACACTGGTCATCATGGCCAGCGAACCAAAGGCGGTAGAGACCATATCACTCATCACATCGCCATCGTAGTTCTTGCAGGCCCAGACAAAGCCGCCCTCGCTGCGGATGACGCGCGCCACGATATCGTCAATCAGGCTGTAGAAATAGGTGATGCCGGCAGCTTCAAACTTTTCCTTGTACTCGGCGTCGTAGGTCTCCTGGAAGATATCCTTGAAGGTGTGGTCGTACTTCTTGGAGATGGTATCCTTTGCGCCGAACCACAGATCCTGCTTCACGTCCAATGCGTAGTTGAAGCAGCTGCGGGCAAAGCTGCGGATGGAATCATCCTTGTTGTACTGACCCTGCAGCACACCGGCACCCTCAAAATCAAAGACGGTGGCACGCTGCTGGCTGCCGTCTGCGCCGGTGAACACCAGCTCGGCCTTGCCTGCACCGGGAATGCGGAACTCGGTGCACTTATACACATCGCCGTAGGCATGGCGGGCGATGGTGATGGGCTTTTTCCAGTTCTTGACCACCGGCTGGATGCTGTCGATCATAATGGGTGCGCGGAACACGGTGCCGTCCAGCACGGCGCGGATGGTGCCGTTGGGGCTCTTCCACATCTCATGCAGCTTGTACTCCTCCACGCGCTGGGCGTTGGGGGTGATGGTGGCACACTTGACCGACACGCCGTACTTCTTGTTCGCAAGAGCGGCATCCATGGTCACCTGATCTGCGGTGGCATCGCGGTTGGGCAGACCCAGATCGTAGTACTCGGTCTTGAGATCCACAAAGGGGAGGATCAGCTCGTCCTTGATCATCTTCCACAGGATGCGGGTCATCTCGTCGCCGTCCATCTCCACCAGCGGGGTCGTCATCTTGATCTTTTCCATAGCAGGGTTCCCTTTCCTCTATTTGTTGTGTATTTTATGCCCCATGCAGGGGCGTTCCGGTTATTTGCGGTAGGCGGCTGCCAGCTTTTCAAAGGCGGGCAGGCTGCGCTTTACCTTTTCGGTGTCGATGCAGTAGGCAAGGCGCACATAGCCCTTTACCCCAAAGCTGTCGCTGGGCACCAGCAGCAGGTCGAATTCCCGGGCTTTCTGGCAGAAGGCGTTGGCGTCCTCCTCCAGTGCCTTGGGGAAGATATAGAAGGTGCCGCCCGGGCGCTCCACTTCAAAGCCCAGCGCGGTGAGCTTCTGGTACAGCAGCTCCATATTGGTCTGGTAGACCGAAAGGTCACTGGTCACCTTCTGGCAGCGGCTGACCGCCCGCTGGATGATGCTGGGCGGGCAGTTGTGGCCGGTAAAGCGGGAGATCTGGCTCATCATGTCCACAAGGATATCCTCCCCCTCGCACCCCGGGCGCACCGCCACATAGCCCAGACGCTCGCCGGGCAGGCTCAGGCTCTTGGAGTAGGAGAAGCAGGTCAGGGTGTGGGGGTAGAACGCCGCCGGGTAAGGCACGGTCTTGCCATCAAAAACGATGTCCCGGTAGGGCTCGTCACTGACCAAGAAGATATTGTGTCCGTACTGGGCGCTCTTTTCGGTCAGAATCGCCGCCATGCGGGTCAGGGTGTCGGCGGAGTAGACCACGCCGGTGGGGTTATTGGGGGTGTTGATGAGCACACAGGTGACCTTTTCGGTCAGCATCTGCGCAAAGGCATCCAGATTAGGCTGGAAGGTGGGTGCCTGCGGGGGAACGACCCGCAGCACCGCGCCGGTGCCCGCCACATAGGGGCCGTACTCCGGGAAGTAGGGCGCAAAGGTCAGCACCTCGTCCCCGGGCTGGGTCACCGCCCGGATGGCGTGGGCGATCGCACCCGCCGCGCCGGTGGTGGGGAAAATGTGCTTTTGCGCATAGGGCAGACCGAAGGTCTCGGTCAGATGCGCCGCCACAGCGGTGCGGAAGCCCGGGTCGCCCTGACTAGGGCAATAACCGTGCAGGCTTACCGGCTCTTCCTGTGCCAGCAGGGTCTGCATGGCGGCAGTGAACTCCGGCGGGCAGGGCACGCTGGGGTTGCCCAGTGAATAATCGAACACGTTCTCGCTGCCGATCTGGGCAGCGCGCTGTCTGCCATACATAAAGGTCTCGCGGATGACGCTTTTGTTGTTCAGCATGGCGCGGTAGGTCTCGTTCAGCATACTACTTTCCCTCTGCTTTCCTTATATCTGCACAGAGCCTGTGCGGGGCGGCTCCCCCCTCATTTATGAGCCGCAGCCGTATAGCTCTGTTCCAGCTTGATGATGCAGTTATAGGTGGGATCCTGCTCTTTGATGAACTGCTCCATCTGGGTCAGCAGCTCCACCTTGTCCCCGGCATAGCCCGCAGGGAGCACCAGATCGAAAAGCACATTGGTGTGGGTCTTGCCCGGCACGATGCGCAGGTCGTGCAGTGAGAGCGCCGGGTCCAGCTGGCGCAGCTTTTCGGTCAGGCGGCTGCGCAGCACCCCCACGGCGGCGTCCGAGGTAACGATGGGGTCATAGTGGATGGTCACCATCAGATGGTCGTGCTTCATAAAGTCCCGCTCGATGTTGTCGATCAGGTCGTGCGCTTCCAGCGGGTCCTGCTCAGCGGGCAGCTCCACATGGATGGACGCAAACTGATGGCCGGGGCCGTAGTCATGCACCATCAGGTCATGTACGCCCAGCACGCCGGGATAACCCATCACGGTCTGTTCGATATGCTCCACCAGATCCTCGCTGGGGCTTTCGCCCAACAGCGGGCTCAGGGTATCCATCACCAGTCCCCAGCCGGAGATCAGGATAAACACCGCCACACCCACGCCCATCAAGCCGTCCAGCACATCCCAGCCGGTCACCCGGCAGAGGATGGCAGCCACCAGCACGGCAGCGGTGCTCAGCACGTCGTTGCGACTGTCGGCGGCGGTAGCGATGAGGGTCTCGGAGGAAATGATACGTCCAATGGTTCGGTTGAAGCCGCTCATCCACAGCTTGACCAGAATGGATACCACCAGCACCGCCACGGTCAGCCAGCCGAACTGCACCGGTGTGGGGTGCAGCACCTTGGTGACTGATTCCTTCAGCAGGGAGAAGCCGATGCCCAGAATGGTCACGCTGACCACCAGACCCGCCAGATACTCAAAACGGGCGTGGCCGTAGGGATGCTCAGCATCCGGTGCCTTGGCGGCCAGCTTGAAGCCCACCAGACTGACGATATTGGAGGAAGCATCCGAAAGGTTATTCAGCGCATCGGCGGTGATGGCGATCGAGCCGAACAGGGTACCTACCACAAACTTGCCCAGACAGAGCAGGATATTGCACACCATGCCCACCACACTGGCCAGATTGCCGTAGGCGGCACGGACGCGGGGATCCTGCGGAGAATTGGGACGGCGTATAAACAGACGGATCAAAAGCTGCGTCATAAAAGCTCCTTTCAGGCTGCGCATTTTCAGCGCACCCAATGTCCTTCTAGTATAGCATTTTACTTTATGGTTTTAAAGGCGTTTCAAAAATTTCATCCCATTACGCCGGATATCAAACCGGGTTGCAGCACAAAAGCCCCGGCGGCCGTTGCGGTCGCCAGGGCTTTTCGGAGATTTCGGGACTGTCTGTTCACAGTCTCTTGTAATTAAGGAGGAGTGCGCAGGTTTTTATCACAGGATCGGGCTTTCAAGGTCGCCGGTATCGGCAATGCCGTGCTTCTCGGCGTAGCCGGTCAGCATCAGGGTCAGCGCGCCGTCACCAGTCACGTTGCAGGCGGTGCCGAAGCTGTCCTGCAGGGCGAAGATAGCCAGCATCAGAGCCGTACCGGCGTCGTCGAACATCAGGACACCGGTGATCAGACCCAGAGAAGCCATGACAGTGCCGCCGGGCACGCCGGGTGCGCCGATGGCGAAGATGCCGAGCAGCAGGCAGAACAGGATCATGGTGCCAACGCTGGGCAGCTTGCCGTACAGGATCTTGGAAACGGTCATGCAGAAGAACACCTCAGTCAGCACAGAGCCGCACAGGTGGATGTTGGCAAACAGGGGGATGCCGAAGCTGACCATATCCTTACGCAGGACCTTGCTCTTGCGGGCGCACTCCAGCGCCACACCCAGCGTAGCGGCACTGGACATGGTACCGACAGCGGTCAGGTAAGCGGGGCCGTAGTGACGCAGCACTTCCCAGGGATTCTTGCCGGAGTAAGCACCGGCCAGCAGGTACAGCACAGCCAGCCAGATGTAGTGGCCGGCCATGACAATGACAATGATCTGCAGGAAGGCGGGCAGCTGATGGGTGATGGTGCCCTCGTAGCTCAGGCCGCAGAAGGTGGCGGCAATGTAGAAAGGCAGAACGGGGATGATGACCTTGCTCACGATGTCCAGCACGATGTTCTGGAACTCGGCCAAAAAGTCGCAGGTCAGCTTGCTGTTGGTCCAGGTGGCAGCCAGACCCACCAGAACGCTCAGCACCAGAGCGCTCATAACGCTCATGATCTGGGGAATGTTCAGTTCAAAAACGACGCCCGGCAGCTCGCGCAGACCGGCAACATTGTTGTCGATGGACAGGTGAGGGATCAGGCCGTAGCCGGCGCCCATGCTCATGAAAGCGGCGCAGACAGAGGACACATAGGCGATGACGATGGCCACTGCCAGCAGGCGGGAGGCGTTTTTGCCAAGCTTTGTAATGGACGGGGCAATGAAGCCAATGATGATCAGCGGCACACAGAAGGTGATGAGCTGACCCATGATATACTGCAGGGTCACCACAACGCCCATGGTGTTCTCGTTGAACAGCTGACCAAGGATGATACCAACAAAAATACCCAGCAAAAGCCGGAAGGGCAGACTATTGAATAGCTTTTTCATAACTTTAGTACCTCTTTTTTTTGCCCCGGAAAGGGGCCGGGTGGGGAGACTCATTCCGTCTCCGGGAGGTGTTTGTTCAGCATCAGATCAAGGATCACGCTGTCGCTGGTGCCGTGGGTGCTCAGGGTGGCAAAGTTGTCCAGCGTATACTCCACATTGTGCTCCACGATGCCATCGGTGCTCTGCACCCGCACACCGCGCACGCCCATGGCAGCTGCCTGACAGGCGGCGTTGACGCAGGTGGAGATCTTCAGTGCACAGTCGGCCTTTGCGCCGTCGCATACCATGCCGGTGATGTTGCCCACCATGTTCTGGATGGTGCAGCATACCTCGTGGTAGCCGCCGCCCAGCAGATAGGCAATGCCGCAGGCTGCGCCGGTGGCAGCAACCGTTGCACCACAAAGGTTGCTCAGGCGGCCAAACTTGGCCTTGATGCGGATCGCGATCAGGTTGGAAAGGGTCACGGCGCGGAGCATCTTCTCCTCGTCGATGTCCAGCCAGCGGGCAGTTGCCACAACAGGCATGGTAGCCGTAATGCCCTGATTGCCGCTGCCGGAGTTTGCCACCACCGAAACCGGCGCGCCTGCCATGCGGGCGTCCGCACCGGCCGAAGCGATGACCATGGCGTTGGTGGTCAGGTCACGGGTCATCAGACCCTTGCGACAGTTCAGTTCCAGATTGCGGCCAATGGCAAGGCCGTATTCCTTGGAAAGACCCTCGTTGCTGATAGTCGTGTTCACCTGTACGGCGCTGCGGATGATGTCGATGGGGTCGTGCAGGGGGTCCAGCTCCTCAGTGCAGTAATCCCAGATGGAGCGGACGGTCAGAAATTCTGCGATCTGCTCCGGGGTCACCACATCACTGTCCCCTGCTGCGGCGGGGTCGGTGTGCTGCTTGTCCAGCGTCGCCACGCCGTCCTGCTCCACCAGCACCACGTTGGTGTGCAGGTCGCGCACCACTGCACGGCCGGTGTGGCCGTCAGAAGTGACAAGCACTTCAACGTAGAGCTTCTGCGGCACCTGTGCCACCTCTACCTTGACCTTGCCTGCCTTGACAAGGGCTGCGGCTTCCTCCATCTGCCCCCGGGGCACATAGTTCATGACCTCCAGCAGGTGGACGGGGTCACCGCCTACGGCACCAATGGCGGCGGCGTAATCCATGCCCTGATACGAGGTGCCCGGAATGCCTGCCGACATGGCGTTTTTGATAATATTGATGCTGGCGCGGACGGTCACGGCTTCTACCCGTGTGCTGCCCGCCTTGCGGAGTGCTGCGCCCGCCTCTGCGGCGGTGAGAGCGACTGCGCCGGGCTCCGTACAGCCCGTGGCCAGCTCCATCTCACTGTTCAGGATGCGAACGAACATCTGTTTATCCATTTGGTTCACCGTTTCTTTTCCTCCCGCGCGGGGGAACTTACTTTACAGCAATGCACTCGATCTCCAGCGGAGCGTCCTTGGGCAGCTTGCCCACCTGCACCGCACTGCGTGCGGGATAGGGCTGCGCAAAGTACTCGCCGTACACCTTGTTCATCTCTGCAAAATCGTTGATGTCCGCCAGAAACACCGTGGTCTTGACCACATTGGCCAGCGTCATCTCCTGCTGTGCCAAAATGGCCTGGATGTTCTTGAGGGACTGTGCAGTCTGGGCGGCGATGCCTTCCGGGATCAGGCCGGTGGCCGGATCGATGGGCAGCTGCCCGGATACATAGACGGTCTGCCCCGCAGTGATGCCCTGCGAATAAGGGCCGATGGCAGCGGGAGCATTGGGGGTAACGATCACCTGTTTCATCCGATTTTCTCCTTTTCCATTTGTCGGCACTGAAATCAATTTTCCGAAAAAGACTTCCCCCGGCCGGGGGAAGTCTGTCCCCAAGGGGTGAAGGCTTTTGCACCGGGTCAATCTTCAAAAGTTGATTTCCGTGTTTTTCGGGAAGGGCTGTCCTTCCCTTGCTGACACTATCCTAACGCAGTGAGAATATTTTGTCAATAATATTTTCTTATCGCGAGAACAAATTGTCGTGCGTGACAAAAACTTCCGAAAAATGTCATCACTTTGACGAAACAATGGATACAATGCACCTTTTTATTGTAAATTTCTGTCATTTCTGCTATGATAGCAATAGAACACGCGTGAGAATTTTTTCTCACGCGCTCCAGCAGTACAAAAGAGGTGAACGGGATGGATGCAAGACTTGAGCCTTATCGCGTAGTGGTATCTTTTCTGGGGGAGGCGCTGGGCCCGGACTACGAAGTAGTTCTGCACGACCTTACCAGTGAGGACGGCACCATTGTTGCCATCGTCAACAACCACATCAGCGGCCGCACCGAGGGTGCGCCCCTTTCCAACATGGCGCTGCGCTTCATTCAGGAGCGGATGTACGAAAAGCAGGATTATCTGGCGGGCTATCAGGGCGCTTCGCAGGCCAAGGGGCGTCTGCGCTCCTCCACCATGTTCATCAAGGACAACGGCCAGCTCATCGGCATGCTCTGCGTCAACTTTGATGCCGGCAAGTACAGCCGCATCGCGCAGGAGCTGCTCACCCTCTGCGGCGCGCACACCGAGCCCTCCTCTACCGGCATCGGGGTGGAGAACTTTGTCAGTTCCCTGCCCGACGCCGTGCACAGCGCCATTGCCGAGGTGACCGGCAGCGCCGGGCTGCCGCCCGACCGGCTGACCATGGAGGAGAAGATCCGCATCGTGGAGTCCTTGCACCACGCGGGCATCTTTTATATGAAGGGCGCCGTCAGTGAGGTCGCCGCCCAGCTGGGCTCCTCGGAGGCCACCATCTACCGCTACCTGAGCAAGCTGAAGTGAGCTGTGAAGGAACTGCTCCATGAAAAAGGAATCGCCCACTTGAGCGAAGAGGGGCAGTATCTTTGTGCCAACGAGGGGACTCCACAGTACGAAGACCCTGCTTGCTACGGCTATGAACACCTTTTGAATTGCAAAATGATTTTTCAGTTGCTATACTGGGCTTATCGAAAATTTTCGGGAGGATGCCGCAATGACCGCACAGACAATGCAAATCGGGAACAGACCTTGCCGCATTTACGGCGAAGCCCATGCGGAATACCTACTGCTCCAACTGACCGGTGAACATGAGCTGCAAAGCATGGAAAGCGAGGTTACCGTTATTGCGCAGAGTGCGCACCACTTTCTGTTTGCGGCCATTCCGGTGGAAAGCTGGAATGATGCACTATCTCCGTGGGAAGCCCCTGCTGTGTGGGGAAAGCAAGGCTTTGGGGGCAAGGCTGCGGAAACCCTGCGCTTTCTGACAGAGCAGGTCATTCCCACGCTGAAGCAGCAGTTTCGTCTCCCGGAAAACGTCAAAATCATTCTGGGCGGCTATTCGCTGGCGGGATTGTTTGCGTTGTGGGCATCCACCCAGACCGATTTGTTCTACGGTGTCGCCGCTGCATCTCCTTCTGTTTGGTTTCCTGGCTGGATCGAGTTTGAGCAGCAGCGCCCGATGCAGACGCAGCGCGTTTATCTGAGCCTTGGCGACAAGGAAGAGCACACGAAAAACGCCGTCATGGCTGCGGTGGGGGATAATATCCGCACCCTGCACAGTCGGCTTGCAGAGCGTAGCACAGATTGCACGCTTGAATGGAACAGCGGCGGGCATTTCAAAGACGCCGACCTACGCACTGCGAAAGCCTTTCGGTGGACGATGGAGGAACACACATGACCATTTTGATTGATGCAGACGGCTGTCCGGTGGTGAACCTGACATTGCAGATTGCAAAACAGTTCGGCGTTCCTGTCATCATCCTGTGCGACACAGCTCACCAAATCGAGCGGGAAGGTGCGCAGACGCTGGTGTTCGATAAAGGGGCTGACAGCGTAGATTTTGCCCTCGTCAACCGGGTAAAGCCGGGGGATATCGTCGTGACACAGGACTACGGGCTGGCGAGTATGTGCCTTGCCAAGTGCGCCCGGGTGCTGAACCAGAATGGTCTGGAATACACCGCCGACAACATAGACGCCCTCATGTTGCGGCGTTATGAAAACAAAAAGCTCCTCCGCGCAGGAAAGCACCCCAAGGGGAGCCCAAAGCGGACGAAGGAGCAGGATGTCAGGTTTACGGATACGCTTGAGAAGATCTTGAACTACAACCATTGATACATCCTTTTGGAGGGATGGAAAAACAAAAAGACATCAGCCTGAGCTGATGCCTTTTGTTGGCGGAGATGGTGGATATTCTCCCGCGGGCTAAGCAACAGCAACGGGTTGCGTTTGCTGATTTTTCCGCAGCCCCTTGGCAGGGCTTTGAAAAATCAGAACGCTGCCCCAACAACTCCTCCCTGTTTCTGCCACAGGCAGCGGTCGTCGTCGTTGCACTGGGCTGATTGCTTGCGGTCTGCGGACCGCCGCCCTGTTCTCATCCTCACCATCTTAGCCGCAAAAAAGGCATCAGCCTAAGCCGATGCCTTTTGTTGGCGGAGATGGTGGGATTCGAACCCACGTGCCCGGTTAAGGACAAAACGATTTCGAGTCGTTCTCGTTACGACCACTTCGATACATCTCCATAATAAACCTTACATAGTATAACAAAAAAGCCTGCTGCCGTCAACACTTTTCTCCATGTACCGCGCAAAGCGCGCAGGGCAAAGGCCGACTGCTGCGGCCTGAATCGGCAGTACGCTGTTTAAAGCAGTTTTACACACAAAAAACAGGCCGCCGCACAAAGCTTTGTGCGGCGGCCTGTGGTCGTGCTTCAAAGGTCAGGCGGTAGTGCTCGCATCGGGCTCCGATGCCCCGCTGGAACCGGAACCGGACGACGACTCGTTGAACGCATCGTACACTTCCTTAGTGATCTCCCAGTTCATGGAATACTCAGAGTTTTCGCGGATGGGAATGTACTTGAACACCACGGTCTGACCCTCATCCAAAGCAGGGAAGTGGTCGGCTGCCAGATGGATGGTGATGGGCTTTTTCTTGTAGATCAGGCTGTTCTCGGCGTCCAGAATACGCACGCCGCCGTAGGTATCGCTGAAGTAGACCTGCTTGCCCTCCACATCCTTTACAGCAACAGAGAAACGGTAGGGGTCCAGCGGGATGGGGTTTTGACGGGCAGACTCGATATCCACCATCAGGGTGCAGGTTCCACCCTCGATCTTCATGCTTCTCAGGCCGGCTCTCACCGGCAGCTCGCTGGTGATCGCACCGGGCAGCGTTTTGCAGACCGGGTTCTTGGGATCCTGATATTCACAGCCGTTCAGCAGACCGGCACCGACCACAGCCACAGCGGTGGCCGCCGAATACTTCAGGAATGCGCGGCGGGAAAATGTATAAGACATGGTTTGTTCCTCCGTTTTTTACCAGTATGTTCTTCCGGCCAAGGGGGTCAGGTCGTGGTGGAATCGGAGAGATCCGGCTCCAGAACGTCTGCGGCCAGCTCCCAGTTGGCGCTGAACTCGCTGTACTGCAGGTCAGGGTAGTAGGTAAGGGTCACAGGGCCGTCTGTCAGCGCGTTCAGGCCCTTTGCTTTCACATAATAGGTGAAGGTCTCGCCCTGCTTGACCTGATGGCTCAGAGAATCCGGGCTAGTCACCTGCAACTTGTCGTTCTGGTAGGCCAAGTATCCGTCTGCCTTTACGGCAAAGTTTGCCTTAGTGACCTCCAGCGCGTTTTTACGGCCGTTGGTCACCACCAGCCGGAACAAGGTGGTGTTGGAATCTTCATCGTATTCCACCCGGTCCAGCGTGGTACGAACCTTCAGCACAACATTGCTGGTGCCGGGGGCGTGCTGCACCGGATTGTAACCGTACTCACAGCCGCTCAGCAGGCTGCTGCCCGCTACGGCCACAGCGGTAAGTGCGGTATATTTCAGGAAAGAGCGGCGGGAAAATTCCCCAGTCATATTCGTTCCTCCTTCAGGACACATCAATACAGATTCTGCCATAGGGCACTACCTATACAATAGGCGAAACAGAGAAAAATGTCAATGATTTTCCGCAAAACAAATGTGAAGATTTTGTGGCAGCATCGTACATTTTAGACGAAGCTTAAGCAGTTTTTCTGGCAATTCTATCAGCTGCGGATCACGTCGGAAGCGTTCATCACAAAGGTCAGGCTCTTGCCCTCCAGGAAGGTAGGCACATAGGTGACTTTCAGCTGCTTCCAGTCCTTGGGCACCATGAGCATCAGCACGATATAGGCGCTGCCCTGCGGGGGCAGGCTCTCCACATCGGAAAAGCTCTGGGAATTGGCGTTGTACAGCGAGATATTGGCGCAGCAGGCTGCGGGCTGGTCATCGCAGACGGCGGTAAAATCCGGGGTAGCGGCGGCCATGGCCTGAAAGTTTGCGTCCACGTTCTCCAGCGGGGGCACGGGGTAGGCTTCGTTGATGGCATCAATGCCCTGTGCGCCGATGGCGTAGCTCTCGGTCTTGCTGCGGTTGACGGTGGTCACCCGCACGCCCAGATACTCATAGCCTGCCGGCTGCACGGGGTCCTGCGTCAGGTGGAACACGCTGGTCAGCTGCACGCCCAAGCCGTTCCAGTTGCGGACGGTATCGCCCACCTTGACCTCCACCACGGTATCGCTGCCGTTGGACTTGCAGCCGCCCAGCAGGCTGGCTGCGCCCAGTGCAGCGGCGGATGCACCGGTGCACTTGAGGAAGCTGCGGCGGGAAATGACAGTAGACATAACGTTATATCCTCCTTGAAGGGTGATTTTCTTTTTTCTTTCTTATTTGGTTATACCGTTTCCTGTGCACAGATGCAAGAGCCCGGGGCGATTCTTTACAACAATTTCACAAGCGAGGTCACTCCTGCGGCGAAAGCCCCTTGACGTGGGTCTCGCTGGTTTTGACCAAATTTAACAGGCTGGGCGTGTACAGCGGGAATTCCCGCGTCAGGCTCTCGGTAGTCATGGCAAGACAGGCAGGGTCCTTGACGCCCTCGCCGCCGTTCACATCCTGTCCGTCCAGCAGTGCCTCCACATTGGCTTCAGCCATCCGCATCACAGCGTCGGAATAGCCGTGCCAACGGTGCGGCTCAATGCTGAACATACTGGAAGCATTGTGCGGCTCTGCGGAGTAGAGCAGCCGGAACATCTTGGCTACCGCCATCATCAGGTAAGCGCTCACCTCGGTGGTCAGTGCCTTGCTGTGGCACTGGCCGATCTTGGCGTAGAGCACGTTCAGGCTGTTAGAGATGAGTTTTTTGTTCATGGTGGGCAGCACGCTGCCGTGGTAGACGTTGTCCTTCATCTTTTCGGGGTTGGGCAGATCCTCGGCAGAGAGCATCATTCCGTTGCGCTCGGCGCTGCGCCCCAGCAGGTAGTCGCAGGAAACATTATAATAGTCTGCCACCCGCACCACAAAGTCCAAGCCGCACTCGCGGATGCCTTTTTCGTAGTGGGACAGCAGCGCCTGAGAGACCCCCAGATCCTCTGCCGCCTGCTTTTGGGTGATGCCGCGCTCCTTGCGCAGCAGCTTGATGATACGATTGAACTCCATGGTGTGCTCTCCTCAATCTCCAAAGGATCTATTTTTTGGTAACATCCTTGTTTTTGGTTTACAACAGGTTGATTATACACATTGGAAAACGACTTGTAAAGCAAGAAAAATGCCGATATTTTTCGTCTTTTTTCGTCATTATTGTCAAAAGTCTTGCCGGGTGCCCCACATCTATGCTAAACTATGGGTATTAACACATAGATTTTGTGTTTCCACCGCGGCAAAAAACCGACAGACGTTGTGAAAGCACGTCTTTTTCGAAACAAAAAATTTTCAAATGGGTGGTTCCATCTTTCCAAAGTTTGTGCTATAATCTCTTTTTGGCGACTGTTCTTGACCGGCGCACAAATCTGCAAAGGACAAGCCAGACGCTATAAAAGGTAATATACCAAGAATAAGAAAGAGGAAACTTCACCATGAAACTCGAGCGCAAAGTCCGTCTGTGCAGCGCTGCCGCTGCTGTCCTGATCGCCGCCATCGCCCTGACCGGCTGCGGCGGCTCCAAGACCACTGCTTCTTCCGCAGCCGCTTCTTCTGTGGCTACTTCCACCGCTGCTGCCACCAACAACAGCTGCGGCGAGGGCGTGACCTGGGCACTGGCTGACGGCACCCTGACCATCAGCGGCACCGGCCGTATGACCAACTTCACCAAGGACGCCCCGGCTCCCTGGGCTGATCAGGCCGACCAGATCACCACCATTGAGGTGGAGGGCACCGTTACCAGCGTGGGCGCTACCGCCTTCAAGGACTGCACTGCCCTGACCACCGTGAACATCGCCGACGGCGTGGAGTACATCGAGGCCGGCGCTTTCAACGGCTGCACCGCCCTGACCGAGGTCAACATCCCCCTGAGCGTGGGCTACATCAAGACCGGCGCATTCAAGGACTGCAACGCCCTGACCAGCGTGACCATCCGCGACAACTGCCGTCTGGACATGAACGTGTTCCCCGCTACCGTGGAGGTCAACCGCGCCGAGGGCTAAGCCCCATCCGTAATTTTAAACCAAAAGAGGTGTGATCCATGAAAACCTTCAAACTTCATCTCATCCGCCACGGCATAACCGCGGGCAACCTGCAGGGCCTGTACATCGGCAGCGGCACTGACCTGCCCCTGTGCGACGAGGGACGCGCCCAGCTGGCTGACCTGAAGGAGCGGTTCGCCTACCCGCAGGTAGATACTGTTTTCTCTTCCCCCCTGCTGCGTGCGGTGGAAACCGCCAACATCCTGTTCCCCGGAGCTGCCCACCAGTTTACGGTGCACGATCTGCGGGAGGCCGGTTTTGGCAAGTTTGAGGGCAGACCTGTGAAGGAGCTCGTGCAGGACGAGGACTTTAAAAAGTGGATCACCCCGGGCTCCGGCTATCTGCCGGAGGGCGCAGAGCCCACCGAGCAGTTCCACGCCCGCTGCGCCGACAGCCTGATGAAGCTGTTCGAGTACATGATCCGCATGGACGTTACCGAGGCCGCCTGCGTGACCCACGGCGGCGTGATCATGAGTATGCTCAGCCAGCGCGCCGTGCCCACCCGCCACCCCGAGCAGTGGATGGCAGACCCCGGCTGCGGCTACACCGTGCAGACCGATGTGCAGCTGTGGATGCGGGACAAGCTGGTGGAGGCCATCGACATCGTACCCTTTGGCTACGCCGACACCCTGCAGGGGCAGGCCGAGGCCGAGGAGAACGAGAACTACGAATAAGAAAGGGTTACAGTTTCCCGCTGCCCCTTGACAGAACGCGCAGAATCCTTTATTGTTAAAGGGTAGTGTATTGTATCGTATACAGGAGGAACGCTGTCATGTCCCAATCCATCTCCCGCCGGTCATTCCTGAAATGTGCCGGTTCCGGTGCGGTCAGCCTTGCGGCTGCGCTGCTTACCGGGGTCTGCGTTGCGGCGCAGCAGCCGTGTCTTGCGGGCGAGCCTGCCCTGCTGGACGGCAAAGCCGCCGTGGAGCTGCTGGGCTATGCCCCGGCACCGGAGCTGGGCGGCGTGCTGGTGTACCTCTCGGTGGAAAACCTCTCGGCAGCCAGCCTGCCGGTGGATACCAGCTATCTGCAAAGCCGGGGTCTGCGCACCCGGGAGCAGCTGTATAGCATGGGCACCGGCGTAACCGCTGCCTGCAACGGCCAGAGTGTGCCCTGCGGCAGCTTTGCCGCCCCGCTGTACAGCGAGAATGCGGCGGATGCTTCGGTGTTCACCCTGAACCTTGCCGCCGGGCGCGGTGCGCTGCTGCACTGCTTCTGCGCCGTGCCGGAGGACTGGCAGACCCTTGAGCTGACCTGGCACCCGGACTTTGCCGCCGGGCGCAGCGCCATCTTTACGGTGCGCCGCGATGCTGACGAAGCCGCTCTGGGCCCCGTGCCCACCACCCCCGCCGAGGTCGGCAGCGTGGTGGATCTGTAACAGCATAGTAAAAGAGCCATTGCACAAGTTTGCGTGCAATGGCTCTTTTTTTGCAGCAAATGCCGTTTACCGCTGTGCCCCCTCCCGTGAAAAAGCGGCTCAGAAACGTCCGCAGACGTTTCTGAGCCGCAAATTATAATAATAAATTTTCCGCTGAATATGCGCAAAGCAACGCGGAGCGTATTCAAAATCGTCCAGTTGCCGGAGATCAGCCAGCGCCTACCAGCGCTTCGCCGGTGCTGCTTTGCACCAGCAGCTCCTGCCCGGTAAGGCTGGAGAGCAGGGCAATGTAGCTGCGCCCTGCCGGGAGGTTCAGCGGCTTGCCGTTGGAATCGTAGAGGGCAAGGGTGCTCTCTACGCCCTGCGTCCATGTGATCTGCCACAGGTGCCCGCCGTTCAGCCAGACACCGCCGCCCATGGAAAGGTCGTAGTCCAGTGTGCGGCCGTCATCCCGCAGGGAGGAGCCGCTGTACAGGATGAGCAGGTTGTCAAAGGCCGCCTGTGTGCCGGTGTTGGCATCCAGCTGGGGGGTGCCGTCCGCGTGCAGCATCCCGTAGGTGGCAAGGGCGTCATCGTAGACAAAGCCGGTGGCACCGCCGGACTGGAAATTCACGGTCACTTTTACTGCATCTGCGGCGTTTGCGTCCGGCAGATGGCCGGTGTCCCGCTGGGGCAGCAGGGTGGGCAGCACGCCTGCCGTTTCGCTCTCGCTGCCGGAGACGGTGTTCTGGTTCACGGCGGTGGAGATGCTCAAACTGTCCAGCACCGAGGCCACCGCCTTGCCGCTGGTGCGCCACAAGGGCGTGCTGTTCCAGCTGTAACCGGTGCTGGCAAAAGCATTGCGCCCCACCTCCTGCGCGTCCACCGCGCGGAGGTTATAGTATTCCAGATACCGCTTGGAATACGCGCTGCTGCCGCACTGGATGGGCAGCACCTGCTGCCCGCTGAGCAGCCGCCAGTATAAGTCCTGCCCGCGCGTTACCGGCCCTACGATGGGCATGGCCTCAAGGGCGGGGTATACCAGACACAGCTCGGTAGAGCTGCCACTCTCGGTCAGGGCTTCCAGCACCACCGAGGCGCTGCCGATGCCCCATTGCGTGGTGCTGCCGGTGGTGTTCTCAATGACCACCGCCGCCGCCCGCTGCTCCGGGTACAGCAGCTGCTGCCCGGTAAGCGGGTCTGCCGGGGCGGTACTTTCTGCGGGGGCAGCGGCGGTGCTCCCGCAGCTGCCCAGCAGCACCGCGCACAGCACGGCTGCACCAAGGCGCAGGCTCCATTTGCGTTTCATGGGCTTCTCCCCTTACTGATAGTTGAAGTTTTGCCACTCGTCGTCATCCACAATGGCCAGATAGGTCTTGCCGCGGTTGAAGCAGATCTCGCTGCCATCGGCGGCATACACCTTGAGCGGGTGCTCCGGGGAAGCCTTCTGCCATGTGCCGCGCTGCACTGCGCCCCGGGTGAAGAAATAGGCTTCGCCGCCGGACACATAGTCCACCTGCTGCACGCCGCCGGAGTTGCCGGGGTAGTCCGCGATGCCTGCAAAGCAGACCAGCAGGTTGGTAAAGCCAAGCTGCTTGCCGGTCAGCTCGTCCACAGTGTTCTCAAAAGCACCGTCGGCGCGGCTGTACATGGACATTTTATAAAGGCGTTCCCAGCGGTTGTAGCTGAAGGTGGTCTTGTAGCTGTCCGAGTGCACGATGTTGATGGTCTTGGCGGCGGCAGCGCCGGACATCTTGTTCTCTGCGCCGGTGCGGTAGTCCGCAAAGCGGAAGAAGGTGCTCTCGTAGGGGTATTGCAGCCCGATGCCCGCGTTGGCAGCGGCCTGCCGGATCTCGGCACCGGAGGTGAACTCGGTGTGCTCGTAGGCCACGTTGCGGCCGCGGCTGTCGCGGTGCGCCACATGGGGATGGGTGGGAGTGTCAAAGTAGCTCTTGCCGCCGATGTTCAGGCCGGAGTAGTTGTACACGTTGATGAACTTGGTGCAGGGGGCGCTTTCGCCGTCATGGTAGTACAGCGCCTGCCACGGCATGAGCAGCTGCAAAAACTGGTCGCGGCCGGAGCGCAGCGGTCCCACCTCCGGGATGGCATTGGCGTCATAGTACACCGCGCAGAAGCGGGAGATGCCGCCCTCCACCTTGCTCTCGATGAGCAGGTCGGCCGAGCCAAGGCCGCGCTGCGGGCGGGCGTTCTGCCGCTGGGTGTTGCTGATATTGTTCACCATCACGCCCACCATGCGGCCATTGCTGCGGCGGGGCTCGCCGGTAAGCGGGTCGGCGTTGTAGGCGGGCAGGCTGCTGTCGGCGCTTTCTGCCGGGGCTTCAGACGCCGCTCCGGCGTCCGGGGCAGCGGCTTCGGTGCTTTCTGAAGAGGCGGCGCTGCCGCCCTTTCCGAAGGTCTGCTGCAGCCAGTCGGAAAAGCCGTTGCCCACACAGGCGCTGCCGGCGGGTGCGCAGCCGGACAGAGCCAGCGAGGCGGCTGCCAGCCCCGAGGCACGGAGAACGGTACGACGCGTGATCTTTTTCATGCAAAAAACCTCCTGATAAGAGCGTTTTGCGCAGCCCCGGCGCTGTCGGAACGGTTGCGCACGGTGGATGAAAACGAACGGCCTTTCGGCATTGCTTTGATTGTAATTGTAACGGTTCTTGCGGCGTTTGTAAAGTGAAAATTAGCAGCCGCACGGGAAAGGACTTTGCGGCTTTTCACTCGTACTGCTCTGCCGCCGATTCATACATCCGCTTGAATTTATCTGCCAGCTCCTGCGGGGCAAGGATCTTTGCATCGTGGCCGAACTTGAAAAAGTAGTTTTCCACCTGACGCTGCGTGCAGGTAAAGGTGTACACTGCGCCTTCTTTCCGGGCGTACTGCGGCCGGAGATGAAGGATCTGCTGGTACTTTCTTTCCCCGGATGGCGTCAGCCGGACAAGGATGGTCTGCCCTGCCCCCTGCTCCGGCAGGTACTGCACCCCGTTTTTCTGGATCGCCTCTGCGATCTTCCGCCGGTCGTCAGCGCTGATGAACCCGCCGCATTTCAGGCTGCTGATTTTTTTGATGGAACTGAGCCGGACACACCCCATGCCCCATGGCCCGCCTGGCTGGGCAGAGGTCATGCCGACAAGGTAATTGTAGAGCTGCTCGGTGTCCTTCTGGACACACAGGGGTTTCAGGTAGGTGATATTGTTCGGCGCAGCCGCGCCCCCTGTCAGCTTTTTTCTGCTGCTCAGGGTGAGCTTGAGCTTTTCCTGCCTGGTGATGGCCAGCTCGATGCTTTGCAGCTGCTGCCTATAATAGATACGTTCCCGCTCCGCATAGGGCAGCGCGCAATATTCCTCCAGAAGTGCTTTCATGTAGCTGCCGACCTTGTCGCCGTAAAACGCGGCATCCTTCCGCACTTCGTCGGAAGCAAGCGCTTCCAGCACGGGCTTGCTGAGCCGGATAAAAAAAGAGCAGCCCTTGTCCTGCTGGCGGCAGCGCGCCTTTTCTTCAAGCTGTTCCTGCAGCAGCGCAAGCACCGCCCCGGTGCAGGCTTCGGCGTTCTCCTGCCCCTTGAACCGCTCGGCCAGCTTTTCCTTTTCCGCGCCGAGCCGCATCCAAATGGAGGACTCCGCCGTTTCGTAAAGGTTCTGGAAAAGCTGGTTGACCAGTGTAGAAGAGGGGTCGCCACCGGCGCGATTTTGTTTTTTGTCCGGTTCAAAGATCTCATCATCCTGAAGCAGGATATTGTAGGCATGGCGGCTCACGGTCAGCCGCTGTTTGTTTCTGGAAAGATCCTCCAGAATTTCCTCAAGCTCCGAAAACAGCATCTTGCACCTCCGCAGGCTTAAAAACAATTGTTTGTCCCATGACGGTACTTTTATAAGGCGATTATAGCATATTTCTGCCAGAATTGGAACAAAAAATAAAATTTTTTGTCACCTAGGAATTCCATTCCGGCTGCTGTATAATAAAGCCACAGTCAAGGGAGCCACCCCCACGGGAGCCGCCGGAGCGCGGCTTCCCGGGCAGGTTCCGGCTCGTTTCGTTTTCGTTCATGTGATCTGCAACAGGAGGGTCTATCATGTTTATTCTTTCTATCGTTCTCACCGGCGCTACGCTGGGCGGCACCATCGGCGGCGCCATCGCCACCATCACCGGCACGTCCGTCACCACCGGCACGGCTGTCGGCACCCTGATCGGTGCCGGGACCACCGCGGCAGCCTGCACCGTGCAGGGTGCCGGGGACGCAGCGCGCCAGCTCGCCTGAGCATTCAGGCAGGAAAGGAGGTGTCTTCCGTGGAGCTCCTGAGCACCATGATCGCCGGCATCAACGTGGGCAGCGCACTGTGCAGCGCCCTTGCCGCCCTCACCGGCACAAACGCCGTGCGGACCGCCGCCATCGGCACGCTGGGCGGTGCCGTCTGCGGTGCCGCGCTTTTCGCCGACCAGCAGCGCCGCCGCGCATCCGCGCTGGCCTGAAGCCTTTTCTGCACCTGAAAGGAGGTGTGTCCGTATGTTCACGCTTCTCACTGCGGTAACGACCGCTGTGGTCTCCACCACCCCGCCCGTCAGCGGGCTGCTCCTCGCCGCCATAGGGCTCAAGGCCCTGTCCGACGCCGCCGAGATCTCCCGGAACGCCCGGGAGCACGGCAGCGACCGCCACTGACCCGGAAAGGAGGGTCTCAGCATGAGCCTGCTGCCCATGACCCGGCAGTGCGTCCACTGCCGCCGCACCTACCGCTATAACCCCTCGATCGGCGACCTCGGTCTGGTGTGCCGGTACTGCGGCAAAGCGCAGTGCTCCACAGAGCCGCAGCATCTGCCGCAGCAGCCGCTGCAGCCCGCATTCCCCGCCAGTTTTCCTACCGCAGAACTTCCCCTCCGCAAGCGCGGAGGTCACCGATAAGGAGGTACCCTATGTCCATCTACAAGGCAGGCCGCCCGTGGAAATACGACCCCACCACCGGGGCCGGACACAGGCCGCCCAACAGTCCCGGCGAGTACCGGATGCGGGACGGCTCCGGCTGCATTACATACATCGGGGAGACCAACGATCTCGCCCGGCGTATGCGGGAGCATATCCGCAGCGGTAAGCTGCCCACCGGTCAGGGCTGCGGCAGCACCCTTGAGTACATGGTGGCGGACGGCCGCTCCACCTCCCGCACCCGCCGGGAGCACGAGCAGCAGTCCATCGAGAAGCACCACCCCACCCTGAACCGCTCCAAAGGCGGGGAAGGCAGACCCGCCGGGAAGTGACGCTTCCGTGGCTGCACCCGGGAACCCGAAAAGACACCTGCTTCGGCCGGTGTCTTTTTTGCTGTTCTGCACCCTCGGTAAAAAACAGCCTCCTCTGCCCTGATAGCATGGAGAAAAAGTCCACGCTTTTCTTGCATTTTGGTGCGCGATATGGTATCTTTTTATACAGGTAAACACTTCAGGGTCGGCAAACATTTTGTTACCTTTGCCGCCCTTGCATGATGACAGGAAGGAATGATACTTATGGGTTTTTTTGACAAGCTTTTTGGCGGCAAGTCCAAGGACGAAAACACCGCTAAGTTCACCAACCAGAGCAAGACCGTGCTGACCCCGCTGCAGGGCAAGGTGCTGGCACAGGCCGACATCCCGGACGAAACCTTTGCACAGGGCATTCTGGGCCCCGGCTGCGGCATCGAGCCCACCGGCGACACCGTATACGCCCCCTTTGACGGCACTGTGACCCAGATCGCCACCACCCTGCACGCTGTGGGCATCACCAGCAACGACGGCATCGAGCTGCTGATCCACGTCGGCATGGACACCGTGGACATGAAGGGTCAGGGCTTTACCGCTCTGGTCAAGGAGAACCAGAAGGTCACCGCAGGCACTCCGCTGTTGAAGGTGGATCTGGACGCCGTCCGCGCCGCAGGTCACCCCACCGCCACCGCCATCATCGTGACCGATGGTGCCGGCGATGAAGTGAAGATGCTGGCAGAGGGCGATGTCGCCCCCGGCACCCCGCTGTTCAAGGTCTGATTTTTTTGCATCACAAAGAGGCCGCTGCAATCGCGCAGCGGCCTCTTTTTTGCGGAAAATATATTTTTACAGCGTGATGTCGGGCGGCCTGCGGCTGTCCGGCATTACTTTTTTACAAAACTCAGACGATGCGGACGCCCTTCTGGATGACCGCCTTGATGTTCAGTTCCTTATCCGCAAGGATGACGTTGCCGTAGCGTCCGGCGGCAAGGCTGCCGTAATCGTTATCCACGCCGATGCTCTTGGCGGGGGTCTCGCTGGCGGCGCGGACGGCGCTTTCCAGCGGCACATTCATCTCCAGCACGGCGCGCTTCATGCAGTCGTACAGGCAGGTGTTGCTGCCCGCAATGGTGTCCGGGCGCTCGGTCAGGGTAGCGCGGGGCCCCTTGACTGTGATAGCCTGTCCGCCCAGACTGTACTGGCCGTCCGGCAGGCCGCAGGACATAGCACTGTCTGCGATCAGGCAGACGCGGTCGTCCCCGAAGGTGTTGAAGGTGAACCGCACCACGGCGGGGTGGATGTGCACGTTATCGGTGATGAGCTCCACCTCGGCATCGTGCTCCATGGCCGCAATGATGGGACCGGGCGCACGGTGGGTGATGCCGGACATGGCGTTGTACAGGTGGGTCATGTGGGTGGCACCGGCCTCAAAAGCCTTGACGGCGGTGTCGTAGTCGGTGCAGGTGTGGGCGATGGAGATGCGCACCTCGTTATGGCACTCCTTGATAAAGTCCAGATTGCCCGGCTCCTCGGGGGCAACGTCCACCAGCTTGATCAGGCCATTAGCACGCTTCTGCAGGCGGCGGAACATGGCGGCGTCTGCGCCCTGCACATACTCCGGGTTCTGCGCACCCACCTTTTTGGGGCTGATGAAAGGGCCTTCCATGTTGATGCCCACAAGGTCGGCACCCTTGCCGTTTTTATGGGCGGCAGCGGCGTCCATCACCTTGTTCAGGATCTCCTCGGGGTAGGTCATGGTGGCGGGGCAGATGGCCAGCACACCCTTGCTTGCCTCGAAATCTGCCAGCGTCTGGATAGCCTCCTCGGTGCCGTCGCAGAAGTCCTTGCCCATTGCCCCGTGGAAGTGGATATCCACAAGGCCCGGCAGTGCGTACAGACCCTCGGCGTCCAGCACCTCCTCGCCCTCTTCCGGGGCGGCAAAGGGCACGATGCGGCCATCGCGGATGACGATGGTGCCGCGCTCAAAGGTGTGGCGCGGGGTATAGACCAGTGCATTCTGAAGGATCATACAAAACACCTCGTTCTTTTTTCTTTTCACCCAGTATAGCACGCCGGGTGTTTTTTCAAAAGTCCTTTTGCGTAAACATTGTACCGCCGTGCAAAAAGAACGGGCCGCCGGGAGGGGGCGCTGTGCACCCCGCCCCCGGCGGCCCGGTTCATGCTGCAAAATCAACCAGACTTTTGCAGTTCATTCTTTTCAGAAGTGCAGGATCACAGCATCTTCTTCAGCTCGTCGTACACGAACTGCACCTTGGTGCCGATGATGACCTGGCAAGCGTTCTTGCTGGGACGGATGACACCGGCAGCACCGGCAGCCTTGACAGCCTTCTCGTCAACCTTAGCGTTGTCGAGCACCTCAAAGCGCAGACGGGTTGCGCAGTAGCCAACATCCTTCACGTTCTCCTTGCCGCCGACAGCAGCCAGAACAGCAGAAGCGACTTCGGTGTAGTTGTTGTTAGCCAGAACGACCTTCTTCTCAGCTTCCTCGTCGTCATCCTCACGGCCGGGGGTCTTCAGGTCGAACTTGGTGATGGCGAAGTAGAACACGAAGTAGAACACCAGGAATGCTGCGATGCCCAGAGGAATGATCATCCAAGTCTTAGCAGCTGCGGGCAGAGAAGCGGAGAACACCAGGTCGGTAGCGCCTGCGGAGAAGCAGAAGCCAGCACGGAAACCGGAGTAGTAGGTGATTACGGTGAAGATGCCGTACAGAGCGGAGTACACAACGTACAGCGGGAAGCACAGGAACATGAAGCCGAACTCGAAGGGCTCGGTAACGCCGCAGACGAATGCGCAGATTGCAGCGGACAGAACCAGACCGATGGCGGCCTTCTTGTTCTTAGCGGTCTTGATCATAGCCAGAGCAGCGCCCAAGATACCGAACATCATGCAGGGGAAGAAGCCGGACATGTACATACCAAGGCTCCAGCCCACATCAGCGGAGGTCTCGCCAGCCCAGAAGTGGCTCAGGTCGCCCAGACCGATGGTGTCGAACCAGAACACGTTGTTCAGAGCGTGGTGCAGGCCGGTGGGGATGAGCAGACGGTTCAGGAAGGCGTAGATGCCGGCGCCAATGCCGTCCATGCCAGCGATGCCCTTGCCCAGAGCGACCAGCGCGCCAAAGATGACGGGCCAGACGAACAGCAGAACAACGGACACCAGAATGGAGATCACGCCGGTAGCGATCGCAACGAAGCGCTTGCCGGAGAAGAATGCCAGCCAGTCAGGCAGCTGGATATTCTTGAACTTGTTGTAGCAGGCAGCGCCCACAACAGCGGCCAGAATGCCGATGAAGGAGTTGCCGGCGACCTTCTGGAAGGCGATGTAGGTAGCGGTGCCCTCTTCCAGAGTGCGCACCATGCTGACCACGCCGGGGTTCAGCAGCTGCTGCATCATCAGGAAGCTGACCAGACCGGCCAGACCTGCGGTACCATCGTTGTCAGCAAGGCCGACAGCGGCACCAATGGCAAACAGCCAAGCCATGTTATCGATCAGAGCGCCGCCTGCCTTGACCAGCAGGAAGCCGACGGTGTATGCTGCGCCGGAAGTCGGTGCACCGGGAACACCCATAACGCCCGGAGCAAGGGCATAACCAAGACCCATCAGGATGCCGCAGATCGGCAGCACAGCGACGGGAAGCATCAGAGCTTTGCCCAGTTTCTGGAGATACTTCATCATAAGACACATTCCTCCTTAAAGAATGTTTGTGTTTACAGACAGTCTCTGGTTGCAGGCTGTCCATAGTTCCGTAACAGAATAGTAACATATTTTTGCAAAAAAAGGAAGTGGTTTTTTCTTTTTTCTATTAAAATGCACCAAAAGTCCTTGTTTAACGGTACGCTTGTCAGTATTTTTTGTTTTTTCTGCACGCGTCCTGATTTAAGTGCTGAAAATTCTTTTCTTTTTTGTACATTTTGTCCAAACGGTTGCATCCCACCATAGGTTTCTGCATCCGTACATTTTTAAACAATGCGTTTTCCGTCCAGCACGGCCTGTTTCAGGGTATCGCCGTCATACACCAGCTTGAGGGAAAAGTAGGGGTGCTCTTCCTCCAGCAGACGGAAAAAGATCTTGTCTCCCTCCCAGATGGGCAGCGTTTGCACCTCAGACTTTTGCACCCACTGCAATTCTCCCTCGGCGCAGGCATCGCCCCTGATCATCTCACCCTCCCACCGGTCGGCGGTATACAGGTGGATGAACTCGGTCATGTTGCCCCACACAAAGGTCAGCAGTCCCCGGGCGCGGTAGCGCGTCAGGGTCAGGCCGGTCTCTTCCCGCACCTCCCGCACAAGGCAGTCCTCCGGGCTTTCAAACCGCTCAAATTTGCCGCCCACGCCCACCCATTTGTCGTGGTTGTAGTCGTCCTGCTTTTTGATGCGGTGCAGCATCAGATAAGCGTCCTCCCGCTCCAGATAGCACAAAGTGGTGCTGAAGATGGGAAATTCCGGGTCCATAAATGCGCCTAAGTTCATGGGTGGTTCTCCTTTTTTGTCCGATGTTTTTCCGCCAGAGGGCGAGAATGCTTACCGTATGCCGCCGCTGCGCGGCGGCATACGCGTATCTCTTTTCATAAAAAGGGCTGCTGCATGAAACGCTGTGCAGCAGCCCTTTGGGAAGTGTTTCCGCTGCGGATGCCCACACAAAGCAGCGGAAGCGTTTTTCGATTTATGCCTTGCGTCCGGCGCGGCCCTTGCCTGCGCTGTTCAGCTTGCGCACCAGATCGTTCTGGTGCTTGCGCTGGCTGGGGGTGGGCTGGGGGTCTTTGGCTTCTCCGGCGCGCTTGCCGGTCTGGACAACATCTGGGTCGATGCGTTCCAGCGTCCACTCCTGATTGCCGCCCGCCACATAGTTCCAGATCTGCGCCTGTGCGCCGTTTGCGGTGTTCATGCCCACAAGGTCGATGTATTTATCCGCCAGCACATTGCGGATGCGGGTGCGTCCGCTGCGGGTAGGCTCCAGCGCCCAGCACTGGCTCAGCCCGCTGGTGCGGCTCCACTGGTGCAGCCATGTGCCCTCCACCACGCCGCCAAGTGCCAGATCGATCATCTTGCCGGTAAAGCGGTTCTGGATGCGCCAGCGTCCCTCGCCCGCGTCCACAAACTGCCACTGCTGCCACGGATGGCCCGCATAGCTCCACAGCTGGATGCCGGCGCCGTTCTCCGTGTTGAAATCCTTTACTTCCAGTACCTTCCCGTTGGGGGACTTGATAATATAGTATTCCCCCTCCATAATGACGACCTGCGATGCCTTTGCCATAGAGCACAACTCCTTTCCGCTATGGTAGCCCTATTATACCCGATTTGTCCGCTGGCAACAAGAATGCTTTTCCATAATCTTTCTTTTGTTTTTTGTGCATTCTGCCGTGTTTTTGCTGTGCAAACGTTTTCGGAAGCCAGCAATGTTTTTTACCGGCGGGCACTTTGCACTCCGGCGCAGGTTGTGGTACAATAAAGCCATCCACTATTAAGGAGGGGATCTTTCATGACCAACGAGACTTTACAAACCATTCGCAGCCGCCGCAGCTGCCGCGCCTACAAGCCCCGGCAGATCACGGATGCAGAGCTGGACGCCGTACTGGAGGCCGGCACCTACGCCGCCAGCGCTATGGGACGCCAGAGCGCTAAGATCGTGGTCGTGCAGGATGCCGCTACCCGCGCCCAGCTGACCCGGATGAATGCCGCCGTCATGGGCACCGACAGCGACCCCATGTACGGCGCACCCACCATTCTGGTGGTGCTGGCCGATGCCCACGCAAACTGCGCCGTGCAGGACGGCAGCCTTGTCATGGGCAACCTGATGCTGGCTGCTGCATCGCTGGGGCTGGGCAGCTGCTGGATCAACCGCGCCCGGGAGGAGTTCGACTCCGCCGAGGGCAAGGCACTGCTGAAAAAGTGGGGCATTGAGGGGGACTGGATCGGCGTAGGCCACTGCATTCTGGGCTACCCCGCCGCCGAACCCAAGCCCGCCGCGCCCCGCAAACCGGATTACATCGTAAGAGTATAAGGAGTTTTATGAAGCCTGATTACAAGCTGGTCGCAAAGGCCAAATACATCCACAACACCGCCGACCTTGCCAGCGAGCTGTGGCACGAGGTCTACAAGCGCTACTACCCCGCCAAGCAGCTGGACACCCTTGTGGAGGAGCTGCAAAGCGCCGACGCCATTGAAGAGGACATCGACAATGACGTGAACTATTTTCTGGTGTTTCTGGGGGGCAAGCTCATCGGCTACTTTGCGTGGAAGATGGAGAACACCGCCCTGCACCTGATGCACCTGTACCTCAAGCCGGAGTACCGCGGCAAGGCCATTGGCCGGGATATCGTGCAGACCTGCGAGCGGCTGGCCAAGGGCGAGGGCAAGGGCCGGGTGTGGTGCACCATCCACGCCAAGGCACTGCCGGTGCAGCAGTTTTTCAAGGCGCTGCGCTACCGCGAGCTGCGCCCCGCCGAGCAGGAAAATGGCACCGTACCCCGCAACGAGCTGGTGTATGAGCATACCCTGAGCTGAACGCACATTTAAGGCTTCCCCCGTCCGGGGGAAGCCTTAAATGGCTCCGTGATTTCAAAGAAATCACAAAATAGCCATTGAAATTTTTCCGCGTTTGTACTACACTGATGTAGTGTAATAAAGCCGCTTTCTGCGGGTATTCTGTGCAAAAAAGGAGACTATCATGGCGAAAGATCATCCCACCGGCAACTCCGGCCTGTACCGGGCTTTTCTGCAGCTCAAGACCCCGGAGGAATGCTATCGTTTTCTGCAGGACGTGTGCAGCTATTCGGAGCTCAGCGCAATGGAGCAACGCTACAACATTGCCGAGCTGCTGGCCGATAAGTGCATCTACACCGAGATCATGGACAAGACCGGTGCGTCCAGCGCCATCATCAGCCGGGTCAGCCGGGTGCTGAGCGCGGACGACAGTGTACTGCGTGCGCTGCTGGAAGCTGAAAAAAAGTCCGCTGACTGATACAAAGGCCGCGTACCGCCCAAAGCTGCGGCACGCGGCTTTTCTTTTTGATATTTGAACAGGAGGTTATTCTTATGGCAAAAGCTGTTGTATTTTTTGCGGAGGGCACCGAGGAGTGCGAGGCTCTGCTGGTGGTAGACCTGCTCCGCCGCGCCAAGGTGGAGGTGCTGGTGGCAAGCGCTTCCGGCAGCCGGGAGATTTTGAGCAGCCATAAGGTGCACATCACCGCCGATGCGCTGGCAGAGGAGGTCGATTATTCCGACGTGGATCTGGTAGTGCTGCCCGGCGGCATTCCCGGTACGCCGAACCTTGCCGCCAACAAGACGGTGACCGACACCTGCGTTGCCTTTGCAAAGGCGGGCAAAAAGGTAGCCGCCATCTGCGCCGCACCCAGCGTGCTGGCGGCACTGGGTCTGTTGGAGGGCAAAAACGCCACCGCTCACGCTGCATTTCAGGACAAACTGGCCGGCGCCCATGTGCTGGACACCGAGGTGGTCGTGGATGGCAACATCACCACCAGCTACGGTCTGGGCGGCGCCATCCCCTTTGCGCTGGAACTGGTACGTCAGCTGGCGGGAGACGCCGAAGCCGACCGCATCCGCAGCGCCATCGCCTACCGGCACTGAGAGGAGGGAGACTGTATGCGTTTTGTCACCTGCCGCCTGCCGGACGGCATGGAGGACCCCGCCATCCTCTCGCAGGATGGGACACAGGTCTGGCCGCTGAGCTGGCTGGGGCTCTCCTACGAGACCCTGTCCGACGCCATCCCCTTTCTCACCCCGCAGGTGCGGTTCGGCTTGCAGCTGGCCATCAGCGGCATCCCCGCACTGCCGGTGGAGGCCGTCACCCTGCAAAGCCCCATCCCCTGCCCCGCGCAGGACGTGGTCTGTCTGGGCATCAACTATATGGCGCACTCGGACGAAGCCGAAAAGTACTCTGCGGATGCCTTTTCCACCCAGCATCAGGACGCCATCTACTTCTCCAAGCGGGTCAGCCGCGCGGTACCGGACGGCGGCTTCATCGAGGCGCACACCGACCTTGTGCAGAAGCTGGACTACGAGTGTGAGCTGGCCGTGGTGCTGGGCAAGGACGCCAAGGATGTGCCCGCCGGGCAGACCAAAGACTATGTGTTCGGCTACACCATCCTGAACGATGTCTCCGCCCGGGACGTGCAGACCGCCCACAAGCAGTGGTACTTCGGCAAAAGTCTGGACGGCTTTACCCCCATGGGACCCTGCATCGTCACGGCCGATGAGTTCGACACCTACCCGCCCGCGCTGCCTATCCGCAGCCGGGTGAACGGCGAGCTGCGGCAGGATTCCAACACCAAGCTGCAAATTTTTGATATCGACCATGTCATCCACGAGCTTTCGCAGGGCATGACCCTGAAAGCCGGTACCATCATCGCCACCGGCACCCCTGCCGGGGTGGGCATGGGCATGGACCCGCCGCAGTTTTTGCATCCGGGCGACACCGTGCAGTGCGAGATTGAAGGAATCGGCACCCTGACCAACACCGTGCGCTGAAGTCCCTTGTGGAACTGCCCAAAATTTTACACAGATTTCAGTCCGATTGCACGAAATGCCGCCGCAGCACTGCTCTTTTGCGGAAAAATATGGTATACTATAAAATACTGATAAAAAATGCGGCGTATCCGCATCAAAGGGGTAAATGATATGAAGGAATACGCATTTGGCATCGATCTGGGCGGCACTACTGCCAAGGTCGGCCTGTTCACCACCAGCGGCAAGCTGCTGGAAAAGTGGGAGGTAAGCACCGATACTTCCAATAACGGTGCTCACATTCTGGAAAATCTGGCTGCTGCCGTGCAGCAGAAGATGCAGGAAAAAGGTCTGTCCGCAGACGAGGTCGAGGGTGTCGGTCTGGGCGTGCCCGGCCCGGTGCTGGATTCCAGCATCGTGCCCATCGTGTGTGCAAACCTTGGCGGCTGGGGCAACCGCAACGTGTCCATTGAGCTCAGCGAGCTGCTGGGCGGCATCCGGGTGCTGGTGGGCAACGACGCCAACGTGGCTGCTCTGGGCGAGATCTGGATGGGCGCGGCACAGGGCTGCCGCAGCGCCGTCATGGTCACGCTGGGCACCGGCGTGGGCGGCGGCGTCATCGTGAACGGCAAGGTCATCGACGGCGCTCACGGTGCCGGCGGCGAGATCGGCCACATCACCGTCAACCCCCACGAGACCGCAGTCTGCGGCTGCGGCAAGCACGGCTGCCTGGAGCAGTATTCCAGCGCCACCGGCGTTGTGCGCTGCATGAAGAAGCTGCTGGACGCAAACCCGGACACTGCCTGCACCCTGCGCGGCAAGGACTTTGAAGCCAAGGACGTGTTCGACGCTGCCCGCGCCGGGGATGCACTGGCTGCCCGCGAGGTGGACGAGATGGCTTCTACGCTGGGCATGGCACTGGCCAACATTGCCGCCACCACCGACCCCGAAATGTTCATGATCGGCGGCGGCGTGGCCCGCGCCGGGGAGATCCTCTTCGACCCGCTGGTGCGCCACTACAAGGAGTATGCTTTCCAGTCCTGCAAGGAAACTCCCATCAAGGCCGCCAGCCTTGGCAACGACGCCGGCATCTACGGTGCCGTGCGCCTGATCGTGGGTGCCTAATAAAGGAATACCGACAACTTTTAAACCAGCCAAGCCTGCGGGCTTGGCTGGTTTTGTTTTTACAATCAGAACCTCCCCTTCTGCAACCCGTCCAGCACCTCGTACAGGTCGCGGCACTCGGCGGTGTACAGGCGGCGCATCTCGTCATTGGCGGGGGCCATGTCCGGCACCATCACGGTGATAAAACGCCCGTTGGCACCGGCGCGCACGCCGTTGTAGCTGTCCTCCAGCACAAGGGTGCGGCCGGGCTGGGTGCCCAGTGCTTCCGCTGCCCGCCGAAAGATTTCCGGGTTGGGCTTGGAGGCCGAGAACTGCTCGCCGGAGACGATCACCTTAAAATAGTGGGTCAAGCCCCAGCCGTCCAAATGATGCCGGATCGACGCCATCCGGCTGGAGGAAGCCACTGCCATGGGGATGTGCTGCGCGTCCAGCCATGTCAGAATTTCGTCCAGCCCGGGCTTTTTGGGCGGCGGTGCCTGAAACGCCTTTTCCGCCTGTGCGTGCAGCGCCTCGATGATAGCATCCGTGTCGCAGTTTTCCCCGTAGAAGCGGCGCAGTACCGCCCGCATGGTGTCCCCTGCCGTGCCGCGGGCGGCAACGTCCAGCCCCTCCTTATAAGAAAGCCCAAGGGTAGCAAGTGCAGGCTCCCACAGGGTGGCCCACACCCGCTCGGTGTCGAACATCAGGCCGTCCATATCAAAAATAACGCCGTCGATCATGGCAGTATCTCCTTCCATAGAAAAGCGGGGCTGTGCCCCGCAAAAGTGCTCTGTGCCCCTATTGTACCATAGATTTGGCAGTTTGCACACCACTGTGCTCACAATTTGGTGCAACTTACCGGGTGGTAAGATGAAACATTTTGCGATTCCTTGCAAAACCGGCTGGGAATATTATAATAGAAACCAACATTTGTGTCATAAAGCGCCGGAAATCGTGCGCACGCGCATAAAAGGAAAGAGGGAAACTCACTATGTTGGATATCAAGATCACCCGCACGGCTGCGCCCAAGGCAAAGCCCACCGATGAGACGAAGCTCGGCTTCGGCAAAAAGTTCTCCGACCACATGTTCGTCATGGATTACACCGAGGGCGAAGGCTGGCACGATGCCCGCATCGTCCCCTACGGCCCCTTTGAGCTGGACCCCGCTACCGTGGTGTTCCACTACGCACAGGAGATTTTTGAGGGCATGAAGGCCTACCGTACCGCCGACGACACCGTGCAGCTGTTCCGCCCGGATTGCAACGCCAAGCGTTTTCAGGATTCTGCCGACCGTCTGTGCATCCCCAAGATCCCGGTAGAGGACTACATTCAGGCCGTTGAGGCTCTGGTGGACGTGGACCGCGACTGGGTGCCCCACACCGACGGCGCTTCCCTGTACATCCGTCCCTTCATCTTTGCCAATGATGTGGGTCTGGGCGTGCACGCTTCCAAGCACTATATCTTCTGCATCATCTGCGCTCCCTCCGGCGCTTACTACGCCGAGGGCATCAACCCTGTGCGCATCTATGTGGAGGACGAGTACATCCGCGCCGCCCCGGGTCTGACCGGCTTTACCAAGTGCGGCGGCAACTATGCCGCTTCCATCAAGGCCGGTGAGCTGGCCGAGGAGCAGGGCTATGCACAGGTGCTGTGGCTGGACGGCGTAGAGAAGAAGTACGTTGAAGAAGTTGGCAGCATGAACATCATGTTCAAGATCGACGGCAAGGTGTACACCGCCGCTACCGTGGGCACCGTGCTGCCCGGCGTCACCCGCCGCAGCTGCATCGAGCTGCTGAAGGACTGGGGCTACGAGGTCGTCGAGGGCAAGATCGCCATTGCCGACATCATGGCTGCTGCCCGCGAAGGCAAGCTGGAAGAGGTGTTCGGCACCGGCACTGCCGCTGTCGTCTCTCCCGTCAAAGAGCTGGTCTGGAAGGGCGAGCACGCCTTTATCGGCGACGGCAAGATCGGCCCTGTCACCCAGAAGCTGTACGACACTATGACCGGTATGCAGTGGGGCAAGCTGCCCGACACCAAGGGCTGGATCGTGCCTGTGGAAAAGAAATACTAAGAAGCCGCCTGTCACCCTACGGCTTTTAAAGGGACTGTTGCACACCGTCTGGGGCAACAGTCCCTTTGCTCTATAATCATTGCAATTCCCGCCGCATGGTGCTACACTACCTATAAAGGGCGTGGGCTTGCCGCCTGTGCCCCTTGCAGGAAGATTTGAGAGGAAAGAAGCACCATGATCAAAAAATGGAGCATGAGTTACCCGGCGGTCAACGGCACCGAGCAGCGCCGGGCGTATGTCTATCTGCCCACCATGTACGAGGCACAGCCGGAGCGTCGGTTCCCCGTGCTGTATATGTTCGATGGGCAGAACGTGTTTTTCAACGAGGATGCTACCTACGGCAAAAGCTGGGGCGTAGCAGATTATCTGGACTATACCGACACCCCGCTGATCGTGGCGGCCATCGAGTGCAACGCCGGGGCGAACAACGAGCGTCTGGTGGAGTATTCCCCCTACCGCTTCGATGACCCCACCTACGGCCACTTTGACGGCAGGGGACAGGCCACCATGAGCTGGTTCATCCACCGGTTCAAGCCCCTGATCGACCAGAATTTCCGCACCCTGCCGGACAGGGCAAATACCTTTATCGGCGGCAGCAGCATGGGCGGACTGATGAGCCTGTATGCCCTGCTGCAATATAACGATACTTACAGCCGCGCCGCAGCACTGTCGCCCTCCATCTGGGTGGCACCGGATAAGCTTTCCGGCCTTGTGGGGCGCGCAAAGCTTGCCCCCGGCACGGTGCTGTACATGGACTACGGCTCCCGGGAGATGGGCAACCACGAGGGCATCCGCCGACAGTTTTCTGCCTTGAGCGGTAAGCTGATGACCCGGGGCATCCACCTGACCAGCCGCATCGTGCCCGGCGGCACCCACTGCGAAGCCAGCTGGGAAAAACAGCTGCCCTTCGTGTTCCACACCCTGCTGTATGAGGTGGAGGAATAAAAGAAGGGTGACACCATAACCACATTAAAGGAGGAAACACCATGGAGATGCAGTATTTCAAGGAGTACAGCCCGGAACTGGGACGGGATATGGAGTGCAAGCTTTACGGCCACGCCGGCCGCCCGATGCTGTACATCCCCTGTCAGGACGGCCGGTTCTTCGATTTTGAAAACTTCCACATGACCGACACCCTTGCCCCGTGGATCGAGTCCGGGCAGATCATGGTGCTTTCCATCGACACCATGGATCAGGAAACATGGTCGGACGCACAGGGCAACCCCTACTGGCGTATCCGCCGCTATGAGCAGTGGCTGCGCTACATCACCCGCGAGGTCGCCCCGATGCTTCAGCATCTGGCGCAGCAGCGCAACGGCTGGAACGACCTGCCCGGCATCATCGCCTTCGGGTGCAGTCTGGGCGCTACCCACGCGGTAAACCTGTATCTGCGCCGCCCGGATATCTTCTGCGGCTGTCTGGCACTCAGCGGCATCTACACTGCTCACTACGGCTTTGGCGACTATATGGACGAGCTGGTGTACATGAACTCCCCCGTGGACTACATGAAGAACTTCCCAGAGGATCACCCCTATATGCAGCTGTTCCGCAATCAGAAGGCGGTCATCTGCTGCGGTCAGGGCGACTGGGAACAGCCGGACACCACATGGCTGCTCAAGCGCATTTTTGAGGCAAAGCATATCCCCATCTGGGTAGACCTGTGGGGTCACGATGTCAACCACGACTGGAACTGGTGGTACAAGCAGGTGGCGTATTATATGCCCTACATTCTGGGCCAGCAGTGACCCATCCCGTGAAAATGGCACAACGGCGCGTCCATGGACGCGCCGTTGTTTCCCAATATTAAAGTCTGTCCCGCCCCGCAGGGGCATTGCAATCATAGAGGTAACGGAAAGAGGAATCAACAAATACTATGCAGAACTTTATTTTTATCTCTCCCAACTTCCCCACGAACTACTGGCAGTTCTGCCGGGAACTGAAGAACAACGGCCTGAACGTACTGGGCATCGGCGACCAGCCCTATGAGGAGCTGAAGCCCGAGCTGAAAGCAAGCCTGAACGAGTACTACAAGGTGAACAGCTTGGAAAACTACGACGAGGTATACCGCGCCGTGGCCTTTTTCACCTTCAAGTATGGCCGCATCGACTGGCTGGAGTCCAACAATGAATACTGGCTGGAGCGGGATGCCGCCCTGCGCACCGATTTCCACATCACCAGCGGCTTCCAGACCTGCGATATGCCCCGCATCAAGTACAAGAGCAAGATGAAGGAGTACTATCAGAAGGCCGGGATCGCCACCGCCCGCTACCACATGGTGGATGACCTTGCAGGCTGCAAGGCCTTTGTGGCACAGGTGGGCTACCCGGTGGTGGTCAAGCCGGACAACGGCGTGGGCGCTTCGGATACCCACCGTCTTTCCACCGACAAGGAACTGGAAGCATTTCTGGCTTACAAGGAAAAAGAACACCCGGATGTGGCCTACATCATGGAGGAGTTCGTCCGCGCCGAGGTGAACAGCTACGATGCCATCATCGACGCCCACGGCAACCCCATCTTTGAGGCGGGCAACGTGAGCCCGGTGTCCATCATGGACATCGTGAACAACGATGACAACTCTATCTACTACATCATCAAGGATCTGCCGGAGGACACCCGCGCCGCAGGCCGTGCCGCCGTCAAGAGCTTTGGGGTGAAGAGCCGCTTTGTCCACTTCGAGTTCTTCCGCATGACCGAGGATCAGGCCAGCATGGGCAAAAAAGGCCAGATCGTGGCACTGGAGGTCAATATGCGCCCCTGCGGCGGCTTTACCCCGGACATGATCGACTTTGCCCGTTCCACCAACGTGTACAAGATCTGGGCGGACATGATCGCCTTCGGCGGCACCGATATGCCGGTGGGCGAGCACTACTACTGCGCCTTTGCCGGCCGCCGGGACGGCAAGAGCTTCGTTTACAGCCACGAGCAGCTGATGCAGAGGTATCAGGACAATATGCGCATGGTGGACCGCATCCCCGCGGCGCTGTCCGGTGCCATGGGCAACCAGATGTATGTGGCAACCTTCTCCACCCGCGACGAGATGGAAAAGTTCTATTCCGACGTGCTGGCCGTCACCGATGCCACCAACGCCAAGGTGCAGTCCGAGTTGACGAAGGTGCTGGCTCTGGGCGAGCCGGAGGCCGTTTAAAGCCAAAAATTCAAGCCCGGAAAGTCTGCGGACTTTCCGGGCTTGTTCTATTTCATTATACCTTTGCAGCACCCCGCTCCAGAATACCGTTGAAGCGGGAGAAGAAGGTGATGGTGGTGATAGTAGCCGCCAGAATATCGCTGACCGGCTCTGCCAGAAAGACGCCGAACACCGGGTCCGGCAGCAGGTGCGGCAGAATGAAGATGAGCGGGATCAGCAAAATGATCTTGCGCAGACAGGCCAGCAGCAGGCTGACCTTGGCCTGACCCAGCGCCATAAAGCTCTGCTGGCAGGCGATCTGGAAGCCCATGGCAAAGATACCTGCCATGTAGATGCGCATGGACCATGTGGTGTAGTCGATCAGCGCCGTATCCGAGGTGAAGATGCCCGCCACAGCCCCCGGCGCCAGCATCATAAGCAGCCAGAACAGGCAGGTGTAGCAGCTGCACAGGGTCAGCTGGAAGCGGAACGCCTCCTTGACGCGGGACTTTTTGCCCGCGCCGAAATTGAAGCTCATCACCGGCTGACCGCCCTGACAAATGCCCTGAATGGGCAGGGTGCACAGCTGGGAAGCGCTGGTGATGACGGTCATGGCACCCACAGCCACGTCGCCGCCGTACCGCGCCAGACTGGAACTGAAGCTGATGGACAGCAGGCTCTCAGTGGACATCATCACAAAGGTGGAGATGCCCAGCGCCATCACCGGCAGGATGACCTTCTTTTCCGGGCGCATACAGTCCTTGCGCAGGCGCAGGATGGTCTTTTTGCCGGTGAGGAAGTGCAGGATCCACACTGCGCCCACGGCCTGACTGAGCACGGTGGCAATGGCAGCGCCCCGCACGCCCAGCCCCAGACCAAAGATCAGGATGGGGTCGAGAATAATGTTGATGACCGCACCGATGACGGTGGTAAGCATACTGGTCTTGGCAAAGCCCTGCGTGGTGATGAAGGGGTTCATGCCCAGCACCAGCAGCACGAACACCGAGCCCAGAATGTAGATGCGGCTGTACGCCAGCGCATAGGGCAGGGTGGCGTCACTGGCACCGAAGAGCCGCAGCAGGGTGGGTGCTCCGGCGTAGAACACCACGGTCAGCACCACCGAGAAGAGCAGCAGCATGGTAAAGCTGTTGGAGATGATCTTTTCCGCCTGCTCCTTGTCGCCCTGTCCCAGCGCAATGGCGGTGCGGGGCGCGCCGCCCGCGCCCACCAGCATGGCGAATGCGTTCAGCAGCATAAGGATGGGGGTGAACAGTCCCACGCCGGTCAGCGCTGCCGCGCCGATGCCGGCGATATGTCCGATGTAAATGCGGTCCACGATATTATACAGCAGGTTGACCACCTGTGCAACGACCGCAGGGATCATGAGCTGCAGCATCAGCTTTTTTACGCTGCCGGAGCCCATGTCCTGTTTTGCCTGTGCCATGGAAGTGATTCTCCTTTTACTTCAAATTTGAACTATCTCTCCTTTATTATACTCAAAACCCGCAAAAATACCAGCCCCTTTTTGCAAAATTTTCCGTGCTGCGCAAAAAAGTGCGCCCCCCTGCCGCAGCGCCGGTGTTGCCATTGCGCACCCTTTGCGGTGCGGTTTTCCGGGCGGCAACAGCCTTTGCATCCAAGTTTTCGGCGATATGTCTGTAAAAAAGCAAGGTTTTTCGTCAGGTTTGTGTCTTGTGCACAGCGGCATTTTTCAGTACAATAAAGAAGCAGAGAAGAAAAATAAGCGCTGCGATCAAAATGGGTCGCCGCGCTGTTTTGTATTTTGCGGCGCAGCTGCGCCCGGTGAAAAAAGGAGTGCTGTACAATGATCAACATGGTCAAGCTTCCCACCAGCAAAAGCGAACTGTTCCTGCGGGTGGCCAAGGGACATTTTGCCACCAGCCACAGCCACATCAACTATTACATCGACGTGACCACCCAAAAGACCCGCCTTTCCGAGGCAAAAGCCGTGGCAAAGGAGCTGGTCAGCGCTTACCAGCACAGCACCATCGTGGATACCGTGCTCTGTCTGGACGGCACGCAGGTCATTGGCACCTGCCTTGCCAACGAACTGACCAAGGACGGCTTTACCAATATGAACGCCCACAAGACCATCTACATCGTCACCCCGGAATACACCTCCGGCAGCCAGATCATTCTGCGGGACAATCTTGCTCCCATGGTCAAGGGCAAGAATGTGCTCATTCTGGCCGCATCCGTCACCACCGGCTACACCATTCAGGCGGCCGTGGAGGCCGTGAACTACTACGGCGGCATCGTGGCAGGGCTTTCGGCTATTTTTGCCACCACCCACGAGTGTCTGGGCTACCCGGTCACCTCCATCTTCGACCCCACCAGTCTGCCGGATTACGCCAGCTTCGACTCCCGCGACTGCCCCCTGTGCAAGGCCGGGCAGCACATTGACGCGCTGGTAAACAGCTTCGGCTATTCGGCGCTGTAAGCAACGCGGAAAGAGTATTTTTATGAGCAGCTCCGAACCGCCTGCGGGCGCCCCGGAGCTGCTTTTTTGCAGGAAAAGCCACACTCTTTTTTTCGTCAAAACGGCAAAAATCTTAATGGCTTTTTGTGACATTGCCAAAATTTCCCACACTGCTTGACAACACTTTTTTGATACGATACCATAAACTCAGAAAGCGAGTTTGGGACGCCTTGAAACACATTACAGGAGGTATTTATAGCATGAGACTATACAAAAAAGCGGCTGCCTGTCTGCTGACCGCTGCGATGGCACTTTCCATGCTGACCGCTTGTGGCGGTGGCGGCACCGGCGGCAACGGCGGCGGCAACACCCCCGGCACCCTGCCCGACAACTCTGGCCAGATCGTTCTGCCCGACATCGACGAGGGCGAGGGCGGCGGCGAAGGCGGCGGCGAGGGCACCGGAACCAAGCCCACCAAGACCCCCATTATCGATGTGAACAACAGCAAGCTGGTGCAGTTCAGCAAGAAATACGCCGGTGCTACGGAGTTCTATGTTGAAATGAAGGAAGTCAGCTATGGCAAGGACGGCTCTGTTGCACGTTCCATCGATGGACGTGCTGCCCGGAAGGGTGAGAACTGCTATGTGAGCATGGCTACGTTGGGCAAGAATAACAAACAGCAGCTTATCGAGACTCTGATGCTCAAGAATAAATCGACTTGGGATCAGTACCTGCTTTTCCGCAGCAGCAAGGCAGCCGTCAAGTCACGCAGCGAGGATGACATTGATCTGTCTCTGGGCGTTCTCATCGCGAATAAGCTTCCCACTCAGATGTGGTCTACCGAGATAAAGGTAGGTCCGACCAAGTATTATGCCGAGGTCTATAAGTACCACTCCTACGAGTATACCACCTGCTTTACTGAAGACGGCAAACCTGTTTATCAGTTTGTAAGAGATCTCAACGAAAAGCAGCTCGAGAGCGCCACTCTGTACAAGACCATTCAGGTCGGTTCCGGCACCAGCAAGGGTCTGTGCGCGCTGCCCAGCGGCACCAAGACCTATAGCTTTGATGACAATACCGGCACCCTCATCGATGCGAACGGTAACAAGTTCACTCTGCAAGAGGACGCTACCACCGGCATTAAGGTTCTTGATAAGGACGGTAAGGATGTCACCGATGACTTCAAGTGGTTGACCGATTTCTTCGAGATGATGTCCTGACCCCATGACCGTAATTTTCCACACACAGCCTACGTCCCATAACGCGTAATATGTGCTCTGAGGAGCTGCCGCACCCAAGCGGCAGCTCCTTTTTGTTGTCCCCCGGGCGGGATTGTGCTATACTGATACCAGACAAAACTAAGGTGTATCTGAAAGTAAAGAAGAGGTATCAAATCCATGAAAATTCCCGCAAACGGTTTTACCCACGCCGGCAAATTCCATGCCGATGACGTGTTTGCTACGGCGCTGCTGCAAATTCTGCGCCCGGATATCAAGATCACCCGGGGCTTTACCGTGCCTGACGATTTTGACGGCATCGTGTATGATATCGGCTTTGGGATGTTCGACCACCATCAGGAGCCCCGGGAGTACCGCGCCAACGGCGTGCCCTACGCGGCCTTTGGCCTGCTGTGGCGGGTGCTTGGTCCCGGCCTTGTGGGCGAGCGGCAGGCGCGGCTCATTGACGAAAACTTTATCCAGCCGCTGGACCTGAACGACAACACCGGCGAGCAGAACAGCCTGTGCGATGCCATTGGCTTTTTCAACCCGGTGTGGGACTCCAAGGAGGATCAGGACAGCTGCTTTTTCAAGGCGGTTGCCGTGGCAAAGCAAATTCTGGAAAACCAGATCGACAGCGCCAACGCCGTGAACCGCGCGGACGAAAAAGTGCAGCAGGCCTATCGCAGCTCCCGCGACGGCATCGTGGTGCTGCCCTGCTATCTGCCGTGGAAAAACGGTCTGTACAAGACCGACGCCCTGTTTGTGGTGTATCCCAGCCAGCGCGGCGGGTGGAGCGCCCAGTGCGTCACCGACCACAAGACCAAAAAGTCCAAGCTGCCCTTCCCCCAGTCGTGGGCGGGGCAGCCGCAGGAGGTCATCGAGCAGAAGAGCGGCATCCCGGGCATCAGCTTTTGCCACGCCAGCCGCTTCCTCATCACCGCCAAGGACAAGGAGACCGCCCTTGCGGCCTGCCGTCAGGTGCTGAAAAATAATGGACGCCTTGCCTGACGCCGCCTACGTCTACATGGTGCGCTGCACCGGCGGGCAGCTGTACACCGGTTGGACGAACCACCCCGCCGCCCGGCTGAAAGCGCACCAGAGCGGCAAAGGGGCCCGCTACACCCGCGCCCACGGCGCGGTGGGCTTTGCCTATATAGAACGCTGCGCGGACAAATGCGCCGCCCTGCGCCGGGAAGCCGCCCTAAAAAAGCTTTCCAAGCCGGAAAAAGAGGTGCTGTGCGCCGCATGGCACGCCGCCGGGTGCCCCGGGGTGGAGAACGATTGAAATGCCCTCCGCGTCTTCCGGGTTGCGGCACCCAGCATCCGCTTCGTGCCTTGGGCGGCACTCGCGTCTTGCTGGCCGCTGCCCCAACAACTCCTCCCTGTTTCCGCCACTGGCGGCGGTCGTCGTCGTTGCAGCGGAAGAATTATTTCAATTTTGGGGTTCTGAAAAGCCTGTGGGCTTTTCAGAACCCCTTTTTCACGGGCGGGGCAATGCAGCAAGGCCGCCCGGCATTCGCCGGACGGCCTTGCTGCGCTTATTGGAAAGGATCGATCGGGAGATGGCAATTGTTATTTCGCCAGACCCAGCTTTTTCAGCTGGTTCCATGCGCGGATGACCTGTACCTTGGTCACACGCTTGCCGGGCGTAAAGACGCCCTCGCCCTTATCGGGCAGCAGCCCGGCTTCCACAGCCCAGCGGGCTGCCTTGGCGGTGTCGGGCTCAGCTACATCGCTGTAAACAGCGGGTGCAGCGGGTTCGGGCCTGCCTGCGGTGCTCCACAGCAGCACGGCCAGCTGTTCCCGGGTGCGCGGGATGGGCGTGCCCGTGGGCAGCAGGTCTGCAAGAATGCTGTAAGTAACAGCCTCGTAGCCCATTACTGCACTGCCTGCAAACCATGCCGTTGTACCGGCTACGATGGCCACCGTTTGCAGCGGGCTGAACTCGGTGCTTTCCTCCTCCGGCAGCGGCTTCACCGGGGTGGTCATAGCGGTGATATTCAGGTTTTGTGCAGGCATCCTGAAGGTCAGGGTGCGCTGCTTAAAGGCTTCCTCTGTCAGCGGTTCGTCTGCGGCATCCATCAGGGTCAGTTCCTTGCCGTCAGAACTGCTCACTACCCACTGGGTAAAGCGCTCGGTGGCGGTATCCGGGTAAGCGGTCAGGCTGACCAGCTGTCCTGCTTTCAGGGCGTTGGCGTCTGCATCCTCGGGCAGGGTGATGTCTGCACCGGCAACGGTAAGCTGATAGGTCTTTTCCGGTTCGGGATCGGGCGTGTCAGCCTCTTTGATGCGGAACGAGCCGCTTGCCACAAGACCGCCCTCGTACAGTGCGCCGCCTGCGGCTTTGACGGTATAGTAGTACACGCCCGGCTCAACGGGAGCGCCGTCAAGCACTGCGCCGTCCGAATTATAGGGGTCGTTTTGGTAGGTCACGGTGATCTCGCCGTAGTCCTTGTCGCTGTTGTTTTGCACCGTTACTTCCTTGGGCTTGCCGTCGTAGGTCAGGTCGTCAGGCTCCGTCACGGTAAAGTCCGAGATATACAGCGGGGCGCGCCAGATATCCAGCACCCAATTTTCGTCCCACAGCTCCGGCTCCGCATAGTGGTTTGCATCGGCGGTCACCCGGATGCTCAGGCGGTAGCGCCCGGGCTCTGTGGGGGTACCGGTGCCGGTGCCGATCTTGTTGCCGTTGTCGTCCAGCACAGCATAGTCGCCCATGACGGCAGCGGTGTAGGAAGCAGGCTTAGCAGCGGCATCCGCATAGGGAATGATCTTGTACTCGGTGATCGTATCGCCGTAGCGCAGAACGAGCGGGGAATCGGGGCTCTGCTCATTCATATAAGCTGTATAGCTCTGTCCATCGCTGACGGTAGTGTAGCTGACCAGAATGTTGAAATCCGTTGCCTTCAGCTCGGCCTTCTGGATGCTAAATTTGTTCTCCTGCGGGGTGATATCGCCGCCTGTGCAGCTGTCGGTAGCTGCTGCCACGGCGGTAAAGGTGTAATCACCTGCGTTTACAGGCTGCTTGCCGCTCAGCAGCACGCCGTCCGTATCGTAAACTGCGGTAAACTTCTCTGTATCGGAGATATAGGTCACGGTAACATTACCATAGCCCTTTCCGGCAGATGCACGCACTGTCACGCCATGCTCCTCGCCGTCATACACCCTGTTGGCGGGCAGGGTAAAGGTAAAGTCTGCGGGGTCAGGTTCCGGTTTTGGGTCAGGCTTGACGTCATTTGTGATGGTGAATGTACCATCTGCCACAGAGCCGCTCTTGTATCGTGCGCTGCCTTCGGTGACGACGGAATAGTAATATTTACCCGGCTCAACAGGCGCACCATGGACCACTTTGCCGCCGCTCATCTCATAGAACACGGTGATCTTACCGTAGTCCTTGGAGCTGTTGTTTGTCACAGTCACTTCCTTGGGTTTGCCGTCATAGGTCAGGTCAGTGGGTTCTGTCACGGTAAAGTCTGCGGGGTTCAGTGCAGCCTTCTGAATGGTAAATTTGTTATCCTTCGGGGTCACATCACCGCCCGCGCAGGTGGTGGTAGCTGCTACAGTAACGGTAAAGGTGTAAGTGCCCGGCTCAACGGGAGCACCGTCCAGCACCTCGCCGTTCTGCTTGTAGGTCACGGTAACAGCGCCGTATTTCTTGGTGGCGTTTTCCCGAACGATCACCTCCACCATCTTGGGGTTGCCGTCATAGGTCGGGTTAGTGGGCAAGGCAAAGGTAAAGTCTGCGGGGTCTGCATCCGGCAGCGCTGCCGCGCCCTCGTCGGTGGCGCTCAGGTTGAGGACATGGGTCTGCGGGATGTTATACTTGCGCAGGTCGATGGTGCTAGAGTAGCGCTTTCCCTCGGGCACAGAGCCGTTATAGGCTACGCCGTTCACGCTCGTGATGCGGTCACAGGTCAAGGCTGAAATGCTGTCATCGATCGTTGCAACGTAAAGGGTGGTAAGGTTATCGCGCCAAATGCCCGTAAGCGTCCCATTGAGGCCGCTGATGTACTTTGCATCGTAGCGGGCATTCTCCGGCGGGGTGTATTTCATGGTGTAGCAGGTGGCACCGGACAGGACATTTGCGTCCTCCTCTTTCTTTGCCGCCATCACATGGATGATGGGATCATTCAGGTAGATGCCGTTCTTGTTATAGACAAAGGTATACTCGCCGCCGTCAATAGTGGGCTGGTTGTATTTTGCGTTACCGTCATAGCCATCCGTGTTTTCCACTGCCAGCTTCAGGGTACTTCTGCCGTCTTTGATCGTGCCGCCGTTGTCGATAGAGCCATTGCCGGTATAATCATCGCTGTTATAGCAATCTTCCAGCACGGCTTTGTAGGTAGAGCTGTTGGCCACACTCCCGCTGACGTCCAGCGCAGAACTGAGGATAATAACGGACTGTGCCGGGTCGCGCCAGCCGTTGCCAATGTAATAAAAGCGCAGCACAGCGTTCTCCACGCGGCCGTCATTATAAAAGCGATTCTCCAGACTGTTCAGCGTGGCGTCCTTGATCGTGCCGGTTTTCTTGTTGTACACATACTGGGTGGAGTTCAGGGTGCCGGTAAGGGTGCCGTTATTTTCAATCGCAAAATTTACGGTAGCAGAGTGGTTTTCCACCTCGTCAAGGTTCAGTTCCGTACCCTCCTCAATGGTCAGGACGGGGGTATCGCTCGTATGCCACTCTGCGTGCTTGTGGTTCGGGTCAAAGGACCAGCCCTTGCCCTTTGCGCCGTAGACGCCGCCGTCTGTGCCCTTGGGGAAGCCGCTCGCTTCAATGACCAGTTCCTCTACGGTAACGCTGTTGAGCTGGACAGCTTCCGTGCCCACAGTAAAGCTGACTGCGCCGTCCTTGGCGTTATTTTCCAGCTCCGCGCCGCCGCTGACGACACTTTCCAGCTTGCGGGTAGGCTTCAGGGTGACACTGGTATTGGGCGTGACATAGACGGTGCTATAAGCATCTGCCGACCACGCGGTCACCGTGCCGTCCGCTGCCACCGCAACAGGGAGATACACCGGAACATCGGTTGCATCAATGGCTACAAGCCCTGTGCTTTTTGCCGTGAAATAGCCGCCGTTGACGGCTGCACCCTCGGGCAGCGGGTCATCTTCAGTGGTGAACAGACCACCGTTGACGGTACATTTATCTCCTGCAACATACAGCTTGTCGTTGAACAGACCGCCATTGATGATGGTTTCCGTTGTCCTTTTAAGATCCGTGAGCGAGCTTTTAAAGCTGCCGCCGTTGATGACGATCTTTTCACAATTGTCGATATCCACGGAGCAGATGCGCTTGCCCTTAAAGGTGCCGCCGTTGATGGTAAGGGTACCCGCTGCTTTAACGGTCACGCCGCTGGTATAACTAACCTCTTCAAAGGTGCCATCTTCAATGGTGACCTCGCCGCCCGCAGCATCAACTCTGGCAGCTCCCTTAAAGGTGCCGCCGCTGATGACAGCCCCGGCTTCACAGATCACCTTGCCGTAGAAGGTGCCGCCGGAGATGGTGCCCGCGTTGGTCACGGTATAGCCGTTATGGTATTCCGAGCCGATCCGCGCCTCCTGCAGGGTGGCACCGGGCTCGATCTTCACGTTCCATTTGATGTAATTATTGTAGCTGTCATAGCCGTAATTACGGAGGCAGAAGGTACCTTTTTCCAGGATGAGCGTATTAGTGTCCTTGTCGTAGGACCAGCTGCCTTTGCCGCCGCCGAAGGGGTCGCCGGCGGGCTTGCCAGACCAGTCATCTGGAAAGATATCGGTGACATCGTCGTTTTCCTCTGCCAGTGCGGCGGCGTTGGCGGTGTCGGGCGGGGCGCTCTGGGCAAGGGCGGGCAGCGGCATTGCGGACAGTGCCATGCTTAACGCCAGAACCATGCTGATGAGCCGTTTTTGCATAAGATCCTCTCCTTTTCAAGCGCCCTTCCAAGCCGGGTGCTTTTTGTTGTACCCAGTGTACCACGTTTTGCCCTCTTTGGACGGTTTTGGGCACGAATCGCCCCGCAAATGCGCTGAAACGACCCGGCGCGCCGGGCGCACCCGCAAAAAACAGAAAACCGCCCGGTTTGCGGTTACCGGACGGTTTTCTGCTCTATAGGAATTATGGGAATGGCATATTAGACAGAGCACTGCTCTGTGCCCGTAGTATACCACGAACGGCGGCAAAAGTGGAGCATTTCTGCGTGAATGACCCCTGAAATGCATCGAATCGCCCTGAAAAGCCCTTGCGCACCCCTTTGGGGCACAAAAAAGGGACTGCTGCACAGTGCTGTGCAACAGTCCCTGCGGGGTTATAAGGGGTTACGGGGCAGCGGTTTTAGCCACGCTGCTGGTAAGCTTTCCAAGTGCGGATCACTTCCATGCGGCCTACGCGGCTGCCGGGCTTGAAGTTGCCGTCCTGTGCGGTCATCAGGCCGGTCTCCACGACCCAGCGGATGGCCTGCAGCTCTGCGGCATCTGCTGCCACATCGTTGAACAGTGCAGTGCTCTGGGTAGCAGGCTTGCCTGCGGCGGTCCACAGTGCAACTGCCAGCTGCTGACGGTTAGCGGGGATGGCCATACCCTCGGGCAGGACGCTCTTCAGGTAGGCTGTGGTGCCTGCGATATAGGCACCCACGCCAATGGCTGCGCCGCCCACAGCGGCTACTGCCACGATGACTGCGCCGCCGCCGTCATCGCTGGGTGCGGGAGTGGGATCCGGATCGGGAGTAGCAGGAACTTCAAACACAGCAGTCAGTTCCACATCATGGTCGGGCATGGTGAACTCCACCACGCGTGCGATGCGCTGCTCCTCGGTCAGCTCCAGACCGGTGCAGCTCCAGCTCTTGAACACGCTGGTCTCGGTGTCCTCGTCTGCGGTGGCCTTGAGCTCTGTACCCGCAGGCACAGCCTTCAGGTCGGCAACAGCGCCGCCGTCCTTCAGGGTGATCGTTGCATCGGAGACATCGAGTTTATAGGTCTTGGGAGCGTTCTCGGTGTACTGTGCCTTCAGCGTGACGTTGTTTGCAGGCATCTTGAAGGAGATGGTCGCCTTAGTGGTGTCCACATCAGCGGGCAGACCAGTCACTTCCCAACCGGTGAAGGTGTGACCGTCCTTCTCGGGTGCAGTAACCGTGACGTTCTCATCAAAGACACGCGGTTCGTCCACGCCGTCCACGGTCAGGGTGTAGGTGTTCTTCTCGTACTGCGGTTCCAGCTTGACGTTGTTTGCAGGCATCTTGAAGGTGATGGTCGCCTTAGTGGTGTCCACATCAGCGGACAGACCAGTCACTTCCCAACCGGTGAAGGTGTAACCGTCCTTCTCAGGTGCGGTGGCAACGAGTTCTGTACCCACAGGCACAGCCGTCAGGTCGGTAACATCGCTGCCGTCCTTCAGGGTGACCTTTGCATCGGAGACATCGAGTTTGTTAGTAGGAGTAACGAACACCGCCATCAGATTCACATCATGGTCGGGCATGGTGAAGTACACCACGCGTGCGGTGCTCTGCTCCTCGGTCAGTTCCAGACCAGTCCAGCACTTGAACACCTCGGTCTCGGTGTCCGCGTATGCGATAGCCTTGAGTTCTGTATCCACAGGCACAGCCTCCAGGTCGGCAACAGCGCTGCCATCCTTCAGGAAAATCTGTGCATTTTTGACCTCGAGCTTATAGGTCTTGGTTTCGGGATCGGGATCAGGCGTCGGGACCTTGTCATAAATCGCGGAGATCTCCACATCGTTTGCGGGCATCGTGAAGGTGATGGTCTCGCTGTTGATATCCACCGCATCAGCGGCCAGACCCTTCTTGATCTCCCATTTTTTGAAGGTCATGCCCTCCGGCTTCCGTGCGGTAAGAGTAACTTCCTCACCAACAGTACGCTGTTCTGGCTTCCCGTTCACGGTCAGGGTGTAGGTGTTCTTCTCGTACTGCGGTTTCAGCGTGACGTTGTTTGCGGGCATCTTGAAGGAGATAGTCTCGCTGGTGGTGTCCGTACCCTCGGGCACGCCATCTACCTCCCAACCAGTGAAGGTGTAACCGTCCTTCTCGGGTGCGGTAACCGTGACGTTCTCATCAAAGACACGCGGTTCGTCCACGCCGTCCACAGTCAGGGTGTAGGTGTTCTTCTCGTACTGCGGTTTCAGCGTGACGTTGTTTGCAGGCATCTTGAAGGAGATGGTCGCCTTAGTGGTGTCCACATCAGCGGACAGACCAGTCACTTCCCAACCGGTGAAGGTGTAACCGTCCTTCTCAGGTGCAGTAACCATGACGTTCTCATCAAAGACACGCGGTTCGTCCACGCCGTCCACGGTCAGGGTGTAGGTGTTCTTCTCGTACTGCGGTTTCAGCGTAACGTTGTTTGCGGGCATCTTGAAGGTGATGGTCGCCTTAGTGGTGTCCACATCAGCGGGCAGACCGGTCACTTCCCAACCAGTGAAGGTGTAACCGTCCTTCTCAGGTGCGGTGGCAACGAGTTCTGTACCCACAGGCACAGCCGTCAGGTCGGCAACATCGCTGCCGTCCTTCAAGGTGATCGTTGCATCGGAGACATCGAGTTTATAGGTCTTGGGAGCGTTCTCGGTGTACTGTGCCTTCAGCGTGACGTTGTTTGCGGGCATCGTGAAGGTGATGGTCGCCTTAGTGGTGTCCACATCAGCAGGCAGACCAGTCACTTCCCAACCGGTGAAGGTGTAACCGTCCTTCTCAGGTGCAGTAACCGTGACGTTCTCATCAAAGACACGCGGTTCGTCCACGCCGTCCACGGTCAGGGTGTAGGTGTTCTTCTCGTACTGCGGTTTCAGCGTGACGTTGTTTGCAGGCATCTTGAAGGTAATAGTTGCCTTGGTGGTGTCCGTACCCTCGGGCACGCCATCTACCTCCCAACCGGTGAAGGTGTAACCGTCCTTCTCAGGTGCAGTAACCGTGACGTCCTCATCAAAGACACGCTGTTCGTCCTTCCCATCCACGGTCAGGGTGTAGGAGATCGGCTCATAGACGCTCTTCAAGCGGACGTCGTTTGCGGGCATGGTGAACCGGATCTCGATATGCGTGCCGGTATCGGTGATGGTATACGCATCCTCTGCCAGTCCTTCGACCGTCCAGATAACGTTATAGCCTTCCCGCTTTTCAGCGCCAAGGGTGATCTTATCGCCCACGTTTTGCTCCATGCCTTCCTGACCATTCCAGTAGTACTTCGGCTTGGTCGGCTCGGGCACAACATAGGTGCCCACCTGATAAATTCTGAAATCAACCTCGGCGTGGGCGTCTGCAATGTAGTTCTTACCCGCCGTCACCTTGACGTACACATCGTAGCTGCCGGGGGCGGTGGGAACCGTCTCGCTTTGGTCGGTGCCGTACAGCAGGGTCATCTTCGGGTCGGCATCGTAGTAATTTGTGCCGGTGTATTTCACCTTGTTCTTGGCGGCATCGTAGGTAAAGTCCTTAGCCTCGGGCGTGTAGCGGATAGAATCCTCACCTATAACAATAGAACCGGCCTTGTACTTTTTGCCTTCCTCTGCAACGATGGTTCCCTGATAGCGGCCATACGCATTCGGTATCTCGTTGATAAAGATCTTGCCCTTGTTTACACCGGTAATGCACTTGAACTCAAGTGTGCTCTTGCCAACGCCTTCTGGGCTGGTCAGCGTGAAGGTGCCATCCTCGTTGTCGTTGGGATTAAAGTCATCCAGCGTAAAGCCCTCAAAGGGCAGCTTTTCAGCCACGGTGTAGCTATCCACATAGTCTCTGCTGCCGTCGTAGTAATCGTCATACTCCACAGCAAGCCAGACGTAGTAGGTGCCTGCCTCGGTGGGCACAGTTGCCGTAGCAGTCGAATCGTCGTTTGTGGTGTTGTACACAAGGTCAGCCTTCGGGACTGCGTTGCCATAATACTTCGGGCCGGTATAGGTTGCCGTACCGGCGTCGAAGTCAAAGCTGAAGTTCCCTATCGTCGGCCTATATTTGCGCACAACCGGTTCCTCTGCAACCAGAACGCGGCCGGCCGTGTACCGCTCGCCCTCCGTGGCCTCGATGTATACCTTATAGCTGCCGTACTCGGTTTGGGACGGGAAGTGGTCAAGCTCTGCGTTGTTGTCGGTGCGCACACTGACGAGGCTCAGCTCGCCCACGCCCTCCTGATCGCAGGTAATGATCGGGTCCTCTATAGTCCCCTCAAGCTTAAAGTTGCTCTCCTTCAGGGAAGAGAAGGGCAGCTTTTCGCTGTCTGTGACAGTATAGGTGTCCACTTCGTACTGGGTGCCATAGTAGTGGTCGCTATAATCCACCACGATGTTGACAGAGTAGGTACCTGCCTTGGTAGGCTTCGTCACAGACGCGGACGAGCCATCCTCTGTGACATACTGGATGGAATAATGCGGGGCATCCTCAAAATACATCTTGCCGGTATAGTTTGCAGTTTGGGTCTTGGGGTCATACGCAAAGTCGGTGCGCTTCGGTTGATATCTGCGTACCACCTCGCCGATCTCAAGCGAGCCTTCTGTGTACTTGTCGCCCTCTTTCGCGACGATGCGCTGCTTGTAGACGCCATATAGGTCATTTGCCGCCGGGTAGGTTGCAAACTCCGCGTTATCGTAGGTGCGCACATAGACGAGGCTCAATTCGCCCACGCCTTCCTTGCTGCTGGTAACGGTCTGATGTTCGATCGTCCCGGAAACGGTAAAGTCGCTCTTGCTCAGGGAAGAGAAGGGCAGCTTTCCGGTGGCAGCCACGTTCACCACAATAGGCTCGCCGTCATTCTTGGCGGTGATAGTCAGCGAGCGGTCAATGGCAGAGGTGCCCTCGTTGTAATCGCTGGCTTCCGCACCGTTGATGTTCGTGACTGCATTGCTGAAGCGGATCTCTGCCTTGACATTACCGATAAGGTAAACCGCGTCTGTTGCTGCGGCATAGTCGTTGAGGCGTTCCACAGTGCCGTCCGTCATCATCAGCTTGCTCTGCTGCTGACCGGCGGCAAGGAATCTGCTTTCGATAAAGCCGCAGCTCACCGTATTGGAAATAGCAGCCTTGCTGTCGCTGTCCGTTTTCAGGCTGCCAAGGATCACGGCATTCCGGATGACCGTTGCCTCCGAGGCATAGTTCGGCAGCTGGACATCGTGGAACACGCCGCCGGTGACCTCGCTGTTCTTGTTCAGCTGGACCTCTGCGATGAATGAGCCGCCGGTGATCGTGCCATAAGCGCGGACGACATCATAGAAGCTGCCGCCTGCGATGGTGCTGTTTTCATCCATGTAGACATCCTTCTGGAAGGTGCCGTCCTGAATGATGGTGTTCTCCATACCAACAGAGCCATCTGCCACGATGCCGGTGACAGTCACATTTGCAAAAGTAATCTGCTCCACGGCAATGGCCTTATGGTAGGGGTTGATGGTATCCGAAGTAAGATCCACCGGGTTGCCGTCCGGGGTGGTGATGTAGAGCGCCGTGCGTGTCCTTCCGTTCTCTTTCGTGGTGGCGTACTTCCAGCCCAGACCCTCATAGAGGTTAGCCGTCATGCCCTCGCCGCTCACCGGCACACCGGTCACGCCGGTCAGGTCGGGCAGACCCTCTTCGGTAATGCGCAGGGGCTTGAGGTCGCTTGGATCGGTAGACTTATTCACAAAGATCTCTGCGCCGTCATTGTTGCCGGTAATGCGCAGCACCTTGCCATCGGCAGAGGTGTTGGCGTTGTAGCTGCTGACCGGTGCCTCGTTGATGCTCAGCACATCGGTGTTCAGGGTAAGCTCTGCGCTGCCTGCGCCCACCAGATAGATGGTATTGGTGGAAAGAGGCAGAGTACTGCCGTTCATCGCAGTCACATTGCCGTTGCGCACCACCAGTGTGCTGAGCTGCTGTCCATCGGCCAGCAGATTCTGGATGCCGTCAGGCAGTTCGCCCAGAACCGTATTCGAAACGGTGTAGGTGTTATTGCCATAGGTATTGAAATTGCAGCTTTGGATCACCGCATTGGTGATAGAGCACGAGCCATTGCAGTACAGGGAATCAAAGGTGCCGCCGGTGATCTCGACCGCACTGTTCCCATTGATCGAGTTGATGCCCGCGCTGACATTGTGGAAGGTGCCGTCGCTGATCTTACCGCTGTAAATATTCAGTCGGCCGTTTTTGCCAAACTCACCGCCGGTAATATTGGCATTGGTGATCTCGACATAGCAGTTGATAGGCACATCGCTCAGCAGGCTGAAGTCGAAGTTCGCGCCGCCCTGATCCAGGATCTGCAAAATGCTTTCATTGCTGCTGTCGTTGGGGTAGCAGTTATAAGCCCAGCCGTTGCCCATGTAAACACGGCGCAGCTTCGTGTCCGTGTCCAGACTGTCCACATGGGTCACGTCGGTCAGGTCGGGCTGACCCTCATTGTTAAAGCGCAGTTCTGTGGCGCCAAGTACCATAGGAACCAGCTTCATGGGTGCGTCGTCCTGCGCCGGGATCATGTTAAAGCTGGCGGAAAGCGTTTTTCCGTCTGCGCTGATGGAGATCGTGGCAATCGTAGAGCCAAAGTATGTAAAGGCGTAATTTTGGGTACCGGCGGGCAACGCCATGACACTGCCGCCGGTAGAGGCTACCGCCCATACCTCGCAGCCGGTGTCGCTTTCCACTGCCAGCTCCAGATTGTTCCCGTCACCGGAATAGTTATACTTCTTGATGATATAGATTTTTGTTTCCTTTTGTCCGTTCAGGGTGCAGCCCTCCGGCAGAAGCAGCTGGTGTGCCTGCTGCTGCGTGCTGGCGCTCAGGCCGGAGATATCACGGAAAAAGCCGCCCCGGACATTGCCGCCGTTCTCGGTCAGCTTATCGTAGGTACCACCGTCAATGGTGCCCAGATTCAGCTGCACATCGGCGTAGCTGCCGCCCAGAACGTAGACGCCGTACATATTGTCGGCTTCTATCAAAAGTGTGCCGGTGACAGTGCCGTCCAGCAGATACACCGTGTAACTGTTGGCATTCTTGACGGTCACATTGCAGCTGACCGTGCCGTCCAGAATGTACTCGGTATCTTCACTGCCGGTACCGGTGATGGTCAGTCCGGTAGTTTCGTCAAAGCTCCAGCCGGTACCGGCTGCTGCCTTGGGCAGACCGTTCGTACCGATCTTGATCTTGACCACCTGATTATTTGTTTCAGAGTTCTTACCAACAGCCTCATGCTCTTCTTCGGAGCTGTAAGTAATGCTGTTGGTTTCTTCCGCCGCTGCGGAAGAAAACCCTGCCCCTGCATCTGCAAATGCGGATACAGGGAGGATGGAGAGCATCATACTGAGCGCCAGTATCATGCTCACGATGCGTTTTTTCATGATATCCTCTCCTTTGTCGGTTGATTTGTCCGGCTATACCCCCAAATGGAACAGTCGGAACGGACAAAACGCCAAGTTGAGTATAACACCAAAATTCAAGGAAATAAAGCGCTTTTGCGGGCAGCACCTGCCAAAAAATGGCGCAAAATTATGGGCAAAATCACGATACGGGGGGGGGTATGCTTTTCTCCCATAAAAAAGCAGTTCCGAAACGCCCGCAGGCGTTTCGGAACTGCAATACAAAATATTCTTTCCGCTATTGATGCCCAAAGCAACACGGCGGGCATTCAAAACCGTTTTACTTGCCCGCCAGCAGCACCGCCAGCACGGCTTTCTGGACGTGGAGGCGGTTCTCTGCTTCGTCAAAGATCTCGTCCGCGTGCTGCTCGAACAGGGCGGTGGAGATCTCCTCGCCCCGGTGGGCGGGCAGACAGTGCAGCACCAGCGCGTTGGGCTTTGCGTTTTCCAGCAGACGGCCTGTCAACTGAAAGCCCACAAAATCCCGCAGACGCTGCTCACTTTCGGCGGTGCCGGGGGCGGTGGTGTTCCATGCGGCGGTAGCTACGATGTCTGCATCCCGCAGACCTTCGGCGGGGTCGGTGGTCAGGTGGAAGGCATTGCCGTATTTGTGGGCAAACATCAGCACATCCGCTGCCGGGCGGTAGCCCGGTGGACAGACGCAGGACACCTGCATCCCCGCCAAAAGGCCGCCCACGATCAGACTGTTGGCCATGTTGCTGCCGTCACCCACAAAGCAGAGCTTCAGCCCTGCCAGCGTGCCCCGGCGCTCCCGGATGGTCATCAGGTCAGCCAGCACCTGACAGGGGTGGGCGTAGTCGGTCAGGCCGTTGATCACCGGAATGCCGGAAAGTTCCGCCAGTTCCTCCAAGTCCCGCTGGCGGTAGGTGCGCCAGACGGCGCAGTCGTAGTAGCGCCCCAGCACCCGGGCGGTGTCCCGCAGGGGCTCGCCCCGCCCGGCCTGCAATTCGGCGGTGTTCATGTAGTTGCCAAGACCGCCCATCTGGTACACGCCCACCTCAAAGCTGGTGCGGGTGCGGGTGGATGCCTTGGAAAACAGCAGCGCCACGCTTTTGCCCGCCAGCAGCGGGGCGGTGCGGCCTGCCTTGCAGTCCGCTTTCAGCTGGTCTGCCACATCCAGAATGTGGGTCAGCTCGGCGGGGGAAAGGTCGCCCATTTTCAGCAGATTTTTCATGCCTGCTCCTTCGGAGCCGTCGGCTCCATCGTGCCCAGCACCTCGGCCAGCACATCCAGTGCCATGTCTACCTCGTGCTCGGAGACGGTCAGCGGCGGCAGCAGACGCAGCCGGGTCTTGGCGGTAAGCACCAGCAAGCCCTTTTCGCGGCAGGCAGCCAGCACATCCGCAGCCTGCACGTCAAAGAACTCGATGCCCACCATCAGGCCGATGCCGGAAATGTTCTTGACGTGGGGCAGCTTTGCCAGACCGGTGCGCAGCTGTACGGCGCGCTCACTGACCTGTGCAAGGAAGCTCTGGTCCAGACGGTCCACCACCACGTTGGCACCGGCGCAGACCACCGGGTTGCCGCCAAAGGTAGAGCCGTGGGTGCCGGGGCCCATGCCCTCGGCCACCTTTTCATTCATCAGCACTGCGCCGATGGGCAAGCCGCCGCCCAGCCCCTTGGCAAGGGTGACGATGTCCGGCTTGAGGTTATAGTGCTCACAGCACAGGAAGGTGCCGGTGCGGCCCACGCCGGTCTGCACTTCGTCCACGATGAGCACAAGGTCTTTTTCGTCGCACAAAGCGCGCACGGCCTGTACATAGTCCGGGTCCAGCGCCATCACGCCGCCCTCGCCCTGAATCAGCTCCATCATCACGGCGCAGGTGTGGCGGTCTACCAGTTCCCGCAGCGCCTCGATATCCCCCGCCGGGACGTACTGGAAGCCCTCGTTGAAGGGGCCGAAGTAGTTGTGGAACACCTCCTGCCCGGTGGCAGTCAGGGTGGCGATGGTGCGGCCATGGAAGCTGTTGACCAGCGTGATAACGTTGTAGCGGTCCTTGCCGTAATGGTCCACGCTGTACTTGCGGGCGGCCTTGATGGCACCCTCGTTGGCTTCAGCGCCGGAGTTGCCGAAGAACACTTTACTCATGCCGGTGCGCTTGCACAGCTTTTTTGCCAGCTTGCCGCAGGGTGCGGTATAGTAGAGGTTGGAGGTGTGCTGCAATTTGTGTGCCTGCTGGGACACGGCTTCTGCCCATGCAAGGTCGCAGTAGCCGAGGCTGTTCACCCCGATGCCGCTGGTGAAGTCCAGATACTTCTGCCCCTCGGGGCCCTCGGCATACAGCCCGTGGCCTTTTTCCAGCACGATGGGGCTGCGGTTATAGGTGTGCAGGACGTACTCGTTGTCCCGCTTGATGACTTTTTCAGAATCCATAGGTGTACCTCCTGTGAATAGAAGTTCCGCGCATGCGCCGCTCCCCCGGAGGGAGCGTTTTTTCTATTATAATACTGCTTTTTCGCTTGCGCAATCTTTTTATTCGCGGTGGCTGCGGCGGTAAAAGCGGGTACCGGAGCCGCGGTCGGAGAACAGTTCCAGCAGGATGGAGTGCGGCACGCGGCCATCAATGATAACAGCCTCGTGCACGCCCTGATAGATGGCATCTGCCATGCCGCCGATCTTGGGGATCATGCCGCCCGCAATGATACCGGCGGACTTGTAGCCCTCGATCTCGGTCACCTCCACCTCGGGGATGAGGGTGGTCTCGTCCTCCTTATCCCGCAGCAGACCCGCGATATCGGTCATGGACACCAGCTTTTCCGCCTTGAGGGCAATGGCGATCTGCGCCGCGGCAGTATCCGCGTTGACGTTGTACGCCTGCCCAAGGTCGTCCATGCCCACGGTGGCGATCACCGGGATAAAGCCGCCGTCCAGCAGGCTTTCGATCAGGGTCGCATCCACATGGACGATCTCGCCCACATGACCCAGCTGGGGGTCCAGCTCGGTGCAGCGGAGCATCTGACCATCCATGCCGCACAGACCCACGCCGCGCCCGCGCAGCTTTGCCACAAGGTCTTTGTTCACCTTACCGGCCAGCACCTGCTGCACGATCTCCATGGTGGCATCGTCCGTCACCCGCAGACCGTTTGCAAAGTGGCTTTCCACGCCCACCTTTTTCAGCATCTCGTTGATGGCAGGCCCGCCGCCGTGCACCAATACCACCCGCACGCCCAGCAGCGTCAGGGTGACAAGGTCGTTCATCACGGCGTTTTTCAGCGTCTCGTTGATCATGGCGTTGCCGCCGTACTTGATGACCATGGTTCTGCCATGGTATTTCTGGATATAAGGGGTGGCCTCCGAAAAAAGCCGCGCCATTTCTTCGTTTTTCATCTGTTCCGCGCTCCTGTCAGGTTCTGTAATCGCCGTTGATCTTCACATAGTCGTAGGTCAGATCGCACCCCCATGCCTTGGCGCTTGCCTCGCCGGTGCCCATATCCACCTTGACCAGAACATCGTGCTCTGCCAGCACCTTGGCGGCTTCATCCTCGCTGTACGGATGGTAGGCGGCGTTCTCGCACACATACACCTCGCCCGCCTTGCTGGAAAGCCAGACGCAGACCTTATCAATGGAGAAATCGCCGGGGGTATAGCCGATGGCGCACAGGATGCGTCCCCAGTTGGCGTCGCGGCCAAAGACCGCCGCCTTGAACAGGTTGGAGCAGACCACGCTGCGGGAAACGGCGCGGGCGGTCTTGAGGTCGGGCGCGTGGGTCACCTCGCAGGTGATGAGGTGGGTAGCACCCTCGCCGTCTCCGGCGTGCTCGGCGCACATGTGCTCTGCAATGGCGGTCAGCGCTGCTACAAAGGCGGCGTAATCCGCGTTTTCCTCGCAGATCTCCGGGTTGCCCGCAAGACCCGATGCCATGATGATAAGGGTATCGTTGGTGGAGGTATCCAGATCCACGCTCATCTGGTTATAGGTGCCGGGCACAACGGTCTTGAGCGCCTTTTCCAGCAGCGCGGGCGAGACAGCAGCATCCGTGGTGTAGAACGCCAGCATGGTAGCCATGTTGGGAGCGATCATGCCGCTGCCCTTACCGATGGCACCCACGGTGCACACCTTGCCGCCCAGCTCGAACTGGATGGCGTACTCCTTTTTATGGGTGTCGGTAGTCATGATGGCGGTGGCAGCGTCCGTGCTGCCCTGCGCGGTGGCAGCCAGCTTTTCCGCTGCCGCCGGGATGCCCCGGGCAAAGGGGTCGATGACCATGGGCTGACCAATGACACCGGTGGAGGCGGGCAGAACATCCTTTTCGTCAATGTTCAGCGCCTTGCCCACCAGTGCACAGCACTCCTCTGCCAGCGCCACGCCGTTGGCGGCGCAGGTGTTGGCGTTGCCGCTGTTTACCACAATGGCCTGTGCATAGCCATCGGCCAGATGAGCGCGGTCCACCTTGATGGGCGCACCGCAGACCTTGTTGGTGGTGTACACGCCCGCAGCAGCGCAGCGCACCTCGGCCTTGATCAGTGCCAGATCGTATTTTTCGCTGTGATTTGCCCGGATGCCGCAATGGACACCGGCGGCGGCAAAACCCTTGGGCGCGCAGATGCCGCCCGCAACTTCCTTATACTGCATAACGATTTTCCTTTCCCACAAAGAAAAACAATTTATTCCAACCCTTTGGTCTCTTCCAGACCCAGCATCAGGTTCATGCACTGGACGGCGGCACCGGAGGAGCCTTTGCCCAGATTATCAAACAGCGAGACCAGCATCATCTGGTCTCCGGCGGCGTTCACGGTCAGGTACAGCTCCATGCGGTCCGTGCCCGCCATGGCATTGGAGTACAGGCCGTTTTCCGGCAGCGGCTCGTTCAGCCCGTGCACCTTGACGGTGGCGGCGTCCTTATAGTAATCCGCAAGGGCGGCAGCCACGGCCTCGGCGGTGGTACCCGCAAGGGTAAGATCCAGCGGCACCAGCACCTGCATCCCGCAGTAGTAGTCACACACCACCGGCACGAACATCGGCGTATGCGCAAGGCCGCTGATCTTCTGCATCTCCGGCAGGTGCTTGTGGCCAAGGCTCAGGCCGTAGCTTTTGGGCGCATCCAGCTTGCTGTGCGCCGGGCGGGCGGGGCTTTCGTAGTCCGCGATCATCTTTTTACCGCCGCCGGAGTAGCCGGAGATGCCGGTGCAGCTGAAGGGGTAGCTTTGCGGCACCAGTCCCAGCTCCACCAGCGGGCGGGCAATGCTGATAAAGCCGCTGGCATAGCAGCCGGGCACTGCCACGCGGTAAGAGTTTTGAATTTTTTCCTTCTGTCCCTTCAGCTCCGGGAAGCCGTAGTCCCATGCGGCATCGGTGCGGAAGGCGGTGGAGGTGTCCAGCACCTTCACGTCCGGGCGCAGCAAGGGCATGACTTCTTTAGAAGCTGCATCCGGCAGGCAGAGGAAGGCAAGGTCGGCAGAATTGATGACCTTTGCCCGCTCGTGCACGTCCTTGCGCCCTTCGGCAGAGATGGACAGCAACTCGATCTCCGGACGTTCGGCCAGACGGTCGGCGATGCGCAGGCCGGTGGTGCCGGAAGAGCCATCAATAAATACCTTTACCTTCATGCGTTTTCCTCCTCCCATGCGTCCAGCCGCGCCGTTGCCAGCGCGATCTGCTTTTCTACGCTGGCGGCGCTGGGGCCGCCGTAGCTGGTGCGTCCCTCGCAGCAGTGCACAAGGTCGATGGCATCATAGATATCGTCCTCAAACAGCGGGCTGTAGGTCTGGAACTGGGTCAGGGTCAGCTCCTCCAGCGTTTTGTCGGCGGCAATGCAGTCCGACACCATGCAGCCGGTCAGCTTGTAGGCATCCCGGAAGGGCATTCCCTTCTTGGTCAGGTAGTCGGCGCAGTCGGTGGCGTTGATAAAGCCCTTTGCGGCGGCGCGGCGCATATTGGCAGGCAGGGTCTTCATGGTATCCAGCATGGGGGTGATGGTCTTGAGGCAGAGTTCCAAGGTATCCACCGCATCAAAGATGGCTTCCTTGTCCTCCTGCATATCCTTGTTGTAGGCCAGCGGCAGACCCTTCATCATCACCAGCAGGGTGTTCAGGTCGCCGTACACCCGGCCGGTCTTGCCGCGGATCAGTTCGGTCACGTCGGGGTTCTTCTTCTGGGGCATGATGGACGAGCCGGTGGTAAAGGCATCGTCCAGCTCAATGAACTTGAACTCCCAGCTGCACCACAGGATGATCTCCTCCGAAAGGCGGGACAGGTGCATCATGCAGATGGAGATGGCGCTTGCCAGCTCGATGCAGAAATCACGGTCGGACACGCCGTCCAGACTGTTGGCGCAGGGGGCGGCAAAGCCCAGCTTTTCGGCGGTGAAATCCCGGTCCAGCGGGTAGGTGGTGCCCGCCAGTGCGCCAGAGCCCAGCGGGCACTGGCTGTCCATGCGGGCGGTGGCGTCCGCAAAGCGGTCAAGGTCGCGCAGCAGCATGGAAGCGTAGGCCATCAGCGCATGACCGAAGGTGATGGGCTGGGCACGCTGTAAATGGGTGTAGCCGGGCATGACAGAGGCGGTGTTCTCCGCTGCCTTTTTGCACAGCACCCGCACCAGCTCCACGATGTAAGCCTGCAAAGTTTTGCTGTAATCCCGCAAAGTCAGGCGGATATCCAGCGCCACCTGATCGTTGCGGCTGCGGCCGGTGTGCAGCCGCTTGCCCGCATCCCCGATACGGGCAGTCAGGGTCTGCTCCACGAAGGTGTGCACGTCCTCGGCGGCAGGGTCGATGGTCAGCGCACCGCTGGACAGGTCGTCCGCGATGGAGGCCAGACCGCTGAGGATGTCCGCACAGTCCTGCTCCGAGATGATGCCCTGCCGTGCCAGCATGGCGGCATGGACGCCGCTGCCGCGCATATCCTGCGCGATCATCCGCTGGTCGAAGCGGATGGAGGAGTTGAAGTCGTTGACGCGGCTGTCCACCGCCTTGGAAAACCGACCCTTCCAGAGTTGTTCTGCCATAATATAAACTCCTTATAAAAACGGCAAAGCCGCCGCAGGGGAAAACGCTCCTGCGGCGGTGCCGCCGGCAACGATGCCGGTGTGAGAACCCGCGTGTGAAAGTGTGAAAACACACGCAGTCGAAAATGTTGCGATTACTTGACCTCCGGCCAGTTCTTGGACAGCTTTGCGCGCTCCTTGATGGACAGGCCGAACAGGTTGATGAAGCCTGCGGCATCGGCCTGATTGTAGTCCTCGTCCTCGCCGAAGGAAGCGGTCTGCTCGTCGTACAGGGTGTACGGAGAGGTGACACCGGCGTTGATCATGTTGCCCTTGTAGAGCTTCAGCTTCACATCGCCGGTAACAGTCTTTTCCAGACTGTCGGCAAAGGCATCCAGTGCCTCGCGCAGCGGGGTGAACCACTGGCCGTTGTACACGATGTCGGCGTACTTCTGTGCCAGCTGTGCCTTGAAGTGAGAGCTTTCCTTGTCCAGCGTGATGGTCTCCAGCACGTCGATGGCCTTGTACAGAATGGCACCGCCGGGAGTCTCGTACACGCCGCGGCTCTTCATGCCCACCAGACGGTTCTCCACGATGTCCAGCAAACCAATGCCGTTTGCGCCGCCCAGCGCGTTCAGGTACTCCACCAGCTCCACAGCGCCCATCTCCTTGCCGTCCACGGCAGTGGGAACGCCCTTTTCAAAGTGGATGGTCACATAGGTGGGAACATCGGGTGCCTGCTCGGGGCTGACCCCCAGCTCCAGGAAGCCGGGCTTATTGTACTGGGGCTCATTGGCGGGGTTCTCCAGATCCAGACCCTCGTGGCTCAGGTGCCACAGGTTCTTGTCCTTGGAGTAGTTGGTCTCGCGGTTGATCTTCAGGGGGATGTGGTGCGCCTCGGCGTAGTCGATCTCCTCGTCACGGCTCTTGATGTCCCACTCACGCCACGGAGCGATGATGGCCATATCTGGGCACAGTGCCTTGAGGGTCAGCTCAAAACGCACCTGATCGTTGCCCTTGCCGGTGCAGCCGTGGCAGATGGCATCTGCGCCCTCCTTGATGGCGATGTCTGCCAGTGCCTTGGCGATGCACGGACGTGCAAAGCTGGTGCCCAGCAGGTAGTCCTCGTACTTCGCGCCGAACTTCAGGGTGGGGAAGATGTAGTTCTCCACAAAGTCCTTCTTCAGGTCCAGCACATACAGCTTGGATGCGCCGGTAGCCTTGGCCTTTTCTTCCAGACCGTCCAGCTCGGTGCCCTGACCCACGTCACCGGAAACAGCAACGACCTCGCAGTTGTTGTAGTTTTCCTTCAGCCAGGGAATGATGATGGAGGTATCCAGACCGCCGGAGTAAGCCAGCACGACTTTTTTGATGTTTTCCTTTTTCATGATAAACGCGCTCCTTTAATAAAAATACACTTTTGTTCTCTGATGCGCATTTCCCTTCGCATCCTCTGTCTTTCGTTTGCGGTTGATGCTTTTATTATACGCAGCGCGGGTTTTTCGTCAATGCTAAAAACTGCCAAACATAGCGTCCGTTTCGCTTTTCTTTTGGTTTAATCTGTATCTTTATGCAAATATTATTAAATATATGCGCATTTTATGCAATTCGAGTGTATTTTTTCATGGGTTTTCGGAGAGGATAAACCCTCTGCAAACAAAACCACCGGAGCATCCGCAGACGCTCCGGTGGTTTTCCTATCAATATTTAGTTCAGCTTCAAGTCGCCGTCCTTGATCCAGCCCAGCTTGCGCTCCACCTCGCAGAACACCACGCTGAGCACGGCAGGCAGCACAAAGCACAGCAGTGCCATGGCAGCCCAATCCATGGGGGTGATGGCAGCCTTGGTGCCGGCGGCAATATCGCTGACCCAGCCGGTGTAAACGCCGATCTGACCCACCAGACCGCAGGTGCCCATGCCGGAGGACACCGCTGCGCCGTTCATCTCAAAGTGGAACAGGCAGGTAGCCAGCGGGCCGGTGATGGCACTGGCCAGCGTGGGGGCGATCCAGATGCGGGGGTTCTTGATGATGTTGCCCATCTGCAGCATACTGGTGCCCAGACCCTGACTGACAAGGCCGCCTACGCCGTTCTCCTTGTAGCTCATCACGGCAAAGCCCACCATCTGGGCGCAGCAGCCCGCCACGGCAGCGCCGCCCGCAAGGCCGGTCAGACCCAGTGCGGCGCAGATGGCGGCAGAGGAGATGGGCAGGGTCAGTGCCACGCCCACGATGACCGACACCAGAATGCCCATGACCAGCGGAGCCTGCTCGGTGGCCCACATAATAAGAGTGCCCACCTGACTTGCGGCTGCGCCGATGGGGGCGGCGATGAGCATGGAAAGCCCGACGCCCGCAAAGATGGTCACCAGCGGGGTGACAAGGATATCCACCTTGGTCTCCTTGCTCACAGCCTTGCCCAGCTCTGCTGCCACAATGGCAATGATGAGCACGGCCAGCGGGCCGCCTGCGCCGCCCAGCGCATTGGCCGAGTAGCCCACGGTGATCAGGCTGAACAGCACCAGCGGCGGGCAATGCAGTGCCCAGCCGATGGCGCAGGCCATGGCGGGGCCGCTCATAGCCGTGGCATAGCCGCCCAGATCCACCAGCAGTGCAAGACCGGTCTGCTGACCCACCGTCTTGATGATGGTGCCGATGAGCAGGCTGGCAAACAGGCCCTGCGCCATTGCGCCCAGTGCGTCAATGAGGTAACGCTGCGGAGAGATGACGATATCCTTCCGCGCCAAAAATTCTTTCAGCTTCGACATAAAACTTGCCTTTCTATCCAAAACAGATCGTTAAGGTTACGAACGTATGCCCTGTATCATACCATACACCTGTCAAGACAGCAAGAGGTTGCTGGAAAAAATGTGAAATTTCAGCTTTGTGCAATGTTCTGCCCTGCCGGAACGTATTCCATTTGGAACATTTTCCGACACACTGCCCCGGTGGAGAATTTGTGTAGAAGCCCGCTGTGCCGTTGACTGCTCCCCGCGTGCGGGTGTATACTAGAGGAAGCGTAAAGTTATCATCCGCCGTCCTTTTTATCCTGAACCCATGGGCGGCGTGGAATAAAAGCAGGCCCGCCCCGGGCAAGGGGCAAAGACCCGGGGCAGCGCAGTGCTGCACCACCGGGAGATTCGGAGGCAGAGACGACAGATGAAAAAACGATTTGACCGATCCGGCACAGCCCGCCGCAAGGCGGCGGCAGCCGTTGCAGCGCTGACCATGGCGCTGGTTCTGGCTGTGGGCGGCACAGGGGCAGCGACCCTGCTGTCTGCACAGCCGGAAACTTTGACCGTGGGCGCAGTCGTGCCCCATATTACCGCCGAGACGCCGCAGGCAAGCAGCCCGGCAGCGGCTGACCCTGCACCGGCCACCGAGAGCACAGCGGCCGCCGCCCCGGAGCAGGAAGCGGAAAGCACCGCGCAGCCGCAGCAGACTGCCCCCGCCCCGGAACAGACCGAAAAACCGGAAACCGCCGAAACCGCACCGGCTGAACCGGAAGAAGCCGCCGAAACGCCGGAAACACCGGCACAGCCCGCTGAGGATACCGCACTGGAAGAGGAGAACTCCCCTGCCATGCTGCTGGAAGAGACCCCGGAGCTGGCCGCACAGGACCCGCAGGCTCCCGCAGCGGACGGCACCGCCCAGAACGACACCGCCGCCCAGCACACCCCGGAGGACAGCGTACTGCTGACCCCGGAGCAGATCCAGCAGGCGCTGGATTCCGGCGCGCTGGAGGATGCCGAAGCGCAGTGCATCGACCTGACCGACGAAAACAGCTTTTTCCGGTGGCTGTTCAACTGGCTGTTCGGCATCAAGGACAAAGAAGAAGAGCCGGTGTACTCCGGCTGGCGCACCGAGAACGGCAAGACCTACTACTACGCGCAGGGCACCAACAAAAAGGTCACCGGTCTGCGCTCCATTGACGGCAAGCTGTATTATTTCGATGCCAACGGCGTAAAGCAGGACAACGTGACCTTTGGCATCGACGTGTCCAAGTATCAGTCCGGGCTGGACTGGAACAAGATCAAAAAATCCGGCGTGAGCTTCGTCATCATCCGCATCGGCTACCGGGGCTACGGCGCTGCGGGAAATCTGGTCAAGGACCCCATGTTCGAGGAGCACTTCACCAACGCCCGCAATGCGGGGTTGAAGGTGGGCGTGTATTTCTTTACGCAGGCCGTGAACGAAGCCGAGGCGCAGGAGGAGGCCGAGGGCTGCAACTGGGCGCTGAACGGCCGGATGCTGGACTACCCCATCTTCTACGACACCGAGGCTTCCACCGCCCCGGGCGGCACCGGCCGCGCCGACGGTCTGGGCGTCGAGGACCGCACCAAGTGCGCCATCGCCTTCTGCGAGCGGGTGAAGGAGCTGGGCTACAAGCCCGGCGTGTACGCTTCCACCACATGGTACCGCAAGCGGGTGGATTACAACACCCTGCGCAGCCGCTACACCATCTGGAACGCCCACTACGGCGTCTCCTCCAGCCCCATCGGCTGCGATCTGTGGCAGGGCACCGAGAAGGCCCGCATCAACGGCTACAACGGCGATCTGGACGCCAATATCAGCTACATCGGGTAAAAGAGACTAAACACCCCCGGTCAGCGGCGCAAGCCCTGACCGGGGGTGTTTTTATCATACTCCCCTGTTTTTGTGCATAAGCTGGTGGCAGAGTATGCAAGCGCAAATGGCGGGGAGGCATGGAGATATGTTTGTGGTAACACTGAGCAAAACGAGCCTGAAAAAGCTGGGAGCAGGGGCGGCGTGCTGCGCGCTGGTGGTGTTCAGCGCCATGCTGGGGCGGTTCATCAGTACCCGGACGGTGGCGGTAGCTGCCCCGGTGAACCGTATCGAGAGCGCACAGGACATCCAGACATGGTTCACCGGCTACGGACTGGAGGTGGACGGCGCGTCCATCACGGCGGATAAGGTCAAGATCCCCCGCAAATGGGACGACAGCTTTTCCGCTTTCAACGGGGTGGTGCAGCAGAGCGGCATGGACCTTGCCCGCTACAAGGGCAAAACGGTGGAAAAATGGTCGGCGCTGCTCCCGGCGGCAAGCAATGGCGAGACCAGCCGCTACGGGGTGCTGCTGGTGTACAAAAAGAAGGCGGTGGGCGCGTATCTGCTGGAAAAACCCTCCGGCACGGTGCTGGGGCTGCAGGACGCCCAGAACGAGCTGGCAAAGCAGACCTCCGGCGAGGATTACAGCGGCGACTGGGGCGAGCGGCACGATGAGCAGCTGACCGACAGCACCGCACAGCAGACCTCCGGCGAACCGGAGACAGCGCCCGAAGCCGCCCCGCAGGCAGCGCCCTACACCGAGCTGCCGCTGGACGCAGAAGGCTACCCTGTGGAATAGGGACGGCATTCGAGGGAAAAACGACCTTTTTTAAGCTCTTGTCCGGCAGTTGCACAAACTGCCTAGTTTTTACAAACGATTCGACAAAAATTAGGCAAAACACGGATTTTTGTAGCATCCGTATGTTCAAATATAACAAAAAATTCTTGTAAAAATCGGCAATATGAAACGGTGCAAAAAAACCGGTACGGGTTTATAATAGTAGTATACCGATCCCCGTTGATAAAGCCATGTTCCGGGGCTGAATGTGCAGTCCGGGCAGAGGGATCAAGTAGTAAGGAGAAAATGATTATGAAGGAATTTCAGTACACTGTTAAGGATGCCTGCGGCATCCATGCCCGTCCCGCCGGCCTGCTGGTCAAGACCGTGAAGGGCTTTGCAAGCACCGCTACCCTCGAGAAGGACGGCAAGAGCTGCGATATGCGCAAGCTGATGGCTCTGATGGGCATGGGCGTCAAGCAGGGCGAGACCGTGACCATCAAGGTCGAAGGCGATGATGAAGAAGCAGCCGCAGAGGCCATCCAGAAGTTCCTGAGCGAGAACGTCTGAGCCGCGGCTTAAAAGCCGAGCCCTCGCGGGGAAACTGCGGGGGCTTTTTTTGACAACACGCCGGGCGCTGCACGCCCGGCTGTAAGTGGAAGGAGAAAGTGCTATGCAGGTAGGCACCGGCAAAAGCGTACTCAATGGCATCGCCATTGGCAAGCTGAAGATCTATAAGAAAAAAGACACCGCGATTTCCACCGCTCCTGTGGCAGATACCGCCGCAGAACTGGAGCGTTTTGAAGCTGCCCGCCAGAAGGCCATTGAGCAGCAGACTGCCCTGTACGAAAAGGCACTGGCAGAAGCCGGTGAGGACATCGCCGAGGTGTTCAACATCCACGCCATGATGCTGGATGATGACGACTTTGTGGATGCCATCAAGGAGATCATCAACGGGCAGAAGATGTGCGCCGAGTACGCCGTCAAGACCGCCGGCAACAATCAGGCTGCGGTGTTCTCTGCCATGGACGACCCGTATCTGCAGGCCCGCAGCGCCGATGTGCTGGACATCGCGCAGGCCATGCTGGACATTCTGCAGGGGGTGGACAACGCTTCCCTGCAGGGCACCGAGCCCAGCATTCTGGTAGCCGAGGATCTGGCTCCCTCCGAGACCGTGCGCATGGATAAAAGCCTGCTGCTGGGCTTCATCACCCGCGAGGGCAGCTCCAACAGCCACACCGCCATTCTGGCACGCAGCATGAACATCCCCGCCCTGATCCAGTGCAAGGACATTCAGGACGACTGGGACGGCAAGATGGCTGTGGTGGACGGCTACAACGCCTGTGTGTATGTAGACCCCACCCCCGACCTGCTCAAGAGCCTGAAAAAGCGCCAGCAGGAGGACCAGAAGAAGCAGGCCCTGCTGCAGGAGCTGAAGGGCAAGCCCAACACCACGCTGGACGGCAAGACCATCAACGTGTTCGCCAACATCGGCGGCATGGGCGACGTTGGCGCAGTGCAGCAGAACGACGCCGGCGGCGTTGGTCTGTTCCGCACCGAGTTCGTCTACCTGAACTGCAAGGACTTCCCCACCGAGGACTACCAGTTCGAGGCTTACAAGCAGGTTGTGGAAAGCCTCGCCCCCCGCAAGGTGGTCGTGCGCACCTGTGATATCGGCGCAGACAAGACTGTGGATTATATGAAGCTGGATCACGAGGATAACCCCGCACTGGGCTACCGCGCCATCCGCATCTGCCTGACCCGCAAGGACTTCTTCAAGACCCAGCTGCGCGCGCTGCTGCGGGCTTCTGCCTACGGCAACATGAGCATCATGTTCCCCATGATCACCAGCCTGCGGGAGCTGCAGGACGCCAAGGCTGTTCTGGAAGAGTGCCGCGCCGAGCTGACCGCCGAGGGCGTCAAGATGGGGCAGAACATTGAAGTGGGCACCATGATCGAGACCCCCGCCGCCGTGTTCATCGCGGACGAGCTGGCCGCCGAGTGCGACTTCTTCTCCATCGGCACCAACGACCTGACCCAGTACACCTGTGCACTGGACCGCCAGAACGCAAAGCTGGAGCCCTTCTTCAACCCCCACCACCCCGCCGTGCTGCGCGCCATCAAGATGACCATTGAAGCCGGTCACCGCCATGGCATCTGGGTAGGCATCTGCGGCGAGCTGGGTGCCGACACCGCCCTGACCGAGACCTTCCTGCGCATGGGCGTGGACGAGCTGTCCATGAACGCCAAGAGCATCCTGCCGGTGCGCAAGATCATCCGCAGCGTAGACCTGAGCAAGCCCTCTGAGAAGGCCTGAACCTGGGCAGGACGATAAAAAACATTATTTTAAATTTCGGAAAGCCGGAGCGTCTGCGGACGCTCCGGCTTTCCATTTTCACGGATGGGATTTACCCCCTCAGTCTTTGCCGCCACACAAAAAAGCTCCCCCTTTCGGGGGAGCTGGCACGCCGTAAGGCGTGACTGAGAGGGTTCGCGCGGCGGGCATTTCCAATCATTTCTGCTGTTCCAGCATGGTCTGGATGCGGGTCTTGGCGCGGTAATAAGTCACCCGCGCCCATGCGGCATTGTGGCCAAAAATAGCCCCGATGCTCTCAAAGGGCAGCTCACCGAACACCCGCAGGCTGAACACCTCTTTGTAAGGCTCTTCCAGCGCGTGCAGACACTGGTGCACCGTAAAGGCGGCGTCTTTATCCACCAACAGCTGCGCGATATCCGGGCTGTCGGCGGCTTTTGTTTCGGCATCTTCCAGCGGGGCGGCGTGCTTTGCGCGGCGGCAGTGGTCGTAGTAGGCGTTGCGCGCCACGGTGAACAGCCACGCCCGCACATCCTGTTTTCCGTCATAATCCTTCAAACCGTCCAGCGCCCGGAAAAAGGTCTCCTGCGTCAGCTCCTCGGCCAGCGTCTCGCTGCGGGTAAGTCCCTGCAAAAACAGGCAGACGTCCCGGAAGTAGAGCCGGTAGATGGTTTCAATGTCCATAGTCAGCCCTTCTCAAACACGCCTTGTTCCTGTGTGACCACATCCTCAGATTCGTAAACATAGGTCTGCGTTCCATCCTCTTTTTTCAGGATGAACCGCTTCACCTGCTGACCGTCCCTGTAATAGAGGTTCTCATCGGCGCATTGCACCGTCAGCAGCTGTGTGCCGGAAACTGTGATGCTGGTATCAGAAGCCGATGTGCCCAGCAGCCCTTCCAGCGCAGCATGGATGTGCGGGAAGGTATAGCGTACCGCCCGGACGGTAACGGATGGTTTGCCCCAGTTAAAGGAGCCTTCCAGTTCCAGCCAGACGTTTTCGCCCTGCACTTCCAGCACACAGAGATTCGCCTCATTTTCTTTTTTGTTGTAAGTCCAAATCTTCGCCTGTTCTGCCGTCACCGGCGTTTTTGCGCCGCCCATCCAGAACACCAGCCCAAAGGCGCACAGCACTGCCAGAACCGCTGCCGCCGCTATGCGGATGCTCTTTTTCTGCAAGGTCTTTCGGATGCTCCGCAGCGGTGCATCCGGCTGGGGCTCCGGCTGCACCGGCACCGGCTTTTCCATCTGTTCCAGCTCTGCACGGCAGGCGGGGCACTCTGCAAGGTGCTGCTCCACCAGCGCACTGCTGGCGGGGCTGGCAAGTTTTTCGGCGTACAGGGGCAGTAAATCGCGGATCACGTCACATTCCAGTTTCATGGTCATTTTCTCCTTTGCGGGCTTTCGTGTGCCCTTTCACCCCAATAACGCACAAAGAGGAAAAACGTTACAGAAAAAACGCAAATTTACCCGACCGCGGTCTTTTCCCGCAGTTTTTTCGTTCCCTTGAGGAAGAGCCATACCAGCACTCCCAAAAGCAGGCAGATGCCAATGTGCATGGCGGCCATCATGTATTAGCCCTGAAAATCGAACCGCACCGTTCCGGCCATCAGGTAGGGCTGATGCCCCGCCTTATACAGGGTGACAAAGCAGGAGATGGCGTTGTACAGGCCGTACAGCCCCGCCGCTGCGCACACGATGACCCGCAGCAGCCTGCTTGTGATGAATCTTACGAACATAATTGCAGCTCCGTTCTCTCTCCGTCCTTGTAGCAGTAGATGCCGCCCGCGCGGGAGAAGTCCTTGTCCACCTCCACGCAGTCAAAGGCGCTGAAGGCCTGTTCAATTTTTTCGGGCGTGCAGACAAAGCCCCGGATCTTCAGGGCTGCATCCTCGCCCACCACCGCGTTCCACAGATGGATCGACCAGTAGCTGCAATTTTTGTTCACCGTCCATTTATCGTGCTGTTCCATGTAGTCCTCGATGACCTTCAGCTGCTCTTCCCCGATATTGGTGCTCAGGGACAACCTGCCGGAGTAGCGTCCGTAATTGGCGATATAGCACGGTTCCAGATCGAACAGCAGCCCCGAGAGCCCCGACACCGCCCAGACCGAGAAGGTGACCATCTCGCCGTCCGGGATGGCGCGGTCTTTCAGGTAGACCGTGTGCCCGGTGCGGTTGTCCAGCCCGATCCATGTATGCCCGAAACACTTGAGAAAGGGTTTGGATTCGCTCTTGCCGTCAAAGGTGGTGATGGAAAGGATAAGCCCCTCGGCCTCACAGGGCAGTGTGCGGGCAGTTTTGCCGGCGGCGGCGCTGCACCACAGCCCAAGGACTGCTGCGCACACCGAAAACAGCACCGCCCATGCAATGATCCTCTTTTTCAATGTCGTTCCTCCTGCATCTTACGGCTCAGTCGTTTTCCTTCCAGAACAAGCCGCCGGAGGTCTGGAACAGCAGCCGGGGGTTCACGCTTCTGCTGCCCAGCTTGAAGTCCATGGTCAGCTCTTCGCCCAGTGCGCCCACAGCCTGCCCCTTTTCCACGGTCTGGCCCTTGCTGACCGAAAGCTCCTGCAAGCCGTACAGGTAGCTGCGCAGCCCGCAGCCGTGGTCGATGACCACCGTATTGCCGGTAAGTTCCAGACTGCCCGCGAACACCACCGTGCCATTGGCCGCTGCGCGGCAGGGCGCGCCCGGGATGGTGTACAGCTTTGTGGAGTTGGAGCGGCTGCCCTGCTGACCGTTCGTTACCTTGATTTGTCCGTAGTCCACCAAAGTCATGGAGTCCTCAGCCGGGGGCACAAAGCCGCCCTGCCACTGCTTGGCGGTGGCGTCAGCCTCGTACAGCGGCCAGATGGCACTGCGGAACTGGGCGTTGGCGCTCTCCGGGGCGGGCTCCTCGGCTTCCACCTCTGCCGTACCAAAGTCCTTCGGCAGCACGGTCAGGGTGCGGGTGATGGTCTCGCCATTCACCGTGATGTTTATCTCGTGCCCGCCGGAGGAGGCGTTATAGGCTGCCGGGATATAGGCGCGCCAGCCCTCGGCGGCGCGCACGCACTGCACGCTGCCAAGGTCGGTCTCGATGGTGGGCACGGCGTCCCCGGTCATGCCAGAGATGCGCACGCCCACCGTGCCGCCCTGCTCCACCCGCTCAGTGGAAAGTTCCACCTCCGCGCTGGCCTGCAGGGTGAACCGGAAGCTATACCGGTACCAGCCGGTGGGCTTTGCGGGGCGCTCTAAACCCAGATTTTTGCGCAGCTGCCCGGTGCTGCCGCCCTCGAACTGGGTGATGACCCCGCCCTTGGGCACACGCCATGCGGTCAGTTCCGCCTTATACTCACCGTTCGCAGGGAAGAGGAAGTTCTGGTACTCCCCTGCGCTGCCCGCAAACAGCACATCCCCCGCCGCATTCTGGATGGTCAGGGCGGTGTAACAGGTCCAGTCCGGCAAGGCAAGCTCCGGGTGGGCGGTGTACAGCACCCCCAGCTTTTGCACGGTCAGGGTGGCGGGGCTGGCAAATACCTTATCCAGCTGCCCGCCAAGCAGCGGCACCTGCCAGCAGGAGCCGTTGGTTTCCAGTGCCTGCCCGCCGAACTGCGCCGCGCCGTCCGGGCAGCCGCCCTCAGTGGTAAAGGCATAGCTTACCCCCATCACAGCCGCCAGCAGCACCACCACACCCAGCGCCACACTGATGAGCCAAAGCAAAAAACGCTTCATGTTCCTTCTCCTTATGTACAAAAAGGGCGCACCGGGGCAAGTCCGTTCAGACAGACTGCTCCGTGCGCCCCGATGCGCTTATCTTCCCGGCAGTTTCCGGTATTCAGGGGATTACTCTGCCTCGGTCTCGTCCTCAGCAGCGGCTTCCTCCGGCTCTACGGTGGTTGCGTCATCCTCGCCGAACAGCAGACGCTCGTATTCGTCCAGCTCCTTCTCGCGGCGGTTCAGGTAAAGTGCCACAGCAGCCAGCGCACCAGCCACAGCAGCCAGAACAGCGATCACAGCGACCAAGCAAGATTTTTTCATAGATTCAGTACACTCCTTTTTGCAGTTGAAACGTTGTTTCAGCTTGATTTTTCCAGCGGGCGTCCCGCAAAAGGATCTTGATGCAAACGGCACCACTGCGCCGCTTTGTAACTTTTATTATACCCGTTCGCGTCCAAAATTACAACCGTTGCGCCCCAATTTTCACGCCCCGAAAGTGCTGCGGGGCACACTTTGGGCAGTGTGCCGGTTTTGGCGCAGTTCATTACAGCAAATTGCCAAACTTACAGCAGCAGAGGCTTATATGCCCGGAACGCCCCGGGCAGGGTGTAGGTGGTGCGCAGCTGCTCCCGGCTTGCCCAGACATAGCCCGCAGGCGCGGGCTGCGCCGGAACGTGCAGCTGCACGCCGGACATGAGCCACTCGATATGGGTAAAGATATGCTTTGCGGCGGGCAGGGCAGCGAGAGCTGCCGTGCCGGTGTCCAGCCCCAGTGCCGCCAGCCGCGCCAGCACCTCGGCCTGCAAAAGATGCTCGCCCTCCCACAAGACCGGCTGCCACAGCCCGGCCAGCAGCCCTTTTTGCGGCCGCTGCTGCACCAGAAAGCCCGCCGGGCTTTCCACCAGTGCCAGCGTTACCGGCACAAGTTTGCGGGGCTTCGGCTTTGCCTTCTGGGGCAGCTGGGCGGTGGTGCCCGCCGCCCGGGCAAGGCAGAGCTCTGCCAGCGGGCACTGCCCGCACAAAGGCGCGCCGTTGGGCACGCAGACCAGCGCGCCCAACTCCATCAGCGCCTGATTGTAATCCCCGGCCTTTTCCGGCGGCTGATGCTCCATGACCCGGGCGGTAAAGGCCTTTTTTACCGCCGGTTCTGTAATTACACCGGTGTCATTATACAGGCGGGAAAACACCCGCAGCACATTGCCGTCCACGGCGGGCACGGGCAAGCCGAAGCTGATGGACGCAATGGCACCGGCGGTGTACTCCCCGATGCCGGGCAGCGCGCGCAGGGCGGCGTAGTCGGCGGGCAGCTGCCCGCCGTACTGCGCACAGACGAGCTTTGCAGCCTTTTGCAGGTTGCGCACCCGGCTGTAATAGCCCAGCCCCTCCCACAGCTTATGCAGCTTTTCCTCCTCGCAGGCGGCAAGCGCGGGGATATCCGGCAGCTCTTCCAGAAAGCGGTAGTAATACGGCAGCACCGCCGACACCCGGGTCTGCTGCAGCATCACCTCGCTGAGCCACACATGGTAGGGGGTGGGGTCCTCCCGGAAGGGCAGGCTGCGGCGGTTCTTGTAAAACCAGTCCAAGAGGGCAGGCGAAATGTTTTCCACTTGTTTTGTGCTCCTTGTTGAAAAATGAAGAACAAGAAAGCCGCCGCAGAAGCGGCGGCTTTCTTTAGTTACAGTATGCGCGCTTCTCAGAAGCCGTATGCGGTGCGGGGGAAGGGCAGCACGTCACGGATGTTCTGGATACCGGTGAGGTACATGATCATGCGCTCAAAGCCCAAGCCGTAGCCTGCGTGCTCCACACCGCCGAACTTGCGCAGGTTCAGGTACCACTCGTAGTTGGTCTTGTCCATGCCCAGCTCGTCCATGCGGGCCACCAGCTTGCCGTAGTCCTCTTCACGCTGGCTGCCGCCGATCAGCTCGCCGATGCCGGGCACCAGCATATCTGCTGCCGCCACGGTCTTGCCATCGGCGTTTTGCTTCATGTAGAAGCTCTTGATCTCCTTGGGGTAGTCGGTGACGAACACCGGCTTTTTGTACACCACCTCGGTCAGGTAGCGCTCGTGCTCGGTCTGGATATCCACGCCCCACTCCACGGGGTACTGGAACTTCTTGTTGTTCTTTTTCAGAATTTCGATAGCCTCGGTGTAGCTGATGCGGGCGAACTCGCTGTTTGCCACCAGCTCCAGACGCTCGACAAGGCCCTTATCAATGAACTGGTTAAAGAAGGCCATCTCATCCGGGCAGTTGTCCAGCACATAGCGGATGACGTACTTGATCATAGCCTCGGCGTTGTCCATGTAGCCGTTCAGGTCGCAGAAGGCCATCTCCGGCTCGATCATCCAGAACTCGGCAGCGTGGCGGGTAGTAAAGCTCTTCTCGGCGCGGAAGGTGGGGCCAAAGGTGTACACCTTGCCAAAGGCCATCGCCATGGCCTCGGCTTCCAGCTGGCCGGAAACGGTCAGGTTGACCGGCTTTTCAAAGAAGTCCTTGCTGTAATCCACAGCGCCGTCCTCGGTCTTGGGCACATTGTCCAGATCCAGTGTGGTCACACGGAACATCTCGCCTGCACCCTCGCAGTCGGAAGCGGTGATCAGCGGAGAGTGGGCGTAGACAAAGCCGTTCTCCTGAAAGAACTTGTGGATAGCGTAGGCAGCCACGCTGCGCACGCGGAAGGCAGCGTTGAAGGTGTTGGTGCGGGGGCGCAGAGTGGGCATGGTGCGCAGATACTCCATGCTCATCTTCTTTTTCTGCAGGGGGTACTCGTCGGCGGGGCAGTCGCCCAGGATCTCCACGCTCTCGGCGTTCAGCTCAAAGGGCTGCTTTGCCTGCGGGGTGAGCACCAGCTTGCCCTTGATGCGCAGGCTGCTGTACAGACCGGTGTGGATGACTTCATCGTAGTTTGCCAGCTTTCCGGCTTCCAGCACGACCTGCAGGGTCTTGAAGCAGCCGCCGTCCGACAGGGCGATGAAGCCGATGTTCTTGGAGTCGCGGATGTTCTTGGCCCAGCCGCAGACGGTGATCTCGGTGCCGTCCGCCGGGGTGTTCTTGAACAGCGAAAGGATCTCGGTACGTTCCATAGTAGTTCTCCTTTTCGTCCTCTGTACAAAGAGGCTCGATCCTCTGCTTTGTCTGCGGGCACCGGGGTACCCGCAGACAAAGCCAAAAATAAAAAATAAAAGACAGCTTTTGCCCTGAAAGTTCAGGGCGAACAAGCTGTCTTATAATGTCCGCGGTGCCACCTGAATTACCGGAAGTGTCCGGTCGCTCACGCGCTCTTTGTTTAAGCGCTGTCCCTGTAACGCTGGACCTGCGGCGCACCTACTTTGCGGCAGACGCGCTGCCGTGTTCAGTTTGCTGCTCCCGGGTGTTCGTTCACGCGGCGCACGGGCGCGGCTCTCAGCTGTGCCGCACTCTCTGGGCCGGACGGCCCGCGCTACTTTTCCCGTTCCTTGCATTTGTTGTTTTAAAATAGCACGTTGGCGGCATTTTGTCAACCTCACCGCACGGCATTGAATAAAATTCTGCGTTTTTTCTTGTCAGAACGCCTTTTCTCTGGTAAAATGGAAAAAGCGGTATTCCGCAAAAACAGATACTGGAGGAGATCATGAAACACGCACACCGCGCCATCCGTCTTTTGACCCTCGCCGTGGTCAGCTGCGCACTGGCAGCCCTGCTGAGCGGCTGCACCAAGGAGGAATTCATTGCCGGGTACAACGAGTTTCTGTTCGGCGACTGGTTCCCCTCTCCCCCAAGTGCCGGGGAAAGCACTTACGAAGGAGGTTCCGCATCAGTGGAGGACAGCGGTCACGTCTACGACCCGCCAAACCCGGAGTGCGATGCCAAGATCTCCTCGCTGATGAGCCAGCTGTATTCGCTGGAGTCTGCGGCACGGTCGGATGTCAGCAGTGCCATCCAGCGCGCAAAGGACGAATACCACGCCCTGCCCGCCAGCGAGCGCAACCTTATCAATAAGGCCAGCATTGCCTACAAGCATCTTTCCTCGGTGGAAAGCACCTACGACAGTGCCGTCTCCTCGGTGGTCAGCGAGATGCGCAGCATCCTGCGGGAGTATAACCAGCCCGAGACCGTAGCCGATCAGGCATGGAGCTACTACCAGTCTGCCAAGCGCAGCATGATCTCCAGCCTTGGCGGCTGATTCAGCCTAATAATGTTTCCACGAGGCCCTGTGCTGCCAGATATCCGGCGTACAGGGCCTCATTTAAGTTGTTGCCGTGCCCGCCGATCTCGATCAGCAAGCTGCCGGTGGTCAGGTCCTGATTATAGAACCGGTAGCTGAACAGCACCGGACGGGTAAAGCCGGGATATTTTGCTTCCATGCTGCGCTCCCACGCGGCGGCAAAGCGCAGGTTCTGCCGCCATGCAGGCAGCTGCACACTGGTGCCGTTGTCGCACCCGCAGATGATCATCACCTGCGCCGCCTGCCGCCCGTCTATGGTGCACACCGGGGCGCAGCGGGTGCCGTTTTCCCGCTCGATGGCGTCGCGGTGGACGTCCAGCACCACCTTGATGCTGGGGTACTGCGCCAGATACTGCTGCACCACCGCCCGGCTGTTGGCATAGCTGCCGGTGTAGCTGGGGTAGTCGTTCAGGGTCTCGTCGTGCAGGGTGCAGATGCCCGCCGCGTTGAGGGTATCTGCCATCACCCGCCCCACCGCGCACATATTGATGCTGCGGTCGGTGCTGCGTGCCCCGTCTCCGGGGGTGAACCACAACCCGGCAGAAAGGCGGTAGTCCTCGGTGGCGTGGGTGTGCATAATGAGCACCTGCGGCGCGGCACTGTCCTTTTCGATGGCAAAGGGCAAGGGCTGCGCCGCCTCGGCGGCGATGTCTGCCGCCGATTGCCGGGTGTTATTTTTGATGCTGCCCGCGCCGCAGGGGATGTACTTTTCGCCGCTGCCCTGCCCGAACTGCTGCTCTGTTACTGTACCGGCATCGGCGGGGCGGGCTTCGTCCGGCTGCAAGGCCACAAAATACTGCTCCACCCCGGTCTGCACCGGGGCGGCAGTCTCCTGCGCCGGAGAGGGCGCGGACGCGGCTTCCGGCACGCTTTCCGCAGACGCCGCCGCAGCCCGGCTCTCCACCGCCTGCTGTCCCAGATGCAGCAAAGTCTGCGCGGCGGGCACCGGCGCCGCCAGAAAGGCCGCCAGCACCAGCGCGGCACTGCGGGCAAAGATGCACAGGGCCGCAAACAGCACCGCAGCCTGCAAAAAGGGCACTGCCCTGCTCTGCCCCGCAGGCAGACGCCAAGGCTCTCTGCTGCGCATGGCAAGACCTCCTTTCTTCACCCCGTCAGCCAGCAGAGCTGCTGCACGGTAAGGCGGGGCTGCAAGGCGCGGTTGACGCTGCCCGCCAGCAGCGCCGCGCCGTGGGCGATGACGCTGTCCAGCGCGCGGGGCGTGACCACAAGGTCTGCGCCCTCCTGCGCCTGCATCAGGGTAGGGATGCCCGCCGCCACCACCGGCACGCCAAGGGTGTCCCGGGTCAGGTGGCGGGTGTGGTCAGCCTGCGCCGGGTAAAGCCCCGAGTCCGAAAACTGCACCGTGCGCCCCAGCCGCTGCCCCTCGGCGGAGCAGAGACTGTCCACGCAGACCACCGCCGCCGGGCGCAGCTGCCCCACCAGCGCCGCCGCCAGCTGCTGCAGCGAAAGCCCGGTGGCTGCCGCCACCCCGGGCGCAACGGCCGCTACCGGGCGCAGGCCCCGCACCGGCGGGGCAGTGCCCGCGCCCATGGTAACAAGGATGCGCTGCACCGTGCGCGGGCCAAGAGCATCGGCGGTGATGCGGCGGTTGCCCACCCCCAGCACCAGCACCGGCCCTTCCGGCGGCAGCAGGGCGCGCAGCTCCCGGGCGCACACCTCTATGACGGCGGCGTCCCGCTCGTCCAGCACGCTGACGCTGGGCATTTCCAGCGTGACGTACCTGCCCCGGGGGCGGCTGAGCCCCTCGCGGGCGATCTCCACCCTTGTCACCGTCACCCCGCCGTGGCGGGCGGTAGCCAGCCGCACCCCTGCGGGCAGGGGCTGCGCTGCTGCCGAAAACAGCTCGTCGGCCATATCCGTAGTACGCATTTTCCACACTCTCCGTTCCTTTTGGGGGCAAAAGCCCGCTTTCTTGCCGGAAAGTATGGGAAAAACAAAACTTTTCCAAACAAAAATCAAAAAAACGCTTGCGCTGGTACGCGAAATATGGTATCATAGGGTGCGCTGTTATAGGTAGCCAAGGAGGTGGAACGAATGCCTAACATCAAATCTCAGAAGGACCGCGTCGTGCAGGCTGCTGCAGAGCAGGCTCACAACAAGGCCATTAAGACCAACCTGAAAACAGTCGTCAAGAAGGCAGACGCTGCCATCGATGCGAATGCCGCTGACAAGGACGCAACCGTCCTGGCTGCTGTTTCCGCGATCGACAAGGCTCGCGCTAAGGGTGTCATCAAGAAGAACACCGCCAGCCGCAAGATCAGCCGTATGGCAAAGCGTGCTAACAAGAACGCTTGATCGCGCAGTTTGATTGACGAACAAAACCTCTGTACCGGGTACCCGGCACAGGGGTTTTTGTTTTTTCGGGGCTATACCCCGCACAGCGCGACAAGGCTCTGCCGCTGCACCGGCTCCAGCAGCTGCTCCGGCGGCAACGGCTGCGGCGGCACCGCCATCCACCACGCCGCCCATGCGGCGGGTACCACCACCGCCAGCGAAAGCCCCGGGTACAACAGCGCCGGCTCGTGCAGCCACGGGCTGCCGGGCGGCAGCACCAGCGCCGTGCACAGGCACAGCGCCGCCCACAGCTCCCACAATACGGTCTGTCCGCTGTGTTTCATGCGCCTCACCTCCGTTTTGCTCCCAGTTTACCAGCCGCCGGGCGCAAAATATGGCGAAGCAGCGCAGACAAACAGCTTAGTTCTGGTCGTGGCTTTTACCCACAAGGCTGCACACCACGCCGCAGACAAGGCTTGCGGTGATGCCCGCAGAAGCCGCAGTCAGTCCGCCGGTCAGGATGCCGATGGCACCCTTTTCTGCCACGGCGGTGCGCACCCCCTTTGCCAGCAGATGCCCAAAGCCCAGCAGCGGCACACTCGCCCCCGCACCGGCAAACTCTGCCAGCGGCGCATACAGCCCCACCGCCGAAAGTACCACTCCCGCCACCACATAGCCGGTCAGAATGCGGGCCGGGGTCAGCTTTGTCAGGTCGATGAACAGCTGCCCCACCGCGCAGAGGACACCGCCTATTAAAAATGCCCACAGATAGTTCATTTCAGTTCTCCTTTTCCGGTGCGGTCAGCTCCACCAAATGTGCCACCGCCGGGATGCTCTCCTTCTGTAAAAAGGTGGTCTGGCTCATCAGCGCCCCGGTGGCGATAAACAGCACCCGGCGGCTGCCCCGGCGCAGCAGCTTTGGCAGGATATGCCCGCAGAGCACAGCGGCGCAGCAGCCCGCGCCCGAGCCGCCGCTTTTTACCCGCTGCTCCCCGGCATCGTAGAGCAGACAGCCGCAGTCCGCGTGGTTTTTCAGCAGCAGACCCTCTGCTGCCAATAACTCCCGCAGCATCTGACTGCCCACCAGCCCAAGGTCGCCGGTATAGATGCAGTCAAAATCCCGCAGTTCGGCGCGGGTATCGGCAAGATACTGTAACAAGGTAGCGGCTGCTGCCGGTGCCATGGCTGCGCCCATGTTGTTGATATCTTTAATATTATAATCCTGCACCCGCCCAAAGGTGGCGGCAGCAATGCCCACCCCCTGCCCTGCCGGGCGCAGCAGGCAGCACCCGGCGGCGGTAGCCGTCCACTGGGCGGTAGGGGTGCGCACCGCGCCGTAACTCAGCGGGGTGCGGAACTGACGTTCTGCCGCGCAGAAATGGCTGGAGGTCATGGCCAGCAGGTTCTGCGCCGCGCCGCTGCTGCACAGCGCCGCGCCCAGTGCCAGCGCCTCCGCCATGGTGCTGCACGCCCCGAACAGCCCCGCAAAGGGCACCCCCAGCTCCCGCAGCGCGTAGCCGGAGGCGGTGCACTGCGCCTGTAAGTCCCCTGCCAGCGCAAGGTCTACCCGCTCGGCGGGCAGAGACGCTTTTTGCAGGCAGAGCCGCGCCGCCCGCAGCTGCAATTGCTTTTCGGCGGCCTCCCAGCTGCGCTGTCCCAGCCGGTTGTCGGTGGTCAGTTCGTCAAAGCCCGCTGCCAGCGGGCCTTCGCTCTCTTTTTTGCCGCCCACCGCCGCCTGTGCGGCGATGACCGGCGGGGTATGAAACAACAGGGTATCGCCCCGGCGCTCTGTCATAAAAATTTCTCCCTTTCTGCAAAAAATGCCCCGGAACGTGCTATACTGGTGCTGTGGCGCTGCAATATCCGGCGGGGCTGTTCCGTATTATAAAGCAGAGGCCCCCAGCAGCCAGAGCACCACACCGTACACCACCGCCGCCAGCGTGCCGTACACGATGACCGGCCCGGCGATAAGGAACATCTTGGCGCCCGTGCCCGGCACACGCCCCTCGGCTTTGAACTCGATGGCCGCGCTGACCACCGCGTTGGCAAAGCCGGTGATGGGCACCAGCGACCCCGCCCCGGCCTTTGCCGCCAGCTTCTGGTACCAGCCCAGCGTGGTCAGCACCGCCGAGAGCAAAATCAGGGTGCAGCTGGTCAGAGTGCCCGCCGCTTCGGCGTCCGCGCCCTGCCGCAAAAAAAGCTGCCGCAGCCCTTCGCCCAGCAGGCAGATGCCGCCGCCCACGCAGAACGCCCACAAGCAGTCTGCCAAAAGCGGCGAGTGCGGCCCGGCCTTTTGCACCCGGCGTGCGTATTCCTGCGCTGTCATCTTCATCTTCCCGCGCCCCCTTTTGCGGATAGTCTGCCCGGGGCGGCGGGTGCTTATCCTTTTTTTGTGAAAGAAGGTATAGTCTATGCGTTCTTCCCATCATCGCAACCATCACGCCCGCCGTCTGCTCTGCCTGACGGCGCTGGCCTGTTTTGTGGCGGGCGGCACTGCCTACGCCTGCACCCGCAAAGCTGCGGTGCCGCAGCTGCCCGAGCTGCCTGCCGAAAGCCTTGTGCAGCAGCCCGCCGAGAACGGCGCGCAGCAGAGCACCCTTACCGCCGCACAGGCACAGGCGCTGCTGGACGACCCCCGCATGATCCTTGTGAGCCGCACCCACAAGATGCCGGAGGACTACCCCGTCGAGACCAAGGAATGCGGCTCGGCCACCGCCATCAACAAGACCTTGCAGACCGAAGCCGCCGACGCCTTTCTCTCCATGCAGGCTGCTGCCGCCAAGGACGGCGTGGATGTGCGGATGCAAAGCGGCTACCGCAGCGTCAGCTACCAGAAAAAGCTGTACGACAACAAGACCCAGTATTACCGCAGCAAGGGTCTGAGCGAAGCCGCCGCCCGGGAAAAGGCCGCCACCATCGTCAACCCGCCGGGCTGCTCGGAGCACAACTGCGGTCTTGCCGCCGACCTGAACAGCCCGGAGCACACCACCCTTGACACCGGCTTTGCCGACACCGCCGCCTTCCGCTGGCTGTGCGAGAACGCGGAGCAGTATGGCTTTATCCTGCGCTACCCCAAGGAAGCCGAAAGCGTGACCGGCATCACCTACGAGCCGTGGCACTGGCGCTATGTAGGCCCGGAAAACGCCGCCCTGCTCAACCAGAGCGGCCTGTGTCTGGAGGACGCGGTCGCCGTTTTGCAGCGCATTGCCGCCGGGGAGACCGTGACCGGTTAAAATCCAATGAAAACTGCCGGAAAACCCTGTGGGGTGCGTTGCAATTTACCTGCTGTTATGGTAAGATAAATACAGTCTGCCCGTGTGCGCGGCACAGCCCCGCACCCCGACAAATGAATTCAACAAAAGAAGGAATATTTTATGATAAACCGCACAAAACTTTCTGTGATCGCCGTCAGCGCCGTGCTGGCTGTTGCCCTGACCGGCTGCGGCGGCAGTGCTTCTTCCGCGCCGTCCTCCGTGTCCAGCGCCTCCGCCTCTGCACCGGCTTCCAGCACTGCCGCCCCGGCAGCGGATACCACCGAAAACGGCACTGCCGATCTGGACAGCGCCGTGGAGTCCCTGCTGGCTGCCAACCCCATCTCCAACCAGTTCGAGATCGCCGCCATGAACATCGAGTACGACTTTGGCCTGAAGGCGGAGGACGTAGCCGCCTACAAGGGCGTGAAGAGCAATGACAACGGTGACGCCGGCCTTGTGCTGGTGGTGGAAGCCGCTTCCGGCAAGGCACAGGACGTGGTGACCGCGCTGGAAAGCTACAAGCAGGATCAGGTGGCTTTCTACGGCAACTACGCCGAGTTTGCACAGGCACAGAGCAACGTGGAAAACGCCATCATCTCCTCCAAGGGCGACCGTGTGGTCATGGTGATTGCCTCCAACGCGTGCACCGCAGACCTGACCAGTGCTGTGGACAGCGCCCTGAACAGCTGAATCTGACCTTCCGAGCCGGTGCCATCTGCGGCATCGGCTTTTTTCAGTCAAGCCCTCCCGCACCCGGGATGGGAAAACCGTTATTGCCCGCAAAACTTGTAAAAAAGGAGGCTGACCCCTTGGTTTTCAGCACCATCATCTTCCTGTTCCGCTTTTTGCCCATCACGCTGGCGCTGTACTATCTTGCCCCCGCAAAACTGAAAAACACCGTGCTGTTTTTGTGCAGTCTGGTGTTCTACTGCTGGGGCGAGGTGCGCTTTTTTCCGGTCATGGTGGCGCTTATCCTCATCAACTATCTCAGCGGCCTTGCCATCGAGCATTTTGATGCAAAGCCCGCGCTGCGCCGTTTCTTTCTGCTGGTGGCGCTCGTTGGCAGTTTGGGGATGCTGTTCTACTTCAAGTACGCAAACTTTGTGCTGCGCAGCGTGAATGCCCTGCTGGGCACCGCCTTTGCCGAGATCCAGGGCATCGGCACTTTGCCGCTGGGCATCAGCTTCTACACCTTCCAGACCCTTTCCTACTCCATCGACGTCTACCGCCGGGATGTAAAAGCCGAGCGCAACATCATTGATTTCGGCGCTTATGTGGTCATGTTCCCGCAGCTCATCGCGGGACCTATCGTCAAGTACCGGGACGTCTCCGACCAGCTGCACGTCTACAAGCACCGCTATAACCTCAAGCAGATTGAAGAGGGCATGACCCTGTTCACCTTCGGTCTTGCCAAAAAGGTGCTGCTGGCGGACGCCGTGGGCGCGCTGTGGACGGACATCATCGGGGTAGCCGACAGCCCCTCCACCACCTTTGTGGGACTGGCAAACGCTTCCACCCCGCTGGTGTGGCTGGGCATCATCGCATACAGCTTGCAGCTGTACTTCGATTTCTCCGGCTACTCCCTGATGGGCATCGGCATGGGCAAGATGCTGGGCTTCGATTTCCCCGCAAACTTCAACTACCCCTATATCTCCGCTTCCATCACCGAGTTCTGGCGGCGCTGGCACATGACCCTGTCCGGCTGGTTTAGGGAGTATGTGTATATCCCGCTGGGCGGCAACCGCAAGGGGCTCAAGCGGCAGATCCTGAACCTGTTCATCGTGGAGCTGCTCACCGGCATCTGGCATGGCGCAAACTGGAACTTTATCTGCTGGGGTCTTTACTACTTTGTGCTGCTGGCAGTCGAAAAGCTGTTCCTGCTGCCCTACCTGAAAAAAGGCAGGGTGTGGCCGCATTTCTACACCCTGTTCCTTGTGGTGGTGGGCTGGGCGATGTTCGTGGGCAACGACACCGGCGTGTCCTTCGGGCTGCTGTTCCAGAAACTCTTTATCCCCTCCGGCGGGGTGTCGCCGCTGTATTTCCTGCGGAATTACGGCGTACTGCTGGCGGTAAGCGTGGTGTGCTGCACCCCGCTGATCGAAAAGCTGTGGGACGTGCTGCGCAAGAACGTAGTCACCCGCTGCGCTGCCATCCTGACGCTGCTGGTGGTCTCCACCGCCTATGTGGTGGGCAGCACCAACAGCCCGTTCCTGTACTTTAACTTTTAAGGAGGCGGGAAGATGTCCAAACACGAGAAAAAGACCTCCTCCCTTTTGCACTACCCGGTGCTGGTGGTGTTCAGCCTGTTCTTTATCGGGCTGTTCGCGCTGGATATGGTCACCCCGGACCGCAGTTACAGCGAGCTGGAGAACACCACCCTCAGCCAGCGCCCGGCGCTGACCCAGTTCACCGCCAAGGGGCTGAACAGCTACTTTACCGCCTATACCAAATACGTCAAGGATCAGGTGGCAGGGCGCGATAGCTGGATCAGCCTGCAGAGCGTGGTGGAGACCACCCTGCTGCAAAAGCAGCAGAACGGCGGCATCCTGCTGGGCAAGGAGCACATGATGTTCCCCCGCACCTACGGGCTGCTTTCCAGCGAGGAGCGCACCCTGCCCAAAAACACCGCAGCGCTCACCAGTCTGTGCCAGCGCTACCCGGGCAAGGTGAATGTGCTGCTGGCCCCCGCCGCCAGCGATATCTATAAAGAGAACGTGCCCGCAAACGCCCCTCTGCTGGATGAGGACGGCTACCTTGACCAGCTTTCCGCTGCGGTGCAGGCAGCGGGCGGGAATTTTGTGGACGTGCGCCAGACCCTTACCGCCCACAAGAGCGAGTATATTTACTACCGCACCGACCACCACTGGACGAGCCTTGGCGCCTACTACGCGTACAGCCAGCTGTGCCAGACCCTTGGCCTTACCCCCTTTGACACCGCCGCACACACCGCGCTGACTGCCGACGGCTTTTACGGCACCCACTACGCCAAGGCGCGCACATGGAACGCCGTGCCGGACGTGATCACCTACTACGACCTTGCCAACGCCTTGACGGTATGGAACGTGACGGCGGCGGGGCAGCCCACCGAGGGACAGACTACCGGCTTATACGACACGGAAAAGCTTTCCGTCTACGACAAGTACGCCATGTTCCTGCACGGCAACAACGGCCTGAGCCGGGTGCAGGGCAACGGCAGCGGGCGCATCCTTGTCATCAAGGACAGCTACGCCAACTGCTTTGTGCCCTACCTGACCGCCAACTACGCCGACATCGACGTGGTGGACTTCCGCAATTACAACTACGGCTTGGACAAGCTGATCGCCGATAACAGCTACGACCAGATCCTTGTGCTGTACAATTTTGACAGCTTCAAGAGCGACCCCTACCTCTACCGCGCCGGTGTAACAGGCTAAACAGCCAAAAGCCCAAATTATTGCAGTCTATTTTCACAAATTTATAGCTGCAATTTCATGCGTCCCGCCAGTTTTTGCACAGATGTACCAAAACCCCTTGATAAAATCCGACCACTGTTGTAGAATGGCTATATAGAGAACAATGCTCTATCGGCCTTGGGTATGGACGCCGGGGAATCGGGATGCAATGCGGCATTCCCCCTTGACAAAGGAGTATTGATGATGAAAAAGATGAATTATCCCGCAGATTATGCGGTACTTTCCAACGAAGAAATGACCTATACCACCGGCGGCGGCGCAGTGGATGATGCTGCCGGGATCGCTACCACTGCCGCAACGGTCGTAGGTGCTGTGGTGCTGGCTTCCAGCTATATCTGGGGCATCAAGCAGGCACGCACATGGCTGCAGCAGGACGGCAACAAGGACGGCAACTTCTTTACCGTGCTGGGCCGCGCTACCGATGCCCTTGCCACCGACATGGGCAAATCCGCCAGCAACTTTGTGCGGGATGCGGTCTCCACCACCATGGTAGTGGCACTGGCTCCCCTGAGCGCCGTTCTGCTGATCGTGCGCTGACCTTTTTAATCAGATAAAACGGTGCGATTTGGGTGCACCGTTTTGGATAGCTTTGTTTCAAAAGGAGTGTTATTATGGAAAAAATGATGATGCCCGCGTACTACAATGTCCTGTCCACTGAGGAAATGACCTACACCGAAGGCGGCGCCAATGCTACCATGACCGAGGCTCTGCTGTGCTGGCTGATCCCTCCGTATGGCTGGTTCAGAGGCGTGACCGCTGTCCGCGACTACCGCCGTAAGAACCCCAACACTTGGACTGAGACCGGTCTGGATGCTCTGACTGCCGATATGGAGAAGAGCACTGCCAACGCCATCCGTGACATTGCCTGCACCGCTTACATGATCAGCTCCACCGCTACCGGTGTCGGCCTGATCATCAATGCAGCAGTCATCCTGCTCTGATCCATCTTATCTCATAAGATCGGCTCGGAGTACACCAAAGAACAAAGCAAGCGGAGGCGCTGCCCGAAAGGGCAGCGCCTCCGCTGTTTTTGTAGGGTTTTCTTTTAGCTTTCGTCTCATGTATCCAAGTTTTCGTCTAAAACATGGTGCATTTTAGACGAAAGCGCAAGTGTATGAGACGAATCGGCATTACTTCTCCAGCGCATCCCTGCGGACATAGCAGGTGTTTTTGCCCGTGCCAAGCCTTTGCAGAACGCCTTTCCGGGTCAGCTCCTTCAGTTCCCGCAGCACTGTAGATCTTGCAATCATCGGGCAGGCTGCCACCACCTCTGCACTTGTAAAACGCCCGATTTTTCCGTTGACATAATGCTCCACGATCTGCTGTGCCGTGCTCCGTGTTCCCTCTGCGTTCACCAGCCCTACGCGCTGTTCAAACTCAGCATAGCAAGCCAAAATGATCTTCAGCATATACCGGATAAACGGCACCGGGTCATTCGTTCCCTCATACCAGCCCTGATCGATCTGCTGCAACACCTCGTAGTAGGTATCCTTCGTTTTTTCGATCTGTTTTTCAATGCTGATATACTTTCCCACCTCGTACCCGCTGCGGTACAGCAGAAGCAGCGTCAGCAGACGGCTCATCCGGCCATTGCCATCGTTAAAAGGGTGGATGCACAAAAAATCGCATACAAACGCCGGGATCACCAGCAGCGGGTCCACCTTTTCCTGTAAAAGCGTCTGATTATAGCTCTCGCAGATGGCCTGTATCGCCGCAGGCGTTTCATAGGGTGCCACCGGCTGAAACCGGGTCACCTGCGTGCCGTCCGGTCTGGTCTCGTTGATATAGTTCTGTACGTTCTTAAAATGTCCTCCGTACGAAACACCTGCATACTGCATCATGTCCCGATGCAGCTGAAGGATATAATTGGAGTTGACCGGGATCAGATCATGGTTTTCATGGATGGTATTCAGCACCTCGCGGTACCCCATGATCTCGCTTTCGTCCCGGTTGCGCGGTGTGGTTTTATCGGCCAGCAGCTGCTTCATGCGGGTATCGGTCGTTACGATGCCCTCGATCTTATTGGAAGCCTCTGTGCTCTGTATTCTGGCAATCTCCACCAAACGATCCAGTTCTGCCGGTTTCTGGCGCACATAAAGCTCCTGTCGGCCTTTGCATTCATGGATCTTTGCCACATACGAGAGCGTTTCCATATCCCACATCCGGTCTGCCAGTTGTCCGTAGTCAAAGCTTCTCATGCTGTGTCTCCTCCTTCTTCCGGCGGTTCTTTCGTCTCATGATATCCGTCTTTCGTCTCAATCATACCCCATTTTAGACGAAAGCGCAAGTGTATGAGACGAATCGGCCTTGCGCAGACACAAAAAACGGCGGCACGCTCCGATGGAACGTGCCGCCGTTTGGTTTTTTATGCGTTGAACATATCCTTCAGCTTTTTGAAGAAGCCCTTACGCTTTTCGTAGTTTTCTTCTTTCAAAGTGCCCTCAAATTTCTTCAGGGCATCGCGCTGCGCCTTGTTCAGCTTTTTGGGGATCTCCACCTCGCACTTGACGTACATATCGCCGCGGCCGCGGCCGTTCAGATACTGGATACCCTTGCCGCGCAGGCGGAAGGTGGTGCCGCTCTGGGTGCCCTCGGGCACGGTGTACTCCACCTTGCCGTCAATGGAGGGCACGGTGACGCTGTCGCCCAGCACCGCCTGACTGTAAGTGATGGGCACGGTGACCCACACATCGTAGCCGTCGCGCTGGAACACCTCGCTGGGGCGCACGCTGACCATGACGATGACATCACCGGCGGGGCCGCCGTTGGTACCGGCATCGCCCATGCCGCGCAGTGCAAAGCTCTGGTCGTCGTCGATGCCCATGGGGATGGACACCTCCAGCGTCTTTTTGGTAGCCACCTTGCCGCTGCCGTGGCAGACCTTGCAGGGGTTCTTTACCAGCTTGCCCTTGCCGCCGCAGCGGGAGCAGGGCTGCTGGGTCTGCATCACGCCAAAGGGGGTGCGCTGCTGGCGGATGACAAAGCCGCGGCCGCCGCAGTCCGGGCAGGTCTCGGGGCTGCTGCCGGCGGCACAGCCGCTGCCGTGGCACTCGGTGCACTCCTGCTGGCGGGTGATGGTAATGTTCTTCTTGCAGCCGTGCACGGCCTCGTCAAAACTCAGGGTGATGCGCACCCGGATGTCCTGACCCTTGCGGGGGGCGTTGGGGTTCGCCTGACGGGACGAGCCGCCAAAACCGCCAAAGCCGCCGCCGAAGATATCGCCAAAGATGTCGCCCAGATCCACGCCGTCGCCGCCAAAACCGCCAAAGCCGCCGGGGCCGCCGCCGTTCTGTGCTGCATAAGTGGGGTCAACACCGGCAAAGCCGTACTGGTCGTACAGCTGGCGCTTTTTCGGGTCCGAAAGCACCTCGTTTGCCTCGTTGATCTCCTTGAACTTTGCCTCGGCGTCCTTATCGCCGGGGTTATAGTCCGGGTGGTACTTCATGGCAAGCTTGCGGTATGCCTTTTTGATCTCGGCATCGCTTGCGCCCTTGGATACCCCCAGCACTTCGTAATAATCACGCTTTTCCTGTGCCATATCCACTCACCTCTCCGGGAACGCCCTCCCCGGGTAACGCCCCGGTCGGTTCCTCACTCTATAAACCAGCAAGAGCCGCCCCGGCCTAAACCGGAGCGGCTTTTGCTCTATTGCGCGTGTGCCCGCCGGTTTGGCCGGACGCAGCGCTTTGTGTCAGACTTAGACTTCCTTGAAGTCGGCATCCACAACGCCGTCATCGTTGGGCTTTTCATTGGCTGCACCTGCGTCAGCACCGGGCTGTGCACCGGCGGCCTGCTGTGCGGCAGCGGCTGCCTGATACATCTTCTCGAACACCTGGCTCAGGGCTTCCTGCTTTGCCTTGATGTCGTCCACGTTGCCGGACTGGACAGCGGTCTTGAGGTCAGCAAGCTTTGCCTCGGCATCGCTCTTCACGTCTGCGGGCAGCTTGTCGCCGTTCTCCTTCAGCATCTTCTCGGTCTGGAACACCATTTGGTCGGCACCGTTGCGGATATCGACCTCTTCACGCTTCTTCTTATCGTCGGCAGCAAACTGCTCAGCTTCCTTCACAGCCTTGTCGATGTCCTCCTTGGACATATTGGTAGAAGCGGTGATGGTGATGTTCTGCTCCTTGCCGGTGCCCAGATCCTTAGCGCTGACCTTCACGATGCCGTTGGCATCGATATCGAAGGTAACTTCGATCTGAGGCACGCCACGGGGAGCCGGAGCAATGCCGTCCAGATGGAACACACCCAGACTCTTGTTGTCGCGGGCAAACTCACGCTCGCCCTGCAGCACATTGACCTCAACAGAGGGCTGGTTGTCGGCTGCGGTGGAGAACACCTGACTCTTGTGGGTGGGGATGGTGGTGTTGCGGTCGATGATCTTGGTGCACACGCCGCCCAGAGTCTCAATGCCGAGGCTCAGCGGGGTGACATCCAGCAGCAGCAGACCCTTCTTCTCGCCGTTCAGAACGCCGCCCTGAATAGCAGCACCGACAGCCACGCACTCATCGGGGTTGATGCCCTTGAAGGGCTCGCAGTTCAGTTCCTTCTTCACGGCGTCGTAGACAGCGGGGATACGGGTGGAACCGCCGACCATCAGCACCTTCTTCAGGTCGGAAGCGCGCAGACCTGCATCCTGCAGAGCCTTGCGCACGGGGGTCATGGTACGATCGACCAGATCAGCGGTCAACTCGTTGAACTTTGCGCGGGTCAGGGTCATATCCAAGTGCTTGGGGCCGGTAGCATCGGCGGTGATGAAGGGCAGGTTGATCTGGCTGCTCATTGCGCTGGACAGCTCGATCTTAGCCTTCTCGGCAGCTTCCTTCAAACGCTGTGCAGCCATCTTGTCCTTGCGCAGGTCGATGCCGTTCTCGGTCTGGAAGGCGTCTGCCATCCAGTCGATGATGCGCTGGTCGAAGTCATCGCCGCCCAGATGGGTATCACCGTTGGTGGCCAGAACCTCGGTAACGCCGTCGCCCATCTCGATGATGGACACATCGAAGGTGCCGCCGCCCAGATCGTAGACCATGATCTTCTGGTCGTCCTCTTTATCCACACCGTAAGCCAGAGCAGCTGCGGTGGGCTCGTTGATGATACGGCGGACGTTCAGGCCGGCGATGGTGCCTGCGTCCTTGGTTGCCTGACGCTGGCTGTCGTTGAAGTAGGCAGGCACAGTGATGACAGCCTCGGTGACGGTCTCGCCCAGATAAGCCTCGGCGTCAGCCTTCAGCTTCTGCAGGATCATAGCGCTGACCTGCTGGGGAGTGTACTCCTTGCCGTTCAGGGTCACCTTGTGGTCGGTGCCCATCTGACGCTTGATGGAAGAAACGGTGTTGTCGGGGTTGGTGATAGCCTGACGCTTTGCAACCTGACCTACCAGACGGTCGCCGGTCTTGGTGAAGCCGACAACGGACGGGGTGGTACGGGCGCCCTCAGAGTTGGCGATAACAACAGGCTCGCCGCCCTCCATAACAGCTACGCAGCTGTTGGTAGTACCAAGGTCGATACCAATAATCTTACTCATAATGAAATCTCCTCTCGAAAGAACAAATCTTGTTTATATGATGCTTATGATGATGTCAAGCGGATGTTATTGCAAACTCCCTTGCGGGAGGTTCGGCTTGTTTATTCGGCCACCACAACGGTTGCATGGCGGATGATCTTGTCCCCCAGCTTGTAACCCTTCTGGAAAACGGTGACCACCGTGCCGCTCTCCTGCCCGTCCGGGGCGGGGATCTGCTGCACAGCATTCATAAAGTTGGGGTCAAAGGGCTTGCCCAGCACCTCGATCTCCTCCACATGGAGGGCTTCCAGTGCCTTTGCCGCCTTATCCAGCGTCATGACCACGCCCTTTTTGTAGTTCTCGTCAGTGGTGGGGGCGTTGGCAGCCATATTCAGCGTATCCAGAATGGGGATGATCTTTTCCACTGCATGGGAAACACCGTCGCCAAACTTCTGGTCGGCCTCGCGGGTGGAGCGCTTGCGGTAGTTGTCGTACTCGGCAGCCATGCGCAACAGCTGATCCTTGGCCTGTGCGGCGTTCTTTTCCGCTGCATCCAGCTTTGCCTTAACGGCTTCCATCTCCCGGGCCTTCTTGTTGAACCAGCCGCCGTCCTTCTTCTTGTCCTCTTCGGTGGCAGCTTCGGCAGCAGCCTGTTCGGGCGCTGCGGCAGCGGTCTTTTCCTCGGGGGCAGTCTCCGGCTGCTCGGTCTCGGGCACCGTGTTCTTTGCTTCTTCGCTCATTCCAGATCCTCCTTATAGATCACAGTCCGCCGCGGTACGGCAGCCTGCGGGGTGTCTTTTCGTTTACCGCTCATGCCCTCGCCCAGCTGGTCTGCAAACTCGTGCAGCAGGGGCATCAGCTTCTGGAAGGGCATCCGGGTGGGGCCGATCAGGGCAATGGAGCCCCACAGCCCGCCGCCTACCAGATACCGGTCGCTCACGATGCACAGCCCGGGGATCTGCGGTTCCAGATCCTCGCCCAGCAGCACGCTTTCGCTGCGGTTTTCCGGGGGTGCGATCAGGCTTGCGGCCTGTTCCTCGTCGTTCAGCAGGGTAAGGATATCACCCACCCGGCCGTCCAGCTGCGGCCAGTCCAGCAGGTACTGCTCGCCGCCCAGAAATACATGGGGCTTTACGCTGTCCTGCAAAATTGCGGCTGCGGCGCTGACCACCGGCACAAGTTCCGGTGCGATCTGGCTGCACAGCTCGCTGAGCATCCGGGTGGAAAGATCCACCGGTGCCACAAAGGTAAGGTTGCGGTTGAGCAGCGCCGCAAGGGCGGCTGCATTTTCCCGGGAAAGCCCGGTGCGTACCCGCGCCACCCGGGTGCGGACGTAACCGGCGGTGGTCACAGCCAGCACAGCGGCTGCGCTGCGGCCCACCTGCACCACCTCGTAATGGGCGATGCACAGATCCTCGGCGCAGGGGGTGCTGACGGCGGCGGTGCAGCCGCTGATGGCGGCCAGCGCCTTGGCAGCGCCCTGTGCCAGCTTTTCCGGCTCGTGGTCAAGGCTGGCGAACACCGCATCCACCCGGGCGCGGGTCACGCGGTCCAGCGGCTGATCATCGGTCAGCAGGTTGTCCAGATAATACCGGTAGCCCTTGGCGCTGGGCACGCGCCCCGCGCTGGTGTGGGGCTGCTCCAGCAGACCCAGCTTTGTCAGCGCCGCCATCTCGTTGCGCAGCGTTGCGCTGGACACTGCCATGTCAAAGTAGTTTGCCAGCACGCTGCTGCCCACCGGCTCGCCCTCAAGGCCATACAGCGCCACGATCGCCTGCAAGACCCGTTGCTTGCGTGCATCCATCGTCATAGCGCCTGCCTCCTTTTTGTATTGCTTTTGTTTGTTTAGCACTCCTTGTTCCTGAGTGCTAAGACCATTATAATCGTTTTTGCCTTGCTGTCAAGCCCTTTGCAAAAATGTTTATAAAGATTCATAATTCTGTCATAAAGGGGGTGTGAACTCCCTCAGTCAAAGCCTGCGGCTTTGCCAGCTCCCTCGGGGAGGGAGCCTTTGGCGCGCCCGCAAACTTTGCACTTTAGCCGGAAACTGTACCGCTATGCCAAAGGCCCCATCCCAGAGGGGGCTGGCATCGCGCAGCGATGACTGGGGGAGTTTTATTATAATATGTACTACTTTTCTCCCCTTTTTCAGCGATTCGCGCAGTTTCAACCCCCTTTCGCGCAGAATTTCTTTTGTTTTTGCCTAGTTTATGGTATATTTATGGTAACGACACCCCGTATAAACCCCACACGAAAGGAGCGAAACGTTATGAAAGCCAAACGCATCCTGAGCATCCTGCTGACCGGCAGTATGCTGCTGTCCCTGCTGCCGGTGTCTGCACTGGCAGCTGCCCCGGTGTTCGATGCACCCGCCCAAATCACGGCCAAAAAGGCTGCACCCCTTGTACAGGAGGCAGACGCCTCCCGCAGCACCGAGGAGGAAGCCTCCACCCGCAGCAGCCGTGATCTGGACGCGGAGAACGGCACCGCAGAAAGCATTACCATCCAGCTGAACGCCGAAGGCAAGCCCGCAGACAGCGGCGACGATGGCAATTGGTACTACAGTGCTGACTCCGGTTGCCAGCTGGACACTGGCGTTTTTGCCCTGCAGCCCTCCTCGGAGCCCGAGGCAGAAAGCGCATTGAAGGCACGCCTTTTCCGCATTGGAGATAAAGCCGAGCTAGTCCGCGGCACCGTCGGCTGTGAAACCAACAATTATGGCACCATCTCCGGCGGCATCTTCCAAGGGAAGGTGGCTAACTTCCGAACCATCTCCGGCGGCACCTTCCAAGGGGATGTGAACAACTACCAAACCATCTCCGACGGTACCTTCCAAGGGAAGGTGGACAACGACGGCGTCATCTCCGGCGGCACCTTCCAAGGGGAGGTGTACAACGACAGCACCATCTCCGGCGGTACCTTCCAAAGTGAGTTGTACAACTTCCGCGGCACCATCTCCGGCGGTACTTTCCAAGGGAATGTGACCAACTCCAGCGGCACCATCTCCGGCGGCACCTTTAAGGAAGCTGTCGAGGTAAACGCCGCCTCCGGCACTGAGGCCAAGATCGAGGGCGGGACCTTTAAAAAGAGCATGACGCTCAAGAATAGTGATGGCGCCCCCATCATCATCAGCGACGGCCTGTTTGACGGTGAGGTTGTAGCCAAAGGATGTTACGCCCCGCTTTCCATCACCGGCGGCCTGTTTACCCAAGCTGTGGATGTAAGCGACACCGACCCGTCCAAGCTTTCCATCACCGGCGACTATTTTGTAAACGAGCCTACCATGCCGGAAAGCAGCGGCATTGCCTTTACCTCTGTGAGCGATCAGAGTTACAGAACCTTCCAAGTGCCTGTAAACGGAGGCTGGTCTGAAAACGGTTACAACGAACTTTATGTGCCCAGCGGATCGTCTGCGCAGCCCAACACCATTACCGTAAAGACCAATACCAAACTACTCTATTACCTTGCAGACGGTGAACGCTTCCCCGTCCTTGACAGCGACAGTGACAGCTACATTTACCAGATCCCTGTGCAGAACTTTGAAAAGATCGTGCTGGTGACCGAGGAGCCTTCGGCACCCCCAACGGACGACCCCGGCGAGCTTGACCCGGCGTTCTCCTCCGGTGCAGCCGCACTTGGCGTGGTACTGGGCACTGCGGGTCTGGGTTATATCACCTATGCCCATGTCTCTTCCCTGTACCTGTACTACGCGCTGCCGGGCGGCTTTATCCCCTCCACCCGTCAGGAGCTGGCAAACGTCCTGTGGACGACTGCCGGCAAGCCCGACCCTGTAAGCACCGCCCTGTATACCGATATCCCCGCTGACGCCATCGAGCAGCAGAAAGCCGCCCGCTGGTGCGTGGAGCAGGGTCTGCTCTCCGACCACGGCGCGACCTTCGGCCCGGACACCACGGTGACCAATGCACGCATCATCCGCGCATGGAACAGCCTGAAAAAGGTGCCTGTGCCCATCACAAACTAATCATCCTCACATTCATCCTTTCATGTACACCGCCGCCCGGCTTGCTTCCACAGGCCGGGCGGCGGTGTTTTTGCGGGTGAAACTCCCTCAGTCAAAACCTGACGGTTTTGCCAGCTCCCTCTGAGAGGGAGCCTTTGGCATGGCGGAAAAGTTTGCGGCTCAAGTGCAAAGCTTGCGGGAGAGAACGCTCCCCCGGGGGGAGCTGTCGCGCAGCGACTGAGGGGCTTCAAATCGGCGGAGCCGGAAAAAACGGTTAAAAGATCTTCACGCCGAACAGGCGTGAATCTTCAGTTTTTTCCGGTGTAGCCCACTTCTTTGGGGTTAAAAGGGGCGAGTAGCCCCTTTTTCGTGGCTCCAGCGCGTCGAAATCGCTGGCACTTTTCTGGTTCTCTTTTGGTGTCAAAAGAGAACATCCACGGCAGCATCCTCCATTCCCCGCCGGGCGGCGGTGTTTTCACTCCTCCATCTGCTTTGCCAGAAAGGCCGCTGCCACTGCCACCGCCTTGCACTGGGCGTCCTCCGGGCAGGCGGTGCGATCCTCGGTCAGCAGACCCACCGCGCCGGTCACGTCCCCGCCCGCCAGTACCGGCGCGGCGCATAGCAGCACCCGGGGTGCGCCCTCGCAGGGCAGCAGGGTCTTTTCCGGGTTGCCTGGGCTTTGGTAGGGCTTGCGGGCTTCCATCAGCTTTTCCAGCGGCTGGCTGATGCTGCGGTCTGCCAGCTCCCGCCGCCCGCTGCCGCTGACCGCCAGAATGCGGTCCCTGTCGCACACAAAGGCGGTCAGCGCAAACTGGCGGCTGAGCACCTCTGCCAGCTGGGCGGCAAGGGTGTTCACCTCACCCATGGGCGAGTACTTTTTAAAGATCACTTCCCCGTCGCCGGTGGTAAAGATCTCCAGCGGGTCGCCCCGCCGGATGCGCTGGGTGCGGCGGATCTCCTTGGGGATCACCACCCTGCCAAGCTCGTCAATGCGGCGCACGATACCGGTTGCTTTCATTTATAGTGCCCTCCTTGTGGTTTCCTTTGTATGTAGTATCTGTCAGCGACGGCAAATTATACCGGCAGCGGATTTTTTGCTTTGCCCGTTGCATTGCGTTCCGGGCGGGGTTCTGCTACAATAAATAGGAATAAACCCAAAGAAAGCAGGTGTCCGCATGGCACACATCCTTATTCTGGGCGGCGGTGCCGCCGGACTGGCCGCTGCGCTGGCGGCTGCACAGGCCGCGCCCACTGTCCGCGTCACGGTGCTGGAGCGCAACCCCAAGGTGGGCAAAAAGCTGCTGGCTACCGGCAACGGCCGCTGCAATCTGGACAACACCGCCATTGCGCCGGAAAAATACTTCACCGCCGACCCCGCCGCGCTGCGGCCTTTGCTGGCGGCGGTGGATGCCGCCGCACCGCTGGCATGGTTTGAGCAGCTGGGGCTGTACACCCGCACCGATGAAGCCGGGCGGGTGTACCCCTATTCCAATCAGGCGGCAGACGTGCTGGCGCTGCTGGAACTGCATTTGCAGCGGCATAACGTACAGTTGCGCACCGGCTGCACGGTAAGCACCCTGCGCCAGAGCAAGGGCGGCTACGCCGTGCAGTTTACGAACGCCGAGGGCGGCACCGAAAATCTGCGGGCAGATGCCGTTATCTGCGCCATGGGCGGCGCTGCCGGGCCGCAGTTCGGCACGGACGGCTTCGGCACCCGCTTTGCCGCCGACTGCGGCGGGCAGCTGCGCCCGCTCTACCCCTGCCTGACCGCCCTGCAATGCGCAAAGCCGAACAAGAGCCTTGCAGGCATCCGCGCCAAGGCCGCTGCCCGTCTGCTGGACGGCGACCGGGTATTGGCTGAAGAAATGGGCGAAGTGCAGTTTACCGACTACGGGCTTTCCGGCATCTGCATCATGCAGCTGTCCGGCCTGCTTGCCCCCGGGCGCAGCCCGAAGCACCCGGCGGTGGAACTTGATCTCTTCCCCGCTGTGCCGGAGACAGAGCTTGCCGCCCTGTTTGCAGCGCGTGCACCGCTGCTTGCCGAGGACACGGCGGCGGCGTTCTGGCTGGGGCTTTTGCACGGCAAGCTTGGCCGCGCCCTCTGGGCTGCCGCCGCCCTGCCGGATACCGCCCCCCACGCCCTGCCCGCAGGCAGCTGGCAGAAGCTTGCCCACACCGCCAAGCACTGGCGGTTCGAGGGGCTTACCCCCTGCGGCTGGCGGCAGGCGCAGACCACCGGCGGCGGGCTTGCCCTGACCGAGGTGGAACCGACCTTCCAGTTCAAGGGCTGTCCGGGGCTGTACTTCGTGGGTGAAACGCTGGACTGCGCCGGAAGCTGCGGCGGCTTCAACCTGCACTGGGCGTTCGGCAGCGGCCTTGCCGCCGGGCGGGACGCCGCAAAGCACCTTTGCAGCTGAAAACGGTAATAAAAAAGGGACGAGGGAAAGCCCGCGGGCTTTCCCTCGTCCCTTTTATTCTCTAAATCAGACAGCCTTATTCTCGCCCTTGGAAAGCAGCTTTGCACGCTCCAGCGCGGGGCGCAGTGCCAGATACAGCACCACGGCGCAGGCAGTGGAAGCCACACTGTTCACAAAGGTGACGCCGCCGGCGATCTTGGTCAGCGCCTGTGCCACGGTGTACTCCTGTCCAAAGATGTACACGTTGCGGAAGTAGCCAAGGAAGGGGTCGGTGAACACGTTCAGCAACAGGCCGGAACCCGCAGAGACGATCACCTTGACCAGATACCCGGCGCTGTGACGATCCTGATCCCGCAGCTTGAACACCTTATGTGCCACGGCACCGCAGGTGATGCCGATGATGAACTTGAGCACGAAGGTGGTAATGGCGTAGCCCGGGTCACCGGCAAGGATATCCGCCAGCGCCAGACCGATGGCACCCGCCAGACCGCCGGATACACCGTCCAGCAGCAGCGCCGTCAGGGCAGTAAAGGTGTTGCCCAGATGGAACGAAGAACCGCCGTAGAACGGGATGCGGAAGAACAGGTAGGCCACTAAGCTCAGCGCAGCCATCACGCCGGTAAGCGCCAGCTCGTGCACCGTAAAGCGGCGCTTGTACAGCACACTGAAAAACAGGATCAGGATAACGACGACTGCCAGCAGCAGCCACATTGCAGTAGTAGACATGATACTTTCCCTCCAATCACGCCGATAACCCCACAAAACTACTTGACATTTGGGTGTTCGGCGGGTATGCTCCTATTATACGCAGAACTGACCCTATGAAAATACCCAGAACATAGTTTTTTTATGGGGTCAGTTTGACGCAATACCCAGATGGGAGGGACATTCTATGGTACATCTGACCACGGCACTGGACCCGGCTTCGGCGGTGCCGCTGTACGAGCAGCTCTACCGCAGCCTTGCCGCCGAGATGCGGGCAGGCACTCTGACGGCGGGCACCCGGATGCCCGGCAAGCGGCGACTGGCGGCAGAGCTGTCAGTATCGGTGAACACGGTGGACACCGCCTACCAGATGCTGGCGGCAGAGGGCTACCTGACCGCCCGGGAGCGCAGCGGCTTCACCGTGCAGGAGTATCTTGCCCTGCCGCAGGGGGTGCAGCCGCCCGCCGCGCCCTCTGCGCCGGTGGCAGCGCACCCCGCCGACACCGCCCCGCCGGTGCAGTTTGATCTATCCACCCGGGGCGTGGACCCGGGGCTGTTCCCCTTCCGCACATGGGCGCGGCTGCAAAAGGAGCTGCTCTACTCCGCACCGGAACTGCTCACCCCCGGGGATGCCCGGGGCGATGCCGCCCTGCGGCAGGCGCTGGCCGGGTATCTGGCCGAGTACCGGGGCGTGCAGTGCGACCCGGAACAGCTGGTGGTGGGTGCAGGGCTGGAATATCTTCTGGGGCTGCTTGCCCCGCTGCTGCCCGGTCCCGCCGCCGTGGAGACCCCCGGCTACCCCCGCGCCCGGCAGGTGCTGGAAAACAACGGCGTACCCTGCCGCTGCCTGCCGGTGGACGCGGACGGGCTGTCGCTGACGGCCCTTTCTGCCAGCGATGCGGCAGTGTGCTATGTCACCCCCAGCCACCAGTTCCCCACCGGGGTCACCATGCCCGCCGGACGCCGGGCCGAGCTGCTGCACTGGGCGGCCCGCGCCCCGGGGCGGCGGTACATCATAGAGGACGACTACGACTCGGAGTTCCGCTTCGACACCCGCCCGCTGCCCAGTTTGCAGGGCATGGCGGGCGCAGACGGCCCGGTGGTGTACCTGTCCACCTGCTCCCGCAGCCTTGCCCCGGGCATCCGCATCGCCTATATGGTGCTGCCCCGGCAGCTGCTGGGCGCGTGGCAGGAAAAATACCGGCTCTATTCCGGCACGGTGGGGCGGTTTGAGCAGCAGACGCTGGCGCGCTTCATCACCGGGGGGTATTTCACCCGGCACTTAGCGCGGGAGCGCACCGCCTACAAAGCCCGCCGGGATGCGCTGGTGGCGGCGCTGCGCACCTCCTTTGCACCGGAAGAGCTGACCCTTGCGGGGCTGCACACCGGCCTGCACCTGCTGGCACAGCTGAAAGACCCGCCGCCGGACGCCGCCCTGCGGGCTGCTGCCCGGCAGTACGGGGTGCGCTGTTCCCTGCTGAGCGACTACGACCTGACCGGCACGGCACATTCTGCCGCCGGGACGCTGGTGCTGGGTTACGGCTCGCTGCCGGACGCGGACTGCCCCGCCGCCGGGGAGAGGTTGAAAAAGCTCTGCACCGCCGCCCGGGAAGCCTTGGACACCGTATAGTGCCCGCTTGACCAGTCCCCGGGCAGGGCGTCGGCGGCGATGTCCACCGGCTCGGCGCTGGTGGCTAAAAATTCCAGCGTGCGTTCCAGTGTAGCAAGGTCCACGGCGGTCAGGCTGGTCAGCAGACTGCTGCTCACCTCCCGCAGCCCCTGCGGCAGGGTAGTGGGCAGCAGCTCCAGCGCCTGCCGGAAAAAGGCATCCCACACCGCCGCCCGGGCGGCGGCGCTGCGTCGGGGCGAAAGAGAAGTGTCGGCATCCAGCGCCGCCAAAAAGCTGTGAGCATCGGCAGCGGAGATGCCCTGCACCCCGGTGCCTTTGCCGTACCGCGCCAGCTGCTCCGGGGTGAGCGCCCCGGTAAAGCCCACTCGCACTGCGCCGTACCGCGCCGCCAGCTTTGTCAGCACCGCCGGGGCGATGGCAAGATAGTCGGTGTCCTCCGGCAGGGCGAACACCTCGCCCAGCGCCTCCCGGCAGCGGGCGGGGCCTGCGGCGGCGTAACAGTCCGCAAGGGGGACGTTTTTGCCCCCAAAGGGCACTTCCAGCACGGCAGGCACCGCCAGCAGATGGATGCAGTTCTGCCCGGCGTTCAGGTAGGCCAGCACAAAGCCCGGGGTCTCGTCTGCCACGCACAGCAGCACGGTGCACTGGTCTGCGGCCTTGGGCAGACGGATGGGCACCCCGCTCTGGCTTTTTGCAGCCTGCCGCAGACTGCTGCGCAGCTGGGCGCGGCTGAGCAGCACTGTGCCGCCCACCAGCGGCAGCAGCACCAGCAGGGCGGCGCACAGCGCCGCCCAGAAGGGACGCCAGCCGCTGCGTTTTGCGTGTTTCATGGCTCTGCCTCCTTTTTGTGCATAAAGCATAGCCCACCGGGCGACCCTTTATGCAGAAAGGCAGGGATGCTATATGGATAAAACAAATACCCCCAACGAAAAAGACCGCGAGAAACAGGAGGACTTCTGGCTGACGCTGGAGCCCCTTCCCGCACCCGACCCCGAAAAGCCCTCCGCACCGCATGAGGAGTAATGGCGCTGCATAGGATGGTAAGGGAGCTCCCTCGGGGAGGGAGCCTTTGGCATAGCGGGAAAGTTTGCGGTTAAACTGCAAAGTTTCCGGGTGTGCTCGCTCCCCCTCGGGGGAGCTGTCGCGCAGCGACTGAGGGGCTATAAATGGAGAAGCGAAAAAAGCGTTAAAGCGATAGCGCCGACTGGCGCAGCGCTAGCTTTTTTGTGCTTCGACTTCTTCTTTAGGATTGTCAAGGGCGTGCAGCCCTTGGCCCGTTGCGGGGTGGGTGGAGTCCAGAGGTAGGGAGGGGGGAGTCGGAACACCCCTCCCTGCCTCTGGCCCAGCGGAGCGTCCCTGCACGCTGAAGGCAAGCAGAAACTTTTCATCAGCAAAGGAGGCCACAGGATGCCGGAAGGGTTCATGCGGGGAGTCGAGGCTTTGAACGGCATCGTGTGGGGGCCGATGGGGCTGGGGCTGCTCTTCGGTACCGGGCTGCTGTTGACGGTGCGCACCGGGGGCTTTCAGCTGCGGCGGTGGGGCTACTGGATGCGGCATACGCTGGGCGCGATCCTGACCGACCGGAGCGTCACCGCCCATACCGCCCGCGAGGAACAGGCCATCAGCCAGTTTCAGAGCCTGTGCACCGCGCTGGCGTCCACCATCGGCACCGGCAACCTTGTGGGGGTGGCGACAGCCATCCTTTCCGGCGGGGCGGGTGCGGTGTTCTGGATGTGGGTCATGGCGCTGCTGGGCATGATGACCAGCTACGCCGAGAACGTGTTGGGCATCTACTACCGCCGCAAAGACCCGGCGGGCGGCTGGCGCGGCGGGCCGATGTACTATCTGCGGGACGGCCTTGGCGGCAAGCTGGGGCGGGTGCTGGCGGTGCTGTTTGCCGCGTTCTGCGCGCTGGCAAGCTTTGGCATCGGCAACCTGAGCCAGCTCAATTCCATCGCGGGCAATCTGCGGGCGGCTTTCGGCGTGCCGGAGACCGCTACCGGCGCAGTGCTGGCGGCAGTGTCGGCGGTAATTTTGCTGGGCGGGCTGAAGCGTGTGGCTGCGGTGGCGGAAAGGCTTGTCCCCGCCATGGCGCTGCTGTACATCGTGGGTGCGCTCACCGTGGTGGGTGTGCACATCACCGCCGTCCCGGCGGCGCTTGCCGCCATCGTGAAGGGGGCATTCGGGCTGCGCGCCGCCGGTGGGGGCATCGTAGGCTATGGGCTGTCCCGGGCGGTCACATGGGGCTTTAAGCGGGGTGCTTTTTCCAACGAGGCCGGGCTTGGCTCCTCGGTGATGGTGCACGCGGCTTCCAACGTAAAAGAGCCGGTACAGCAGGGCATGTGGGGCATTTTTGAGGTGTTTGCGGACACCATGGTGGTGTGCACCCTGACGGCGCTGGTGGTGCTGACCTCCGGCTTTGTGGATCTGGACACCGGGCGCATTGCCGCCGGGGCGGCGGGCAGTGCGCTGGTAGGGCAGGCCTTTGACGCCGTGTTCGGTGCACTGGGGTCCAAGCTCATCGCAGTGTGCATCCTGCTGTTCGCCTACTCCACCACCCTTGGCTGGAGCTGCTACGGCTGCAAGGCTGTGGAGTATCTCTTCGGCACAGGGGCGGGAGCGGGCTACCGGGTGCTGTTCGTGGCGCTGATGCCGGTGGGCGCGGTGATGCGTCTGGACCTTGCATGGACGCTTTCCGACACCTTCAACGGCCTGATGATGCTGCCGAACCTCATCGGCGTAATTGCGCTGTCCGGCACGGTGGTGCGCATCACCCAAAACTACCTTGCCCGCAAACTGTACGGCAGCGCCGTGCAGCCGCTGTTGTCGGCGGGTGAGACGATTTAAAATGCGCTCCGCGTTGCTCTGCGCATCATCAGCGGAAAAAAGATTTTTAATTTGTGGGTTCTGAAAAGCCTGCGGGCTTTTCAGAACCCCTTTTTCACAAGTGGGGTCGTAATCGGGAACAGCATTTGCAGCACCGCTTTCTTCGAAAGCGCGGCGCTGCCGTTTACCGTCAGGACTCCTCTCGTGAAAATAGCGTTTGGAGCGCTCCGCAGAGCGCGACAAACGCGAAATAAAAATAATAATTCCGCTGAAGATGGCTAGCAACGACGACGACCGCCGCCAGCGGCGGAAACAGGGAGGAGTTGTTGGGGCAGCGGCCAGCAAGACGCGCGTGCCGCCCAAGGCACGAAGCGGATGCTGGGTGCCGCAACCCGTAAGCAGCGGAAGCCATTTTAAATCGTCAGCCGTCCCCTTGTCCCAAGGCAGGGTTTGTGCTATGCTAAGGGGTATAAGCGATTTTTTGCGCTGAGAGGAGGAACCCCATGGCCGCCGTAAAAACACGGAATACTGCTACCCTTATGACCGAGGGCAGCATTGTAAAAAGCCTGCTGCTGTTTGCCCTGCCGCTGATCTTCGGCAACCTGCTGCAGCAGATGTATAACACCGCCGACAGTATCATCGTGGGCAATTTTGTGGGCAGCAATGCCCTTGCCGCCGTGGGCTCCAGCGGGTCGCCTATCTATCTGCTCATCGGTTTCAGCCAAGGGCTTGCCGTGGGTGCGGGGGTGGTGGTGTCGCAGTATCTGGGCGCGGGCGACCACAAGGAGACCCGCGAGGCGGTGCACACCGCCCTTGCCATTGCGGTAGTCATGGGGCTTTTGCTGACGGTGGGCGGCGTTGCCTGCGGACGCGCTTTGCTGGTGGCCATGAACACCCCCGCCGAGGTGCTGGCAGACGCCGTGACCTATATCCGCATCTACTTTGGCGGGGTGCTGTTCAGCGTGGTGTATAACATGACCGCCGGCATCCTGAACGCCGCCGGCAACTCCCGGCGCTCGCTGGTGTATCTGGCATGGGCGTCGGTGACCAACATCGTGCTGGACCTTGTATTCATCGTGGGGCTGCGGATGGGGGTGGCAGGCGCTGCCATCGCCACAGACCTGAGCCAGCTGGTGTCCTGCGTGCTGAGCCTGCGCTTTCTGATGAAAAGCGAGGACGCCTGCCGGGTGGAGCTTTCTGCCATCCGGCTGCACCGCAAAATGGCAGGCCGCATCATCCGGGTGGGTCTGCCCACCGGCATCCAGAACATGGTCATCTCCTTTTCCAACGTGCTGGTGCAGGCCAGCGTAAACAGCTACGGTGCCGCCGCCATGGCGGGCTTTGCCGCCTACATGAAGATCGACGGCTTCAACATTCTGCCGGTCAGCAGCATCAGCATGGCTGCCACCACCTTTGTGGGGCAGAACTACGGTGCGGGGCGTCTGGACCGGGTAAAGCGCTCGGTGTGGGTCACCCTTGCCATCGGGGTCCTCTACACCCTTTGCACCGGCGCGGCACTATTGGCCGGGCAGGATGCCATCCTGCACCTGTTCACCGCCGACGAGGCCGTGGTCACCTACGGCAAGCTGGCCATGCGGTGGTTCTGCCCGTTCTACTTCCTGCTCAGCATTCTGCACGGCCTTGCCGGTGCCGTGCGCGGCACGGGTGCCAGCATCCCGCCAATGGTGGTGCTGCTGGTCTCGCTGTGCCTGTTCCGGGTAGTATGGATCCAGTTCCTGCTGCCCTTCTTCTCCGGCATCGAAGGCGTGTTCATCCTCTACCCCGTCAGCTGGGGTCTGGGCGCAGTGCTCATGATCCTATATGCGTGGAAGGGCAAGTGGATGGAGTATCATACATAACATTATTTTACAAAAAAAGGACTGCCGTGCACCAGCACGGCAGTCCTTTTTTATCTTATTACAGCTTTTCAAACACCAGAAAGCGGAAGGCGATGGTGGTGGTGAGCTGCGGCAGAGCCGCAAGGCGGGCGGCACCGTCGCGGGGCGTTTTCCAGTAGTAGGGGGTCATGGCGAACAGCGCTTCCAGCTGGGCGGCGGGCACGGTGATGGTTCCCTGCACCTCCCGCTCGTCGATGGCGCAAAAGCCCGGGTACTCCACCTGCTGCACCGGGTTTTTGTAGGGCTTTTCATAGAGCACGGCCTTCATCTGGTACAGATGCTCTGCCCCCGGCACAACGTAGATCATGCGCCCGCCCGGGCGCAGCACCCGGCTGAACTCCTCCTGCGCAAAGGGCGAAAAGCAGTTCAGCAGCACATCTGCCCAGCCGGTGCGCACCGGCTGGCTGAAACTGGACGCCACTGCATACTGCGCGGCGGGCAGCGCCTTTGCAGCCAAGCGCACGGCGGGCTTTGCGATATCGAACCCGGCCAGCTGCAACGGTTTTTCCGCCGCCGCGAACTGCTGCGCGATGCAGCGGTCGTACCAGCCCTCGCCGCAGCCTGCATCCAGCAGATGCAGCGGAGTATTCGGGGCGGCAGGTACGCCGTGGGCAAGGCACAGTTCCCCCAGCGCCTGCCCGAAGATGCCGTAGTATCCGGCATTCAGGAAGGCGCGGCGGGCGGCAACCATTTCCTTGCTGTCCCCGGGGGCTTTGGTGCGCATACTCTGCACCGGCAAAAGATGCCAGTAGCCCTCCCGGGCGCGGTCAAAGCAGTGGCCTTTTTCACATTTCAGGTCGGTTTCCCCTTGCAGTACGCCGCCGCACAGGGGGCACTGCCACGGGGTAAAGGCTTCGTTCCGGCTCATACTTCTTCGCTGTGATCCTCAATGGGTGCGGTGGCACCGCCGTGGGCGTCCATATACTCCTCGAAGCTGGTGTACTTCTGCTGGGGCGGGCGGCGGCTGATGAGCATCAGCCCCGGGTCCTCGTCCCGGGCGGCAGCATTGCGGCCACGGCGGGCAGGCTCGGCCTTGGGAGCACGGGGTGCGCTGCCGGTGCGGTTCTGATTGCCTGCGCTGCCGCGCTCGTTACGGGCAGGGCGGGCGTTGTTGCTCTGGGCAGCGCGCTGCTCGCTGCGGTCATTGCGGCGGCTGCCGCTGCGGCTTGCGTTCTGATTATTCTGGGGCTCCTGTGCGCTGCGGATCGCAGGTGCTACCGGAGCAGCAGGAGTTTTGCGTGCCGGGCGCAGCGGAGTAGCCTCCGGGGCGCTGACAAAATGGGGGTCAAACTTGGGCTGGGCGTTGCTGCCCCGGGCGGGGGCGGCATTTTCGCGGCGGGCGCGGGGCGCTGCCGCTTCCTTGGGGGCGTTTGCGCCCCGGTTGTTGGCGCGGCGGTCGTTGCGGACCCCGCGCTTTGCGTTGCTGTCTTGCATCAATGTTTCCTCTTTTTTCGGTTTTGCAGGCACCGCGTTCTTTGTGGCCTTCGGCTCCTGCTTCGGCGCGGGTGCAGCTGCCTTTGCAGCTTTTGCGGGCGCAGTTTCGGCCTGTTTTTTCGGCGCTTCGGCCGGTTTTTCTGCTTCGGGGCGGGGCTTTTTGCCGCGCACGGGCAGCACGGGGCGCACCGGGGCGGGCACGCCGTCCCACGGATGGCCGGATACCACCGGGATCTTGCGGCGGTTCAGCTTTTCGATGCCTGCCAGATACTCCTGTTCCTCCGGGGCGCAGAAGCTGACGGCGGTGCCGTCCGCACCTGCGCGGGCGGTGCGCCCGATGCGGTGCACATAGGTCTCCGGCACCTCGGGCAGGTCGTAGTTGAACACATGGGAAAGCTCGCTGATATCAATGCCGCGGGCGGCGATATCGGTAGCCACCAGCACCCGGGTCTTGCCGGACTTGAAATCCTCCAGCGCGGTCACGCGGGCGGTCTGGCTCTTGTTGCCGTGGATGGCGGCGGCGGGGATGCCCTGCTTTGTCAGGTCCTTTGCGATCTTATCCGCGCCGTGCTTGGTACGGCTGAACACCAGTGCATTGACCACCGGCGGCTGCAAATTTTTGATGAGCCACGGCAGCAAAAGCTTCTTGTTGCCCTTTTCCACATAGTAAAGGCTCTGCTGGATGCGGTCCACGGTGCTGGACACCGGGTCCACCTTGACAAAGGCGGGGTCATGCAGGATACCGGCAGCCAGCTGCTCGATCTCGGCGGGCATGGTAGCGCTGAACATCAGGTTCTGGCGCTGGGCGGGCAGCTTGGCAATGACCTTTTTCACGTCATGGACAAAGCCCATATCCAGCATCCGGTCGGCCTCGTCCAGCACAAAGATCTCCAGTGCGGACAGGTCGATAAACCCCTGCCCGATCAGATCGTTCAGCCGTCCCGGGCAGGCGATGAGGATGTCCACGCCCTTTTTCAGCGCTTCCACCTGCGGTGCCTGTCCCACACCGCCAAAGATGACGGTGCTGCGCAGCTTCAGGTACTTGCCGTAGGCTTCAAAGCTTTCGCCGATCTGCAAGGCCAGCTCCCGGGTAGGGGTCAGGATCAGGGCGCGGACAGCGCCCTTGCGGCGGGGCGCATTGGCGGTGAGCCGGTCCAGCATGGGCAGCGCAAAAGCCGCCGTCTTGCCGGTGCCGGTCTGGGCGCAGCCCATCAGATCCCGGCCTGCCAGCACCGGCGGGATGGCCGCTGCCTGAATGGGCGAGGGGGTCTCGTAGCCCGCTTCCTGCACAGCGCGCAGCAGCGGGGCGGACAGATTCAGTTCTTTAAATGTCATGGTTCTCCTATTATTCTGTGATCTTCCGGCACTCGATGTAGTAGCGCTTTTCCTCCGCGTGTCCCATGCTGAAGGTCTTGCGGGGCAGCACGCCGCCCATCACAACGCCGCGAAACAGGTCGCTCTTGGCGAAGGGCGGCATCAAAAACGCCACCGCGCCCTGCTTGCACAAAGCGCGCACAGCCGGTTCGTCATGCACATAGTCCACCTTTGCTTCCGGGTGGCGTGCCATATAATCCGAAATAAAATCGTCGATGGTGCCCACGGTCAGCGGCTCGGTGGGGTCCTCAAAGCTGAGCACATTGGCCATGTGGGGGCCTGCCAGCGTAAAGGGCTGCTGCTTGCTGCCGCCAAAGCAGCAGCCTGCCATGTTGGCATCACTCCATGTGATAAGGCTCAGCAGCACGGTGGCGCAGTCCACATTGAACAGTACCCGGTGGATGGGCTCGATCTCGATGGCCGGGGAGTGCACATTGCACACCTCTGCCAGACACCAGCGGGCGGGGTGGTTCTCTGCCTGCTCCGGGGTCAGGGTCTTTTTCAGCTCCTCCCAGCAGGCCTTTGCGGTAGCCAGCGAGTGGTTGCCGTCGCCCACGGCCAGCGTCAGCGGGTCGCGGCGGGTGGCATCGGGGTATTTCTTGTCAAATTCTTCCTGACTGCCCAGCACGGTCAGTGCGTTTTCGATCTGCGCGATGAGGGCGGGGTCCTCCACCGCCCAGCCTGCCACATGACCGCCGCCCAGCATCAGCTCGCCCTCGTACACCTTGGGCAGGCTGTCCTTGTGGGCGGCAATGGGCTCGATAAGGGTGCAGTCCGGGTCATCTGCCAGCATCATGATGTGGGGCGTTTCCAGCGCAGCGCCGGTGCGCACCTTCATGCGGGGCGGGATGCGGCTTTCCACGGTGCACTCGCTGGGACGCACGGTGCATTTTTCGCCACGGCGGTAGCTGTAAGCTTCCAAGTCCACACGCCCCACAAGACCCTGCCGCACCCGGCCGCTCTGCTCGGTGCGCTCTACATAGATAAAGCCGTCCACCGCCCGGGTGAGCACGTTCCGGGCATAATCCTGCATGGTGGCGTGGATCTTTTCCACCCGCGCATCGGCGTCTCCGTCCTCCAGATACACCTCCGGCAGGATCAGGTTCAGGGTGCTGGGTGCACCCGCAGCGGTCTTTTCTGCCCGCTGCCAGTAGCTGCGGTCACTGGTAAACTGGTCACAGGCAATACAGCCCCACTGCTCCAGCGGCACCTGCTCCGAAGGCAGCAGGATGTGTGCGGGTGCAAAACAGGTAGTCGGTTTCATAGTGGTTTCCTCCCCTCTCTAAAAGCCGCTTTTCAGCGGAATGCTGCGGTGTCGTGCACCACAATGTGCTGCACACCGGCGTCGGCAGCGGCCTGCTCCAGCGCAGCGCGGCTGTCCGCGTCCAGCGCGGTGCTGCTGGTGACCAGCAGATTTTCCATGCCAAGGGACACGCCGGTGGTGCCAAGGGCATCGTTGGCGGCGGTGCACAGTGCGTCCGGGTAGCTGACCCACAGGGTCACGCTGCCCGCAAAGCGGGTCTGCCATGCGGCGATGTCGGCGGTCAGCTGGGCGGCGCGTCCCTCCCGGCTCTTGCCGCCGGAAGCGCCGAAGTCCTGCTTGCGGGTGATGATGTTGGGGAACTGCACCCCGGTAAGCACCACCTGCTCGTAGCCCATGCCCTGCACCTCTTCAATGAGGTCGCCGACATACTGCACCGCGCTTGCGGCAAAGGGGTTCATCCACGCCTTGCCGCCCTTGGCTGCGCTGACATTGTCCAGCCAAAGGCTGTTGCCGTCATAGTGCACGCCCATGCTGCGGTCGGTGTACACCGACACCGGGTCGGTAAAGGCGGCAAGCTGCGCCGCCGGGATGATGCCCTCCTCCCGCAGGATGGCGGCGATGCTTGCCGCATCCACCGGGCTTTCCGTGATGCTCTGGGCGGCATTTGCCACCCCGGAAGCATAATACACCGTGCCAGCGGCATCCTTCAGGGTGACAAGGGCGTAGTCTGCGCCCTGCTGCTTCAGCTGCCGGGCGGCGGCGCGGATGGCGGCTTCATCGGTCAGAGTGGTCACATCCAGCTCTGCCCAGCTGCCGCCGGTGATGGCCTTGCCGTCCAGCGGCTTTTCCTCTTCCGGCTCCGGTTCAGACGCTGCCTGCGAGGCGGCAGCGCTGCTTGCCGCCGCAGAGGAAGCGGCTGCCTCGGCGCGGGAAGCGCTTTCGGCCTCAAGATCCCGGTCCTTGACCACGGTATACCATGTGTGGGTGGCCCAATCCAGCACATGGGGTGCGGCAAACCATGCTGCTGCCAGCACTGCCACTACCAGCACCGCAATGCCGATGCCGCGCTTGACGCGCATTTCCCGGCTGTAAAAGCTGCGGTGATAATGCTTGACCTTCTGACGTTTATACTTAGCCATGGTATCCTTTCCTCCCTGTCTGCATCACAGGATAACGGAATGTCCGGTAAAGCCATAGATCGCCAGCGCCAGCACGCCGATATACACCAGCGTGATGGGCAGGCCGCGGAATGCCTTGGGGATCGCTTTGCTGCGCAGGCGGTGGCGCGCCTCGGTGACCAGCAGCACTGCCAGCACATAGCCAAGGCCGCTGCCAAGGCCAAAGCCAAGGCTCTGGCCAAGGGTAAAAGTCTGGGTGCGCTCCACCAGCACCGTACCCAGCACACCGCTGTTCAGCGCGGCCAGCGGCACGATGCGCAGCAGCTGGGCGCGGCGGGGCAGGCTGCGCAGCAGCCACAGCACCAGATGCTCTGCCAGACACACCACGGCGATGCTGGCGATATACACCAGCGGGCGCAGCTGGGCGCGGTTATCCAGCGGGGCAATGAACCACCGCCCGGCAAAGAAAGCCACCGGTGCCACCAGCACCTGCGTGATGCACAGCATCATGCCGAACAAAGCGCTGCTGGTGCGGTCGTCCCCCACCAGCTGCACCATGCGGGACACGCCCAGTGCACGGGTAAAGACAGCGTTCTGTGCAAAAATAGCCAGCAGTGCGTAGCTGAAAAACACTGCCGAGCTGCTTACAACTTCCTTCACGGTTCGCGGTCCGCCTCCTTCTGGTAGTGCACGGTCAGGGTATCCCGCGCTTCCTTTTGCAGATATTCCTTGTGCTTTGCAGCCGCAGCGCGCCAGATGGCGCACAGGATGCCCAGCACGATAAAGCCGCCCGCCGGCATCTTAGCCAGCGGCAGCAGCGCCCAGCGCCCCACCGGGGCACCGAACACGGTGCCAAGGCTGAGCCACTCGCGCACGATGCCCACCACGAGCAGCAGCAGCGCATAACCCACGGTGATGCGCACGCCCTTGGAAACGGCCTTGTGCACCGTCTCCTGCACGCGGCCGAAGCGGTAGGTCAGAAGCGGCTCCACCACCAGCATGGGCAGGTAGATGCCAAGGTTCAAAAGGCCCGTGCCGAACACGAGGTTCAAAATGGGGTACGCCGCCAAGTACACCACAGCGGCGCTGGCTGCGTACAGAATCGCACGGGGCAGCAGCTTTTTTTGCAGCTGCTCCGGGGTAGGCTCCTCGTCCTGCAGGGGCACAAGGCGGCTGAGCAGGCAGGCCAGCACGCGGGAGGGCACCAGCAGCAGCGCCACCGCCGCCGCCAGCATCAGGCTGTTCTGGCCGGTGGTAGCCACGACCACCAGCGGTGCCAGACCCATGCCCTGCATGACCACCGGGTTATTCAGGAACACGCGGTCATGATGGGCAAACTTTTCGGGGCTTTGCAAAATCAGTTCCGCAGTACGCTTTTTCATTCCGCAGCCTCCTTTCGTTCGGACGGCAGACGGTGCAGCAGACGGTACAGCCGCTCCTCGGTGCGGTCAATGAGCGCGGACACGCTGTTGACCGCCAGCAGCGCAAAGCAGACACCGGTCTCGTACACGCCGAAATAGCGGAAGCCCATGGTGGCGATGCCCACCAGTGCGCCGTACAGGATGCGCCCGAGCCGGTGGTGGGCGCAGGTGTAGGGCTCGTTGAGCAGGAACACCGCGCAGAACAGCACCGCACCGGTGTGCAGCTCGTCCCGGATGCCCTGCAAGCGGGGCAGCAAGCTGCTGAAGAGGGTGCTGTCTGCCAGACCCACCTGCCGCGGGAAGAAGAAGGCGATGAGCCCGCAGGTGATGAGAAAACTTGCCGATGCGCCGATGTGCACGTCCTTCTGGGTCCACAGCACAAGGCCGCAGGCCAGAATGACCAGCGCTGCGCCGGTGCCCATGGGGGCGGCGAACTCGCCCAGCACAACGGCGAGGGTGTTCAGGTTCAGGATACCGCCGCTGCGCAGGGTATCCTCGATGGTGCTGCTTACCGGCACGGCAGAGGCGTTCCACAGGGGCAGCGGCGTATAGGGCTGCGGGTAGCGCACCACCTGCTCCGGCCACGATACCGCCGCCACGGCGTAGCCCACGGCAGCGGGGTTGAAGGGGTAGCTGCCGTAGCCGCCAAAGACCTCCTTGCCGATGAGCACGCCCGCCATCACCGCCACCACCAGCACATAGATGTCCACGGTGGCGGGCATGAGCAGAGCGATGATCAGGCTGAAGCTCTCGTTGGAGAGATCTTTATTGGTGTACACCCGATGGCGCAGCAGCGCCACCAGACGGTCGCACAGGTTGCCGGTAAGCAGGGCGACGCCGCATAGCAGCAGCGGGCGCGCGCCGTAGAAATAGCAGGCCATGCACAGCAGCGGCACACACAGCCAGAAAACGTGCTGGTAGTACCGGCCGGTCTTTTGCAGCTGCCGCTCCTGCTCCTGGATCAAAGCTTCATCCATATACAGCCCTCCTTACAGGCTGGCCAGTGCGCCCACAGCCGCAGCGGGGTCGGCAGCGCCAAACACGGCACTGCCCGCCACCAGCACGTCGGCTCCGGCTTCCACGCACAGGGGTGCGGTGGCGGCATCCACGCCGCCGTCCACCTCCAGCAGGTAGGAAAGGCCGCGGGCTTCCCGCTCCGCCTTGAGCCAGCGGAGCTTATCCAGCGCCGAGGGCATGAACTTCTGCCCGCCGAAGCCGGGCTCCACGCTCATCACCAGCACCAGATCCAGCTGCTCCAGCCACGGTGCCAGCGCCTCGGCCGGGGTGCCGGGCTTGATGGTCAGACCCACCTTGCAGCCCAGCGCACGCACAGCGTCAATGGTGGCCTGAATATCATCTTCGCACTCCAGATGGAAGTTATACAGGGTCGCACCAGCCTTGATGAAAGGCTCGGCGTATTGCAGCGGGTGGCTGATCATCAGATGCACGTCGTAAAAGGCATCCGGCAGCGCCTTGTGCAGGCTTTTGAGCACCGGCACACCAAAGCTGATGTTGGGCACAAAATGCCCGTCCATCACGTCGTAGTGCAGCATCTGCGCACCGGCGTCCAGCACCATGCGGCAATCTGCACCCAGCTTGCCAAAATCAGCAGAAAGAATCGAAGGACTTACGATGGCCATAATATTTCATTACGCTCCGTTATTTTTAGCAATTTTTATCCCATGCGTTGCGCATTTTGCAGGGTTCTGCCGGGCAAAAAATACGCGGGCATGGTTATCTTTTAGTTTACATGAAAACGGCCAAAAAATCAAACCCGCAGCCGTTTTTTTCACGGAAAAGTCGTAAATAGCGCAAAAAGTCCATTGCGCGGCAGCATCTCCATGCGCCGCGCAGCTGCCGCCGAAGGCTTGCCATTTTGCAGCAGCTTTCTTTGAAGCAGGACGATTTGGAATGGCCTCCGCATTGCTCTGGCCATATTCAGCGGAAAATAGATTTTTAATTTCGCGTTTGTCGCACTCTGCGGAGTGCTCCAAACGCATTTTCACAAAAGGGGGTCACAGCGGTAAGCAGGATTTTTATTCCCACAATGCCAAAGCAGCCAGACCGCCCGGGCGGGGCAGTCTGGCTGCGGGGTCTTATTCTACCGGCTTCATGCTGGCGGGGTCCTCCACTGCGCCGGGCTGACCGGCGGCGTCCGGCAGGCGCTTCATGCCGCCGGGGTTGGGGGAGCAGGTGGGCAGGGTGAACACAAAGCGGCACCACTCGCCCTGCTGGCTCTCCACGCGGATCTGCCCGCCAGCCAGATTGACCAGCACCTTGCAGATATTCAGCCCAAGGCCGGAGCCGCGGGCGTGCAGGCCGCGGGAACGATCCTCTTTATAGAACCGCTCGAACACATAGGGCAGCGCCTCCGGGCTGATGCCCTGCCCGGAGTTCCAGATGGAGATCTCGGCCTCGGGGCCAAGTTTTTCCACGCTGAAGCGGATGGTGCCGCCCGCCGGGGTGAACTTGATGGCGTTGTCCAGCAGATTATACGCCACCTGATGGATCAGGTCGGGATCGGCGTAGACCAGCACCTTTTCGTCCATGGTCAGGCCTTCCAGCTCGATCATGCCGTCGTTGATGCGCTGCTCTGCGGCCAGCGCCACGCCGGTCAAAGTCTCCCAGATATTGAACATCCGGGCGTTCACCTGATACTCGCCGCTTTCCAGCTTGGAGAGATCCAGCATATTCTGGATGAGCCGCGCCAGACGCCCGGTCTCCTCGCTGACCAGCTGCAAATAGTGGTTCTGCATCTCGGGCGGGATGGTGCCGTCCAGAATGCCGTCCACAAAGCCCTTGATGGTGGTCATGGGGGTGCGCAGCTCGTGGGCGATGTTGCCCATGAACTGACCCCGGGAGTTATCGTTGGACTGGATATTCTCCGCCATCTGGTTGAAGGTGCGGGCAAGGTCTGCCACCTCGCCATCGCCCTCCACGCCCTCCACGCGGACGGAGAGGTCGCCGCCGCCAAAGCGCTGGGCGGCATCGGTGACTTTTTGCAGCGGGTCGGTGAGCTGACGCATCAAAAGGCGGGTCAGCACGCTGGCACACAGCAGCATCACGCAGGCAGACATGAGGAAGTTGGACCAGAACTGCTGCTTGAAGTCGGTAAGCTGCGCACCGGAGGAGCACAAAAACAGCCAGCCGCTGAACAGGCTCTGGTCGTCGATGGTCTCCACCGCCGCGATATAGCTTTTTTCGGTCAGGGCACCGCCCAAGTCGCTGAAGGCGTGGTAGTGCCGGGCGTCCGGGTCTGCCACTGCGTTGGCGCGCTGGCAGATATCCAGCGGCACGGTGCCGGTAGTAAGCTTGTCCGGGTCGGAGGCAATGAGCACATTGCCCTGCCGGTCGGTGAAAAACAGATACGCCTCGGCGCTCTCGCCGATGATCTCCAGCTTGGTGTTCAAAGCGTCCAGCTCTGCGCCCTGCGGCATGGTCTCGCTGTTTACCAGATACTCTGCGGTGCGCTTGGCAACGTTTACCACCTGATCCAGCGTTTCGTAGCGATCCTTCGCAAAATAATTCTTGAACAGCACCCACTCCGAGCAGCCCATCAGCACGATGCCCAGCACCATCAGGGTGGACACCATGGAAAAAAAGGCTGTGGAGATACTTTTACGCATTACTGACGCACCTCGAACTTATAGCCCACGCCCCAGACAGTTTTCAGCTCCCACTTATCGGAAGCACCTGCCAGCTTTTCGCGCAGGCGCTTGACGTGGACATCAATGGTGCGGCTGTCGCCGTAGTACTCAAAGCCCCACACCTCGTCCAGCAGCTGGTCGCGGGTGTACACGCGGTTGGGGTGGGAGGCCAGACAGTTGAGCAGTTCCAGCTCCTTGGGGGGAGCTTCCACCACCTTGCCCTTGACCCGCAGCTCGTAGCTGTTCATATCCAGACGGAGGTTGTCGAACTCAATGACGCCCTCGGTGCTCTCGGCGGCAGCGGAAGTAGTCTGGCAGCGGCGCAGCACTGCCTTGATGCGTGCCACCACCTCTTTTGCGTCAAAGGGCTTTACCATGTAATCGTCTGCGCCCAGTTCCAGACCCAGCACCTTGTCAAAGGTCTCGCCCTTGGCGGTAAGCATCATCACCGGGGTGTTGCCCGCCTTGCGGATGCGGCGGCAGACCTCAAGGCCGTCCATGCGGGGCATCATCACGTCCAGCAGCACCATGTCCGGCTTGACCGCGTTGAACTTTTCCAGTCCTTCTTCGCCATCGTTTGCCACCGTGACCTGATAGCCCTCCTTGGTCAGGTACAGCCGCAGCAGCTCGCAGATGTTGGCGTCGTCGTCCACCACAAGGATCTTTTCGTTTGCCATAAGTGTTTTCCTCCCCTTTTATGCAGGTTTTTGTTGTATTTGCAGCCCTTCCGGGCGTTTTGACAGGCTCTCTCCTTTCTATTATACGGGACAGTTATGACAAAATAAAGAAGGAAGTGTAGTTTTTTTCACATTTCTGCCCGCACGGCAGCGCTATCGGCAAGAAATGTTCACATCGGAACCTCCGAAATTTGATTTCTTGCCGATAAAATGGTATAATCGTTTTACTGGGAGGTGTTATCATGAAGTACTATTCTGTCGCTGATACGGCAAAATTATGGAATATTTCAGAACGAACTGTCCGCAACTACTGCGCTACCGGCAAGATCCCGGGGGCGGTGCTTACCGGCAAGACTTGGAATATTCCGCAGGATGCAAAGCGCCCGGAGCGCACCAACAAAAAGCCGGAAGCACCCAGAACCCTGCTGGATATTTTGCAGGACGAGATGAACGGGCAGGTCAAGGGCGGCATCTACCACAAAATTCAGATCGACCTCACCTATAACTCCAACCATATTGAGGGCAGCCGCCTGACCCATGACCAGACACGATATATCTACGAGACCAATACCATCGGCATGGAGAACGGTGTTGTCAATGTGGATGATGTGGTCGAAACAGCCAATCACTTCAAGTGCATTGACCTTATCATCCAGGATGCAAAGAAACCCATCAGCGAAGCGTTTATTAAAAAGCTGCACCTTACCCTGAAAAGCGGCACCAGCGATTCCCGCAAAGACTGGTTTGCTGTCGGTGAATATAAAAAGCTCCCGAACGAGGTCGGCGGCAGAAGCACCACTGAGCCGGAACTGGTTGCCCCGCAGATGAAAGAGCTTTTATCCGCATACAATCAAATTTCTGCCAAGTCGCTGGAGGATCTGCTGGAATTTCACTATGCCTTTGAATCCATCCATCCGTTTCAGGACGGAAATGGACGTGTCGGGCGGTTGCTACTCTTCAAGGAGTGTCTGCGGAACAACATCGTGCCGTTTATTATTACGGATGACCTCAAACTGTTCTACTACCGGGGTCTGCACGAGTGGAAATCCGAACGCGGGTATCTGCTGGACACTTGCCTGACCGCGCAGGATCAGTTCAAGGCAGTTCTGGATTATTTCAGGATTCCTTATTCAAGATAGCCCTGCCCCCTTGCGCTGGCGGGGTTCATCGCGTATAATGGTAGATGTATCGTTATGCCAAAAAACGTGTAAGGAGCGTATTTTATATGAAGTTAGGTATCGTCGGCCTGCCCAACGTGGGCAAGTCCACTCTGTTCAACGCCATCACCTCCACCAAGAACGCGGAGGCTGCAAACTATCCCTTCTGCACCATCGAGCCGAACTCCGGCATCGTGGCGGTGCCGGACAAGCGGCTGGATAAGCTGGCCGAGATCTGGCAGACCAGCAAAAAGACCCCCGCCATCGTGGAGTTCGTGGACATTGCGGGTCTGGTGAAGGGTGCAAGTCAGGGCGCAGGCCTTGGCAACAAGTTCCTTGGCCACATCCGCGAGTGCGACGCCATCGTGCATGTGGTGCGCTGCTTTGACGATGACAACATCATCCATGTGGTGGAGGATGTGACCAAGGCCGAGGCCGTGGACCCCATTGCTGACATTGACGCCATCGACTACGAGCTGATCCTCTCCGACCTTGAGGTGGTGCAGAACCGCGCAGGCCGCATGGCAAAGGCTGCCAAGAGCGGCAACAACAAGGGCGCTGCCGCCGAGGCCGCATGGCTGCAGCAGCTGGCCGACCATCTGAGCGCCGGCAAGCCCGCCCGCAGCTTCGATTTTGACCCCGCCGACACCGAGCAGCAGACCGTTCTGCACGAGATGGGTCTGCTGAGCGCAAAGCCGGTGCTGTACGCCTGCAACGTGGGCGAGGATGACCTGATGGAGGGCATCGAGAACAACAAGTACGTCCCGCTGGTGGCTGCCCGCGCCAAGGAGGAGGGCGCCCGCTACATCCCCATCTGCGCCAAGACCGAGGAGGATATCGCGGATTACAGCCCCGAGGAAAAGAAGGCGTTCCTTGCCGAGATGGGCATTGAGGCCAGCGGTCTGGACAACCTGATCACCGCCAGCTACGACCTGCTGGGTCTGATCTCCTTCCTGACCGACGGCAAGAAGGAGTGCCGCGCATGGACCATCCGCAAGGGCACCAAGGCTCCGCAGGCTGCCGGTAAGATCCACAGCGACTTCGAGCGCGGCTTCATCCGCGCCAGCGTCATCGGCTACAACGATCTGGAAGCCAACAACTTCGACTACGCCGCCGTCAAGGCCAAGGGCCTGCAGCGCACCGAGGGCAAGGAGTATGTTGTGCACGATGGCGACGTCATCGAGTTCCTGTTTAATGTTTAAAGGAGTCCACCATGATTTTGGGTATTATGGGCGCTATGCCCGATGAAGTAGACCAGCTGTGTGCAAAGCTGGAAAATGTCACCGTTGAGCCCTACGGCGGCGTGGAGTACCACAAAGGTACGCTGGCCGGCAAGCAGGTGGTGGTGTGCTGCGCCGGTATGGGCAAGGCCAACGCCGCCGCTACTACGCAGGTGCTCATCACCAAGTTCGGCGCGGAGAAAATCATCTTCTCCGGTATTGCGGGCAACATGACCAGCAAAATCGGCATCGGGGATGTGGTCATCGGCAAGACGGTGCTGTACCACGATGCCCAGCTGGATATGATCTGCCAGAACCCGCCCTATCTGAAGGAGTACACCGGCGACCCGGAACTGATCGCCGCCGCCGAAGCCGCCTGTGCCGAAGCCGGGGTAAAGGCACTGGTGGGCAAGATCGCCACCGGCGACCTGTTTGTGGGCGACAGCGAGACCAAAGCCGCCATTGAAGCCAAGTGCGCCCCGGACTGCGTGGAGATGGAGGGCGCGGCGGTAAGCCAGATCGCCGCCAAGAACGGCGTGCCCTGCGTCATCCTGCGCGCCATGAGCGACAACGCCGACGAGGACGGCCACGAGGTGCTGGTGGTGAAGAAGTTCAGCATCAGCGAGTATGTCGCCACCGCCACCAAGATCGTGGCAGCAATGGTGGAAAAGCTGTAATTTTTCCCAAAAACAACAACAGCCAGACCGGCAATGCCGGTCTGGCTGTTTTGCGTTTATGTCAGTTTTTGGTCAGGTCTTTGGTATACAGGGCGCGGGTGGCGTTGAGCACGGCGATGACCATCACGCCCACGTCCGCAAAGATGGCCGCCCACATTCCGGCAATGCCCAGTGCGCCCAGCAGCAGGCACAGCGCCTTGATGCCCAGCGCGAACACGATGTTCTGGTGCACGATGCGCAGGGTGCGGCGGGCGATGCGCATGGCAAGCGCGATCTTTGCGGGGTCGTCGTCCATCAGCACCACGTCTGCGGCCTCGATGGCGGCGTCCGAACCCAGCGCACCCATGGCGATGCCCACATCTGCGCGGGACAGCACCGGTGCGTCGTTGATGCCGTCACCCACAAAGGCAAGGTTTTCTTTAGGCTGCTTTGCGGCAAGCAGCTTTTCGATCTGGTCCACCTTGTCGCCGGGCAAAAGACCGGCGTGGTACTCGTCCAGACCCAGCTGCTGCGCCACTGCCTGCGCCACCGGCTGTGCATCGCCGGTCAGCATGACCGTCTTGCGCACGCCGGAAGCTTTCAGGGCGCGGATGGCATCGGCGCTGTGGGGCTTTACCACGTCCGAAATCAGCAGATAGCCCGCGTAGCTGCCCTCCACGGCAACGTGCACGATGGTGCCCACGCCCTCCACGGCGGGCACGGTGATGCCCAGCTTTTCCATCAGGCGGGCGTTACCGGCGGCAACGGTCTTGCCGTCCGCCTTCGCGGTCACGCCATGACCGCCCAGCTCCTGCACGTCCGTGACCCGGGCGGCGTCAATGGGCTTGCCGTAGGCAGCTTTGATGCTCAGGGAGATGGGGTGCTTCGACCAGCTTTCCGCCAGCGCAGCGGCTTCCACCAGTGCAGCGTCGGTCACGCCCTCGGCGGGATGGATGCCGGTGACCTTAAAGGTGCCCTGCGTCAGGGTGCCGGTCTTATCGAACACCACAACGCCGGTGTTTGCCAGCTCTTCCAGATAGGTAGAGCCTTTGATGAGGATGCCGCAGGAGGAAGCGCCGCCGATGCCGCCGAAAAAGCTCAGTGGGATGGAGATGACCAGCGCGCACGGGCAGCTGATGACAAGGAAGGTCAGGGCGCGGTAGACCCACTCGCCAAAGCGGGCGGGCTGTCCCATAAGCAGCAGCACCACCGGCGGCAGAAGGGCCAGCGCCAGTGCGCCGTAACAGACAGCCGGGGTGTACACCCGGGCAAAGCGGGTGATAAAGTTTTCTGCCCGGGCTTTTTTCATGCTGGAATTTTCCACAAGGTCGAGAATTTTAGAGACGGTGGATTCACCGAATTCCTTGGTGGTGCGCACCTTCAACAGGCCGGTCATGTTCACGCAGCCGCTGATGACTTCATCCCCGGCGTTCACGTCCCTGGGCAGGCTTTCGCCGGTCAGGGCGGCGGTGTTCAGGGCAGATGCGCCCTCCACGATGACGCCGTCAATGGGCACCCGCTCGCCGGGCTGCACCACGATGACCGTGCCCACCTCGACCTCGTCCGGGTCTACCTGCTCCAGCTTGCCGTCCTCGTCCTCAATATTGGCGTAGTCCGGGCGGATATCCATCAGGCTGGCAATGCTCTGGCGGCTTTTGCCCACGGCGACGCTCTGGAACAGCTCGCCGATCTGGTAAAAGATGATAACGGCGCAGCCCTCTACATAGTCGCCCAGCGCAAACGCACCCACGGTGGCCACTGCCATCAGGAAGCACTCGTCAAAGGGCTGACGGTTCTTGATGCCTTTCAGCGCCTTGCGCAGCACGTCCCAGCCCACCACAAGGTAGGGGATGCAGTAGAGCGCCAACTCCACCGGCATGGGCAAGGCGGGCAAAAGCTTGAGCACAATCACCAGCGCCACGGCGATCAGAATGCGCTCAAGGGTCTTTTTTTGTTTCTTGTTCATAAGCAACGCTCCTTATTTTGCGGTGCAGTGGGTGAAAAATGGGTGGTTTTCCACAGGTTTTTCGGCAAAAAAATGGGTATTCCACAGTTTTACCCGGGTTTTCCACACAGTTTTCCGGCAGAAAAGCACTTTTTCACGCTTCTTTTTTGTTTTCCTCACGAAATCTGTTGAAAACCCGGTGGAAATTGTTGAAAAGTGGCGGATTTTTCCACAGAAAAACTCCCCCGGTCCACACCGACCGGGAGAGCTTTGCCGTACATCAGATATCAAAGATCTCGCAGTCGTCCTCTACCTTCTTGCAGGCAGACAGCACGTTCTCCATGGTGGCGTGGGGGTCGGCACCCTCGGCGAACTCCACCTTCATCTTCTGGGTCATAAAGCTGACGGTCGCCTTTTCCACACCGGCTACGGTGTTGGCGGCATCCTCCATCTTCTGGGCGCAGTTGGCGCAGTCCACTTCGATCTTGTAGGTCTTTTTCATAATAAGTACCAGCCTTTCTTTTTGTGCGGGCGCGTGCCCGGTCATTCTTCGATATGGTCCATTCCCATGGAAAGGATGCTGCGCACATGGTCATCGTCCAGTGCGTAGAAAACAGTTTTGCCCTCCCGCCGGAAGCGCACAAGCTTGGAGTCCTTGAGCACCCGCAGCTGGTGGCTGACGGCAGACTGGCTCAGCTGCACGGCGTCCGCGATATCCTGCACGCAAAGTTCGCTGTCATGTAAGGCGTACAAGATTTTAATGCGGGTGGAATCGCCAAACACACGGAACAGGTCTGCCAGCTCGTACAGCACCTCGTCGTCCGGCATCTCCACCGGCTGTTTTTCCTTTTCCGGCACGGTCTGTTCTAGCCCGGTCATGCTGTCCTCCCCTTTCGTTTCGATATATGAGCATCTGTTCATGTGTTCATGATAACACGCAGACAGCCCCCTGTCAAGCAAAATCCGCAAAGTTTTTTACATTGCCGTAAAATTGCTGAAAACTTCCGTAAAACGCAAAAAAGATGCAAATTTAATTTGCAAATTGGGTGCGGGTTGGGCAGCAGAACGATTTGAAATGGCTTCCGCTTCGCTCTAGCCATATTCAGCGGAAAAATTATTTTTAATTTCGCGTTTGTCGCGCTCTGCGGAGCGCTCCAAACGCTATTTTCACGGGAGGGGTCGTAGAGGGAAACGGCATTTGCAGCGCCGCTTTCTGCGAAAGCGCAGCGCTGCGGGCGGGCGCTCGCTCCCCCTCGGGGGAGCTGTCGCGCAGCGACTGAGGGGCTATAAATGGAGAAGCGAAAAAAGCGTTAAAGCGATAGCGCCGACTGGCGCAGCGCTAGCTTTTTTGTGCTTCGACTTCTACTTTAGGTTTGTCAAGGGCGTGCAGCCCTTGACCCGTTGTGGGGTGGGTGGAGTCCAGAGGTAGGGAGGGGGGAGTCGGAACACCCCTCCCTGCCTCTGGCCCAGCGGAGCGTCCTTGCACGCTGAAGGCAGGCAGAAACTTCCCCCGCGGAGCGCGGCACACTCCAAATCGTCCGCCCTCTGTAAGAGACGCTGAAAAAATATGCAAAAAATAGTGCATTCCGGCGCGTTTTGTGATATCTTATAAAGGTGTGTAACCACAAATAACACAACTGCGTCCAAAGGGCGCATAAGGAGGAACTGTATATGAAGTTGGAAACCGGGATCTGCGGCGAGCAGAGCGTGCGCGTGAGCGCAGAGAACACCGCAAAGACCATGGGCAGCGGCACGCTGGACGTGTTTGCTACCCCTGCACTGGTGGCACTGGCCGAAAAGACCTGCTGGCAGAGCGTTTCCCCTGCGCTGGAAGCAGGCAGCGGCACGGTGGGCACCAAGCTGGAGCTGGAGCACACCGCCCCCACCCCTGTGGGCATGACCGTGACCTGCCGCAGTGAGCTGGTGGCCGTAGAGGGCCGCAAGCTGACCTTCAAGGTGACGCTTGCAGACGAGAAGGGTCCTGTGGGCGGCGGCACCCACGAGCGCTTTGTCATCTTTGAGGAAAAGTTTGCCGCTAAGGCAGAAGCCAAAAAGGGCTAAGGATCGTCCGGTTCTGTTTCGTCCAGCCGCAGCGGCGGCGGGTCTGCGGCCAGAAGCTGCTGCTCGGCGCGGGTCTGCGCGTCCTGCAAAAGCTGCACAGCCTGCACACTGGCGCGGAACAGTTCAAAGTACATGGCCTTGTAATCCGGCACGGTGCACACCCCCTTTGCGTTTCTGTGGGTAGTCTGCCCCGCAGCCTGCGCCCCGATACGCCGGACGAACCCCGCAGACAATGATTGACACCTGATATGAGGAGCTTATGAAAAACAAAAACTTATCCTGGGCGGGGGCGCTGTTCGTCTTTGCCCTGCTGCTGTGGTGCACGGCGGTGACCCCCGGCAAGGTCGCCGACCCCGCCACCTACACCTGTGCGGTGTACAGCACCTTCTTTTCCCTGCTGCCGCCGGTCATTGCCATCGTGCTGGCGCTGAACACCAAGGAGGTGTACACCTCGCTGCTAGTGGGCATTGCTTCCGGTGCGCTGCTGTATGCCAACGGCAACCTTGAACTGGCACTGAACACCCTGTTCTTCAACGAGGACGGCGGCATGATCACCAAGCTGTCGGACTCCGGCAACGTGGGCATTCTGGCGTTTCTGGTGATGCTGGGCATTCTGGTGGCGCTGATGAACAAGGCGGGCGGCTCGGCGGCCTTCGGGCGCTGGGCCTCCACCCACATCCACAGCCGGGCGGGCGCACAGTTTGCCACCCTGCTGCTGGGCGTGATGATCTTTGTGGACGACTACTTCAACTGCCTGACCGTTGGCTCGGTGATGCGCCCGGTGACCGACCGGCAGAAGGTGTCCCGCGCAAAGCTGGCCTACCTGATCGACTCCACCGCCGCGCCCATCTGCATTATTGCGCCGGTGTCCAGCTGGGCGGCTGCGGTCACTTCCAGCGTACCGGCGGGTTCCGGCATCAACGGCTTTACCATGTTCCTGCGCACCATTCCTTATAACTATTACGCCATCCTGACTGTGGTGATGAGCCTGTTCCTCATCTTTACCGGGGCGGAGTTCGGCCCCATGAAGCTGAACGAGGACAACGCCAAGAACGGCGACCTGTTCACCACCGCCGACCGTCCCTACGGCGACGATGTGGACGACGGCAGCGACACCAACGGCCACGTTATCGACCTGATCGCCCCGGTGCTGGTGCTGATCGCGGCCTGCATCTTCGGCATGGTGTACACCGGCGGCTTCTTTGAGGGCGTGGACTTCATCACCGCCTTTGCGGACTGCAACGCCTCGGCGGGTCTGGTGATGGGCAGCAGCATCGCCCTGCTGTTCACCTTTGTATTTTACCGGGTGCGCAGCGTGATGACCTTTCAGGACTTTGCCGCCTGCATCCCCGAGGGCTTCAAGGCCATGGTCAGCCCCATGCTGATTTTGTCCCTTGCATGGACGCTGTCCGGCATGACCGGCCTGCTGGGTGCAAAGTATTATGTGGCAAACCTGCTGGGCAGCTCTGCGGCGGCTTTGCAGTATCTGCTGCCGTTCATCATCTTCCTTGTGGCGGTGTTCCTTGCCTTTGCCACCGGCACTTCCTGGGGCACCTTCTCCATCCTGATCCCCATCGTCTGTCAGGCCTTCCCGGACGGCGAGATGCTGGTGGTGTCCATTGCCGCCTGCCTGTCCGGCGCGGTGTGCGGCGACCACTGCTCCCCCATCTCGGATACCACCATCATGGCCTCGGCAGGCGCACATTGCAGCCATGTGAACCATGTTTCCACCCAGCTGCCTTACGCCATTACGGCGGCGGCCTGCTCAGCGGTGTGCTATGTCATCACCGGCCTTGCACAGGCAGTGCTGGGCAGCCGCGCAAGCCTGCTTACCTCGCTGGTGCTGCTGGTGGTTGCCATCGTGCTGGAGCTGGTGGTGCTCGGCGTCATCCGCGCCCGCACCCGGGCAAAAACTTCCGGGGATGCTGCGTAATATGGAAATCAGGCGTTCCCCCCGGCCGGGGGGAACGCCCTTGCTCCGGGTCAGGCTGCAAGAATTTATTTCTGCGGCTGTGTAAAAATTCCGCTATGCAGCGGGGCATTTTCGTGGTATACTAGCCGTATAGTAAAAAAGTTGAACCATTGGAGGCGCATGACCCATGCTGGAAAAAGCTTTTCAGGACGTCTACACCAAATTCAAGCTGCATTTTTACCAGAACGTGTTCCAGCGTTTTGCCACCCGTGAGGCTACCCTGACCACGGTGGAGTCCTTCTGCATGGAGGGCATCATGGCCATGGGCGAGCCCACCATTGCGGAGTTTTCCCGCATGATGCAGATCTCCACCCCCAATGCGGCGTACAAGATCGGCAGTCTGGTGAAAAAGGGCTATGTGGAAAAGATCCAGTCCACCACCGACCGGCGGGAGTACCACCTGCGCCCCACCCAGAAGTATATCGACTACTACAGCATCAGCTACTCTTATCTGCACACCGTAGTGGAGCGTGCCCGGCAGCGCTTTACCCCCGAGGAATGCGCAAAGCTGGAACAGATGCTTACCATCGTGAGCACCGAGCTGATGCCGGAACTGGATATTCTGAAAAAGGGCGAGGAATAAGAACGATAAAACGGCTGCTGCACGTTCTTGTGCAGCAGCCGTTTTGCGTTGGATGATTTAGAATGTGCACGCTTTGCAGGGAAAGTTCCTGCTTGCTTTCAGCGTGCAAGGACGCTCCGCTGGGCCAGAGGCAGGGAGGGGTGTTCCGAGTCCCCCCTCCCTACCTCTGGACTCCACCCACCCCGCAACGGGCCAAGGGCTACTCGCCCTTGACAATCCTAAAGAAGAAGTCGAAGCACAAAAAAGCTAGCGCTGCGCCAGTCGGCGCTATCGCTTTAACGCTTTTTTCGCTTCTCCATCCATAGCCCCTCAGTCGCTGCGCGACAGCTCCCCCAAGGGGGAGCGGGCACGCCCGCAGCGCCGCGCTTTCGCAGAAAGCAGCGCGGCGCGCATTCCCAATCGTTACAGCACCATAAACAGCGTGCCGGCGGTGATGAGGGCGCAGCCGATAAGGCTTTTGGCGGTAAAGGGCTCGTGCAGCACCACAAAGGCCAGCGCAAGGGTGATGACCACGCTGAGCTTATCAATGGGCACCACCTTGGACGCTGCACCCACCTGCAACGCGTGGTAGTAGCACAGCCAGCTTGCGCCGGTGGCAAGGCCGGACAGCACCAGAAACAGCCAGCTGCGGCGGGAGATCTCCGCAATACCGGCCTGCGTACCGGTGAGGAACACCATGCCCCAGCTCATCAGCAGCACCACCGCTGTGCGGATGGCGGTGGCAAGGGTGGAGTTGACCCCCTCGATGCCGATCTTCGCCAGAATCGAGGTAAGGGCGGCAAACACCGCCGACCCCAGCGCGTAAACGAACCACATGGAAAACGCCTCCTTTTTGCCTCAGTATACGCCTTTGTATGGCAGAATACAAGGCTGCCGACAGGCGGGAGGATAATGGAACATTTATGATTTCGGAGCACCGGAGCGTCTGCGGACGCTCCGGTGCTCCATTTTCACGGGAAGGGCCGGTGGGTTGAAAAATTTTCGCCTTCCTGTACAAACGCACTGAAAAATTGTAGGATAAGAATGGAAAAGACGTTCACTTTCACGCTTTACAACTTTACCTAGATAAAGTAAAATAAGGACAGAAGCCTTTCATTCTATGGTGCGGAGGATGCCGCGCCGGATGTTTTTGTGTATAGAGACGCCGGAATTGTGCCGGTGCAGGGAAAGAAACACGGAAAAGGAAACGAGGGAGCAGGATGGAGTTCAGTCTGGAGCATCTGCAGCCAAAGGAGCGCGCCTCCTTTGCGCTGCGCAGCCTGTACGAGACGGCAGGCTGCCGCAAGTACCACATGGGACGGTTCGAGGAGTACAGCCTGTATCAGGAGAACCGCAGCTTTCTGTCGTCGGAGCAGGTCATCACCTTTACCGATTTGGACGGCCGTCTGCTGGCGCTCAAGCCGGATGTGACCTTGTCCATCGCCAAGACGGCACAGCCCGCGCCGGGCGAGACGCTGCGGTACTACTACCACGAAAACGTCTACCGTCCCTCTGCCGAGAGCCACACCTTTAAAGAGATCTCCCAGATGGGTCTGGAGCTGCTGGGCGCTGTGGGCGAAGCCGAGGTGCAGCAGGCGGTGTGTCTGGCGGCGCAGTCGCTGGCAGCGCTGGGCGCAGAGTGGGTGCTGGAAGTCAGCCACATGGGCTACCTGTTCGGCCTGTTCGATGCACTGAACGTGCCGGAAGCCGCCCGGGCGCAGCTGCTGGAAAAGCTGCGGCAGAAAAACGCCCACGAGCTGCGCGCCGCTGCGCTTGCTGCGGGGCTTTCCGAAGCAGCGGCAGACGCTTTGTGCGGGGTGCTGGAACTTTCCGGCGGGTACGCGGCTACCCTTTCCAAGGCGGCGGCGCTCTGCCGCAACCCCGCCATGACCGCCGCCGTGGCAGAGCTGACCGCCCTAGCGCCCACGCTGGGACAGGCGGGCGGCAGCATCCGGTTAGACCTGACCTTAGCCGGTGAGATGGAATACTACAACGGCCTTGTGTTTCAGGGCTATCTCAAGGCTTTGCCCCGCCCGCTGCTGAAGGGTGGGCGGTACGATCTGCTGGTGCGCAAGTTCACCCCCGGGGCGGGTGCTATCGGCTTTGCGGTGTATCTGGACGAGCTGGACCGGCTGAACGCGATGCCGCCGGTACAGCATCAGGACACCGGCAAAGTAATGCTGAACGTAGCGCTGCCCAAGGGGCGGCTGGGCGACAAGGTCTATAACTTACTGGCGGGCATCGGCTACGGCTGCCCGGAGGACTACAACGCCACCCGCAAGCTGGTGGTGGAGAACCCGGCGGCGGGCATCCGGTATTTTCTGGTCAAACCCAGCGATGTGGCCATCTATGTGGAGCACGGCGCTGCCGATGTGGGCATCGTGGGCAAGGATATCCTGACCGAGGCCGCCGCCGATGTGTACGAGCTGCTGGACACCGGCCTTGGCCGCTGCCGGATGTGCGTAGCTGCCCCGGCGGGCTACCGGGACGACCCCAGCCGTCCGGTGCGGGTGGCCACCAAGTTCGTCAACATTGCAAAGCGTTACTACGCCTCCATGGGGCGGGATATCGATATCATCAAGCTGAACGGCTCCATTGAGCTGGCACCCATCCTTGGGCTTTCGGATGTCATCGTGGACATTGTGGAGACCGGCACCACCCTGCGGGAGAACGGCCTGCAGGTGGTCACCGAGTTCATGCCCATCTCGGCGCGGTTCATCGCCAACAAGGCCAGCTACCAGTTCAAGCACCGGCAGATGGACACCATGCTGGAAAAGCTGCGCGACACCTTGCACAAGCAGGAGGAAGAGAAATGATCAGGCTGTATAATTTTGACGAGCTGAAACCGGAAGAGATCCTGAACCGGGACATCCGCGCCGAAAAGAACGTGGAGGACGTGGTGGACGCCATCATTGCGGACGTGCGCACCCGGGGCGACGACGCCCTGAAGGACTATGCCCTGAAATTTGACGGTGCAACAATCGAAAATTTACAGGTGACGCAGGCGGAGATCGACGAAGCCTTTGCGGGCATGGACCCGTATTTCCTCGAGACCCTGCGGCAGGCGGCGGAGAACATCGAGCAGTTCCACCGCCAGCAGGTGCACAAGAATTTTGTGATGAACGACCGCCCCGGCATTGTACTGGGGCAGAAATACACCCCCATTGAAAAAGCCGGTGTGTATGTGCCCGGCGGCACGGCGGCGTACCCTTCCACCGTGCTCATGGACGTCATCCCCGCCAAGGTGGCGGGGGTGTCCGAGATCGTCATGACCACCCCCGCCGGGAAGGACGGCAAGGTGAATCCGGTCATTCTGGCCGCTGCTGCCACCGCCGGAGTGACTAAAATTTTCAAGACCGGCGGCGCACAGGCTGTGGCAGCGCTGGCCTACGGCACCCAGAGCATCCCGGCGGTGGATAAGATCGTAGGCCCCGGCAACATCTACGTTGCCACCGCCAAGCGCAAGGTGTTCGGCAAGGTGGGCATTGATATGATCGCGGGCCCCAGCGAAATTCTGGTGCTGGCAGACGGCAGCTGCGACCCCGCATGGGTGGCGGCAGACCTGTTGAGTCAGGCCGAGCACGACAGGCTGGCAAGCCCGGTGCTGGTGACCGACAGCGCAGCCCTTGCCAAAGCCGTACAGGCAGAGATGGAGGTGCAGATCCCGCAGCTGCCCCGCGCCGCCATTGCCCGCGCCAGTGTGGACGACAACGGCAAGATCATCCTCTGCACCGACCTGCACAAGGCCATTGAAGCCTGCAATATCATTGCGCCGGAGCACTTGGAGGTCTGCGTGGAGGACCCCTTCGGCGTGCTGAACGAGATCCGCAACGCGGGCAGCATCTTCCTTGGCCGCAACGTGCCGGAAGCGCTGGGCGATTACTTTGCAGGCCCCAACCACACCCTGCCCACCAGCGGCACCGCACGCTTTTCCAGCCCGCTGGGCGTGGACGATTTCGTCAAGAAGTCCAGCTTCATCTACTACACCCGGGACGCGCTGGAAGCTGTTGCGCCCCGCATTGCAGACTTTGCCGAGCGCGAGGGTCTGCACGCCCACGCCCGCAGCGTGACCATCCGGTATGAGAAGTAAGAGGAAACCATTATGAGCCGTTTTCTTTCCCCTGCCCTGTCCGCTGTTACCCCCTACACACCCGGGGAGCAGCCGCAGGATCAGCAGTACATCAAACTGAATACCAACGAAAGCCCCTATCTGCCGTCTCCCCGGGTAGTGGCAGCCGTGAGCGAAGCCGAGGTGGAAAAGCTGCGCCTTTACTCCGACCCCGCCTGTGCCCAGCTGCTGCGCACGGCGGCGGCGCATTTCGGCTTGCAGCCGTCCCAGGTCATGCCCGGCAACGGCAGCGACGAGAACCTGTTCTTTGCGCTGCGGGCCTTCTGTGACGAGAGCCACCCGCTGGCCTTTGCGGATATCACCTACGGCTGCTACGGCGTGTGGTGCGGTCTGCTGCACATCCCCACCCACATCATTCCGTTAAAAGAGGACTTCACCCTTGACCCCGCCGATTACCACGGCCTGCACGAGACCATCGTCATCGCAAACCCCAACGCCCCCACCGGGCTGTGCCTGCCCCGGGATGCCATCGAGGGCATTTTGCAGGCAAACCCGGACAGCGTGGTCATTGTGGACGAAGCCTATGTGGACTTTGGCGGCGAGAGCTGCGTACCTCTTATTGACCAATACGACAACCTGCTGGTGGTGCAGACCTTCTCCAAATCCCGGCAGCTGGCGGGTGCGCGGCTTGGGCTTGCCATGGGCAATGCGGCGCTGATCGCTGACCTGAACCGGGTCAAGTTCAGCCTGAACCCCTACAACATCAACCGCCTGACCCTGAAAGCCGGGCAGGCTGCGCTGGAGGATACCGCCTACTTTGAAAAGACCCGCGCCGCCATTATGGACACCCGCGCATGGACGATGCAGCAGCTGGCCGACCGGGGCTTTACCGTACTGGACAGCCGCGCAAACTTTGTATTTGCCAGCACAGAGCGGATAAATGGCAGTGTGCTATACAAAGAGTTAAAGAAAAATGGCATTCTGGTGCGGCATTTTGATGCACCGCGCATTGAAAACTGGCTGCGCATCACCATCGGTACGCCGGAGCAGATGCAGGCACTGATGGACGCCGTGGACAAAATACTGGAGGTGTGACAATGGCAGAGCGCATGGTAACGCTGGAACGCAGCACCAACGAGACCCAGATCGAGCTGACCCTTGATCTGGACGGCACCGGCCGCTACGAGATCGACACCGGATGCGGCTTTCTGAACCACATGCTGGAACTGTTTGCCCGGCACGGACGGTTTGATTTGGTGCTCACCTGCCACGGCGATGTGCAGGTGGACTACCACCACACCACCGAGGACGTGGGCATTGCGCTGGGACAGGCCTTTGCCCGGGCGCTGGGCGAGATGCGCGGCATCTGCCGCTACGGTAGCTTTTACCTGCCCATGGACGAGGCACTGGTGCTGTGCGCGGTGGATCTTTCCGGCCGGTGTACCCTGAACTGGGACATCCGCTGCCAGACCGAAAAGGTGGGCGATTTTGACGTAGAGTGCGCCAAGGAGTTCTGGTACGGCTTTGCCCGCAGCGTGCCCGCCACCGTCCATTTTGTGCAGTTTGCGGGCGAGAACACCCACCACATTCTGGAAGCCTGCTTCAAGGGCGCGGGCCACGCGCTGGCCGAGGCCGTGCGCATCGACGCGGCACACCGGGACGAGATCCCCTCCACGAAAGGACTGCTGGTATGATCGCCATTCTTGATTACGGGGTAGGCAACCTGTTCAGCCTGCGCTCCAGCTTGCAGCAGCTGGGGCTGCAGGCAGTGGTCACCGCCGATGCCGATGTCATCCGCGCCGCCGACCGGCTTATCCTGCCGGGGGTGGGCGCATTCGGGGATGCCATGGCAAAGCTTACCGCCACCGGCCTTGTGCCGGTGCTGAAGGAGCAGGCGGCGCACAAGCCCCTGCTGGGCATCTGCCTTGGGATGCAGCTGCTGTTTGAAAAAAGCTACGAATACGGTGAGCACGCCGGGCTGGGCTTTATCAAAGGCGAGGTCTGCCCGCTGGGGCCCGACCTTGCGGACAAAGAGCTGAAAGTGCCACAGATGGGCTGGAACGCTTTGCACATCGTAAAGGATGACCCGCTCTTCCGGTACATCCGCGAGGGCGAGTATGTGTACTACGTCCACAGCTACTACGGCAAAAACTGCGCCGAAAGCACCCTTGCCGTCAGCGATTATTCCATCCCGGTCACCGGCGCGGTGCGGGCAGGGCGGGTGTACGGCACCCAGTTCCACCCGGAAAAAAGCGGCGATACCGGGCTGCGGATCCTCAAGGCGTTCAGCGAATTGTGAGCGGGCTCGTTTCTAAAGGAGAAACAACTATGCAGCTATTTCCAGCCATTGACCTGCGTAGCGGGCAGGTGGTGCGCCTGACACAGGGCGACTACGACCGCATGACCGTTTACGGGCAGGACCCCTGCGCACAGGCACGCAGCTTTGTGGCCGCCGGGGCAAAAAATCTTCATGTGGTGGACCTGGACGGTGCCAAGGACGGCACCCTTTCCAACTACGATACCATTGCCGCGCTGGCAAAGCAGGGCGGCTTGTACATCGAGGTAGGCGGCGGCATCCGCACCGAGGAGCGCATTGAAAAATACCTCTCCCTCGGGGTGGGGCGCTGCATTCTGGGCAGCGTGGCGGTGACGGATTTTGCCTTTACCGCCCGGATGCTGCAAAAATACGGCGACAAAATTGCCGTGGGCGTGGACGCCAAGGACGGCTATGTGGCCATCCACGGGTGGAAGGACATCAGCGCCGAGCCGGGCGTGGCCTTCTGCAAGCGGCTGGCAGAGGCCGGCTGCACCGCCATCATCTACACCGACATTGCCTGTGACGGCGCGATGCAGGGCACGAACCTTGCCCTGTACCGCCAGCTGGCAAAAGAGGTGCCCGGAGTGGCCTTTACAGCCAGCGGCGGCATCTCCTCCGAGGCAGAGCTGCTGGAATTGCAGCAGATGGGCACGGCAGCGGCGATTCTGGGCAAAAGCCTGTACACCGGCGCGCTGGATCTTGCCCGCTGCGTGCAGCTGGTGCAGGACTGAGAAAGAGGGGTCTTTATGATAACCAAACGCATCATCCCCTGTCTGGACGTGCGCGACGGCCGGGTGGTCAAGGGCACGAACTTTGAGGGCATCAAAGACGTGGCCGACCCGGTGGAAATGGCACGGCTGTACAACGCCGCCGGGGCAGACGAGCTGGTGTTTTACGATATCACCGCCAGCTTTGAGGGACGCGCCCTTTTTACCGACATCCTGACCCGGGTGGCGGGAGAGATTTTTATCCCCCTGACCGTGGGCGGCGGCATCAACACGCTGGAAGATTTTGACCGGGTGCTGAAATGCGGCGCGGATAAGGTAAGCGTCAACTCCGGTGCACTGAAGGACCCCGGGCTGATCCCCGCCGCCGCCCAGCGCTATGGCGACCAGTGCGTGGTGCTTTCCGCAGATGTGAAGCGGGTGAACGGGCAGTTCCGGGTGTTCGCCAAGGGCGGGCGTGAGGATACCGGCCGGGATGCGCTGGACTGGATCAGCTGGTGCGCCGCCCACGGCGCGGGCGAAATATGCCTGAACAGCATCGACACCGACGGCGTGCGCAACGGCTTCGACCTTGAAATGCTGGACGCGGTGGCCGCCCGGGTGAACATCCCCATCATTGCCAGCGGCGGCGCGGGCAAAAAAGAGGATTTTCTGGAGCTGTTCCACCACAAGGGCATCGACGCCGGGCTGGCGGCGGGCATCTTCCACCAAAAGCTGCTGGGCATCCGGGAACTGAAGGAGTACCTGAACGCAAACGGCGTGGAGATGCGGCTGTGAAAAGCACAAAAACACCTTGCATTTTTATCTTGAATACGATAAAATACACAGTATCCCCATCCGGGGAGGGAGAACCGTCATGGAACTGAAATTTGATGAAAAAGGCCTGATCCCCGCCATCGTGCAGGATCACTACACAAAGCAGGTGCTCACCCTTGCCTACATGAACGCCGAAACGCTGGCACTGACTATTGCCGAGGGGCACACCGTATTCTGGAGCCGCAGCCGTCAGGAGATCTGGCGCAAGGGCGAGACCAGCGGCAACGTGCAGCGGGTGGTGTCCATCACCGCCGACTGCGACGCCGATGCGCTGGTGGTAGAGGTGGTAAAGGACGGCCCCGCCTGCCACACCGGAGCGGAAAGCTGCTTTTTCAACGAGGTATACGTCTCCCCGGAGCTGAAGCAGTTCAGCTGGCAGGGGCTGTATGCCCTCATCAAGGGCCGCAAGGATACCCCCACGGAGGGCAGCTACACCACCTACCTGTTTGAAAAGGGCAAGGAGAAGATCCTGAAAAAGGTGGGCGAAGAGTGCACCGAGGTCATCATTGCGGGCGAAAAAGAGGACAAGGCCGAGACAGTCTACGAGATCAGCGACCTTGCCTATCATGTGCTGGTGCTGATGGTCAGCGCGGGCATCACCGTTGAGGATGTGACCCGGGAGCTGGAAAAGCGCCACGTGATCGACCACAAGGTCAAGCAGGAAAGGATGCAGTGAGAAGCCTATGGCAGATTACAGAAAATCCAGCGTACATTGCCACTCTACCCTGTGTGACGGCAAAAACACCCTGCAGCAGATGGCGGGTGCCGCCTGTGCGCAGGGGCTGACCACCCTTGGGTTCAGCGGCCACAGCTACACAAAGCCCGACCGCGAATACTGCATGACCCCCGGCCGCACCGCGCAGTACCGCGCCACCATTGCCAAGCTGAAAAACGAGTACCGGGGCAAGGTGGATATCCTGTGCGGCATCGAGTGGGACCTGCTGAGCGAGGGCACGCCCAAGGGCTTTGATTACTGGATCGGCAGCGCACACCATCTGTACGGCAAGAACACCGGCAAATACTACGAGATCGATTTCCGCCCCGAGGATCTGCGGGACTGCATCAATAACGATTTTGACGGTGACCCGCTGGCAGCGGTGGAGGCCTACTTTGCCGAGGTGGAGAAGATCGCCGCCAAAAAGCCGGACATTCTGGGACATATCGACCTTGTTAAAAAGCTGAACGCCGACGGCAGCTTTTTTGACGAGGAATCCCCCCGCTACAAGGCAGCGGCACTCAGGGCGCTGCAAGCTGCCCGGGAGAACGACTGCATTCTGGAAGTAAACACCGGCGGCGTATACCGGGGCTACCGCAAGGACTTCTACCCCGGCGCATGGCTGCTGGGCGAGTGGAACAAGCTGGGCGGCAGGGTGATCATCACCGCCGACGCCCACGACACCGCCGCGCTGACCTTCGGCTTTGACGAAGCCGCCGCCGCCATCAAGGCCGCAGGCTTTGCCGCCGTGACTGTGCTGACCGTCAACGGGTTTGAAGAGCAGGCGTTATAAATAGCCCTCTCAGGCGCTCCCGCGCCAGATTCCCCCTTTTGTCACCTACGGTGACATCTTCCCCCGGAGCGGGGGAAGCCTTTCCTCTCAGGGAGAGCCAAGGTTTAAGGCACATTGCTAAAGCTTCAGGTTCAATGAGAAGCTTTCCAACCATGCCAAAGGCTCCCTCTCTGAGGGAGTTCGTTCCAAAACCCCACCCGTGAAAAGGCAATTCTGGAAAATCCGCAGATTTTCCAGAATTGCGAAATAAAAATAATTTTTCCGCTGAATATGCCCAGAGCGAAAGCGGAGGGCATTCAAAATCATTTAACCGCAAAAGAGGCCACTGCACACAAAAAATGTGCAACGGCCTCCTTTTTGCGCGAAGAAAGGAACCCTATGACCCAGACGCGACCCCTGAAAACAAACCTCTTTAACCGGAATGCAGACCTGCTGCACGGGCCTATTTTCAAGAACCTTTTGCTGTTCATGCTGCCCATTCTGGTTTCCAACCTGTTCCAGCAGCTGTATAATACCGTAGATACCATGATCGTGGGCAATGTGCTGGGCGATACCGCACTGGCTGCCATCGGCTCCTGCGGGTCTATCTACGAGCTGCTGGTGGGCTTTGGCATCGGCATCGGCAACGGGCTTTCCATCGTGGCTGCCCGCTCCTACGGGGCGCAGGACGAGGATCTGCTCAAAAAGACGGTGGCCGGTTCGCTGGTCATCGGGCTCTGCGCAAGCTTTGTCATTACCACGGCGGGCTTTTTCGGTCTGCGGCCGCTTTTGCAGCTGCTGGACACCCCCGCAGAGATTTTAGAGGACGCCTACCGGTACATCATCGTCATCGACTTGGGCGTTTTGGTGATGTTCCTTTATAACCTGTGCGCCGGTCTGCTGCGCGCCATCGGCAACAGCGTGATGCCGCTGGTGTTCCTGCTCATCAGCTCCGGGCTGAATGTGGCGCTGGACCTGTGGTTCATTGCCGGGCTGGGCATGGGCGTGCAGGGTGCGGCGGTGGCTACCGTCATTGCGCAGGGCATCTCGGTGGTGCTGTGCATTCTGTATGTGATGCGCCGCGTGCCGCTGCTGCTGCCTGCCCGCAAACACTGGGCGGTGGGACAGCATTTGTACTGGGAGCTGTTCAGCCAGAGCATCTCCATGGGGCTGATGAGCAGCATCGTGTCGGCGGGGTCGGTGGTGCTGCAATACGGCATCAACGGGCTGGGCACGCTGACCATTGCAGGGCACACCGCCGCGCGCAAGCTGTTCTCCTTTACCAGCATGCCGCTGATCTCCATGGCAAACGCCGGTTCTACCTTTGTCTCCCAGAACCGGGGCGCCGCCCAGCCGGAGCGGGTGCGTAAGGGAATGCGCACCATGTACCTGTGCTCAGTGGTCATCATGGCGGCAGAGGTGGTGCTGATGCAGCTTTTTGCCCGGCAGCTGGTGCAGCTGATTTCCGGTTCCACCGCGCCCCTCGTGCTGGAAAACGGCGCACGGTATCTGATGTGGAACGCACCGTTCTACGCGGTGCTGGGGGTGCTGCTGTGCACCCGGTACGCTTTGCAGAGCCTTGGGCAGAAGGTGCTGCCGCTGTTTTCCAGCGTCATCGAGTTAGTGGGCAAGGTGATCTTTGTGCTGGTGTTCATCCCGCGCTACGCCTACAACGCCGTCATCCTGTGCGAGCCCATCATCTGGTGCTTCATGGCGGCGTATCTCGTGGCCGTGTACCGCCGCGATGCCTTTGTGTATCCGAGGAAGAATCAATAAATAAACAAAAACAAGCACCGGAGCGTCTGCGGACGCTCCGGTGCTTGTTTTTATGATGTTTTTACCATGCGGAAGGTCTTTCCGCGCTTAATGCAGTCCAGCAGCAGGTCGTATTCTGCGGGCACTTCGCCGATGACGTTTACCTTTTCGTCTGCGGGCAGGTCGGCGCGCACAAGCTGGATCTCGCCGGAGTAGCGGCCGTAGCCGATGTTATCCATGGTCACGCAGCGGCGGCGGCGCTCCACACAGTTGTCCGGCTGCACGGTGCTGCCAAAGCAGGAGTAGAGCCGGGATTCCTGATACCGCACAAGCCCTTTGGGCGAATCCGGGCGGCAGGTAAAGGTGCGGTCGTGCAGGGTCTCGTAGCCGGGGCGCAGGGCGACCGGCAGGCAGAGCTCGCCGGTGGTGCAGAAGTGACGGATGTACTCCTGCTCCCGGGTGCTGACCTCCGGGTCGCCCGCAAAAATGCCGTCCAGCCCGTAGTTCAGCGCCAAATCCGCAAAGGCTGCCGAGGGGGCAGCGGTGCGGTGGGCTTCCAGCGTGGGCAAGCCCTTGTACAGCGGGCCGCGCAGCAGGGCATCGCCGGGGATAAAGCCGTACACCTGCAAGCCCTCGGCCTGCAAAGCTGCAGTGCTCTCGCGCAGAAATTCCGGGTCAAGGCCGGTCTCCGGGCGGGGGTAGAAGTTGTGCATGGCGATGACCGTGCCGCCGCCCGCCGCCAGCTGCCGCGCCACCTCCGGGGTGGTGGTGGAGGCGTTGACGGCAACGGGCAGCTGCTGCGCAAGGGTGCACATCTCCTCCACCGAGAAGCCGTAGTCCAGCCGCAAACCCCACAGGTGCAGCTGCTTTGCCAGCGCGGTCAGGTCGGCACAGCCGAACTGCCGGATGGTCTTTTCCGACACATCTGCCAGAATGCGCCAGCCCTGTGCCGCCAGAAAGTCGCACATCTCCTGCACGCGGGCGCAGTAAGCGGCATCAAATTCTTCGCTGATATGCAGTGAGATAAAAACAGGCGCGCCGCCTGCCGCAAAAGCGGAAAGCGACGCACGCTGTTCCTCAAACTGCGTCAGATACACTGACCGTCCGAGTGTTTTAAGCATTGGCAACGTCCTCAACAGAGACCATTGCGTTGGTCACGATAAAGCCCATGATGTAGCAGATGACCAGACCCACTGCGTAGCAGCCAACGGAAGCAGCCACACCGTGAGGGCCGGCAGTCATGACGAACAGAGCCAGCAGACCGGAGGGGCCCCAAGCGGTAGCAGCCACCTGCATGGCCATGACGAAGGCACCGCCGAAACCAGCGCCCAGACCGGCACTGATGAAGGGCTTGCCCATGGGCAGGGTGACGCCGTAGATCAGCGGCTCGCCGATGCCCAGCAGACCTGCGGGCAGTGCGCCGGTGATAACGTTCTTCAGGCGGGTGTTGCCGCACTTCTTAGCCTTGAAGTAGATAGCGACAGCAGCGCCAACCTGACCTGCACCGGCCATAGCCAGAGCGGGGTACAGGGTAACGTAGCCAAAACTCTCCAGCTGCACGGAGTACAGGGCAACCAGACCGTGGTGCATACCCATAGCGACCATGGGCAGGAACAGAGCGGTGGAAACATAACCGGCAATGATGCGCACGATCAGGATATCGCTCATGCACAGCTTTTCAACCACCCAGCACAGCGCGGTGGAAACATAGCCGGTGGCGGGCATGATGACCAGGATATAGGGCACGAGGCACAGGATCATGGTGATCAGCGGGGTGAACACGATGTCCAGAGATTCGGGCATCCACTTACGCACCCAGCGCTCGATCTTGACAAGGCACCATGCGCCCAGCACAACGGCCAGAACGCCGCCGCGGCCTGCACGCAGGATGGAATCCAGCGGCACAGCCTCGTTGAACAGACCCAGAATGGAAGAGATCTTGTTGATGCCCTCCAGACCGGTGATCATGCCCAGCATACCGCCCAGAATGGGGGTGCCGCCGAACTTTTCGGCTGCGCGGTAGCCGACCCATGCGGTCAGGTAGCCAAGGAAGCAGGTGTTCATCAGACCCAGCAGGGTGCTGATCAGAGCCAGTGCGGGGATGTCGGCGTAGTTCGGCACCACCTGACCGATCAGGGAGTTGATGCCGGCGCACAGACCGGAAGCCACAACGCCCGGGATCAGGGGGATAAAGATATCGCCAAAGGTCTTGAACAGCTCCTTGACCTTGCTCTGCTTCTGCCCTGCCTTGACTGCGGCCTTGTTGGTCTGCCAGTCGTTGGCGGTGGAAGCGGCGGCGTCCGCCGGGATGCCCATATCGCGGCAGATATCTGCGCACTTGCGGCACTTGCCGGGGCCGACCACGATCTCCACATAGCCGGTACGGTCGTGCACAATGCCCATCACGCCCTCGATGGCCTTCAGGCCCTCGTCGTCGATCTTGGCGTCATCCTTGACACGCACCCGCAGGCGGGTCATGCAGTTGGTTGCGGTGAGAACGTTGCTCTTTCCGCCGACTTTCTCCAGCGCCGCGCGGACCAGTTCTTCATTCGTCATAAGTGGGTCCTCCTTTAAAACAGGTGTATATCCGATGCGGCCTTTGCCGCTAAGGAACTTGAGTAGAATAATGTGCCTTACAGCACTTCCAGCCGGATGGCCTCCCGCACATGACCGCGAGCTTTTTCCAGCCGCCGGGCGGCTTCCTTGGCATCGCAGTCTGCCAGCAGCATGGTGATGGCGGTCTTTACGCTGCCGCCCGCTGCGTCAATGGCGGCGCGGGCTTTCTCCCGCTCCACGCCGGTGGCGTCGATAACGATGTTCTCGGCGCGGGTGTGCAGCTTTTCGTTGGTCTGCTGCACGTCCACCATCAGGTTCTGGTAGGCCTTGCCGGTGCGCACCATGGAGCCGGTGGAGATCATGTTCAAAATCAGCTTCTGTGCCGTGCCGGACTTGAGCCGGGTGGAGCCGGTCAGCACCTCAGGGCCGCAATTCACCTCGATGGCAAGCTCTGCGGCCTTGCCGATGGCGCTGCCGATATTGCAGGCAATGGCGGCGGTGTGGCAGCCCACGCTTTTAGCGTAGTCCAGACCGCCCAGCACATAGGGCGTGCGGCCGGAGGCGGCAATGCCTACCACAAGGTCGTTTGCGGTCAGGCCGTGCGTTTTCAGATCCTCAACAGCCAGTTCCCGGCTGTCCTCTGCGCCTTCCACGGCTTCGATAAAGGCTTTTTCGCCGCCGGCGATCAGCCCTACCACCATCTCTTTCGGCACACCGAAGGTGGGCGGGCACTCGGCGGCGTCCAGCACGCCTAAGCGGCCGGAGGTACCGGCGCCCATATAGAACAGCCGTCCGCCCTTTTCAAAGGATTCTGCCGCCCATGTGACTGCCTGCGCGATCTGCGGCAGGCACTTGGCAATGGCCAGCGGTACCCGGGCGTCCTCCTCGTTCATGACTGTCACGATCTCCAGCGGGGACATCTGGTCCAGCTGCATCGTGCGCGGGTTGCGGGTCTCGGTGGTCATCCCACTCAGATTCAATCCCATTTCCTGCACCTCAACTTTCCGCCGCACCCCTTGCGGCGTGATTGTGACCAAAGTATAAACTTTTTCAAACAAAATGTCCACAAAAAGACTATTTTGTGGTACAATGTTTTATACAAGCATTGTTTTTGAAATTTTTGCTTATAAGTACGACTTTTTTGTGCAGCTTGTTCAATCCATCCTGAAATACAACAGAGGTATCTATATGCAGAACGTTCTTTTACGCCTGCGGGAGGTGCAGCCCTCCCTCAGCAGCACCGAGCGGCAGATCGCGCAGTTCATTCTGGACAACCCGGACGAGACCACCACCCTTACCATCCGGGATCTGGCGCGGCGCTCCTTCTCCTCCCCTTCCAGCGTGGTGCGCATCTGCCGGGTCATCGGCTTTCAGGGCTACAAGGAGCTGCGCCACGCCCTGACGCTGGAGCTTGCCACCCTTGGGGAGAACGGCAGCCACCGGGAAAAGGACATCACCCCGCAGGACAGTTTGCAGGAGATCGCGGAAAAGGTGACCCACAAGAACATCCAGAGCCTGCTGGACACCCAGCGGCTGCTTTTGCTGGACGAGCTGGAGCAGTGCGTGGAGCTGATCGCCAACGCCCGCACGGTGCTGTTGTTCGGCATCGGCTCCTCGCTGTGCGTGGCAAAAGACACCTACCTGAAATTTTTGCGGCTGGACAAGCCCTGCGTGGTCAACGAGGACTCCCACTCCCAGCTTTTGCAGGCGCGCAACGCCACCGCGCAGGATGTGGGCATCGTGTTCTCCTACTCCGGGCAGACCATGGAGATGATCCAGTGCATCAAGGAGATGAAGGCGGGCGGCGCACCGGTGATCGCAGTGACCCGCTACTACCCCTCCGAGGTGGCGCAGCTGGCCGACCATGTGCTGTATGTGGCCGCCAACGAGAGCCTGTTCCGCAACGGTGCCATGTCCTCCCGGCTTTCCCAGCTGAACGTGATGGATATCCTGTACACCGCCTACGCCAGCCGCAACCACGAGGACACCATGCGCCGCCTGACCAAGACTCATATCTATAAGCCCGGTGACCCGGAGGTGCTGACCCAGCCGTAAAGCAGAAGCCGCCGCCGCAGGGTGCAATAACAAAAAGAACGCAAAATCTTACGATTTGACGTTCAATATCTGGTGCACCTCCAGGGACTCGAACCCTGGGCCCACTGATTAAGAGAGCAAGCCGCCGGTTCGTCTCAATTTATGGAAGTTTCGATTCATCGTCATTTTTAATCAAAGCAACGTGATTTTTCACCCGGTAATTTCTGCACCCTTTGTCGGATTTTGCACCAAAAAGCACCCTCTGCACGGTTTGAAACCGTGCAAAAACCGTGCAGAAACCGTGCACTTACTCTCCGACAAATAAAATCGTCCTATTCCCTACCGACTTGGCGGCATTGGTTTGAGTGGCCGCACCGCAAAATCAGGCTCTTTACTTGCGAAAAAAAGCCGATTGCCTGTGGAGCTTTCAGGGCAGACACCCGAACAGGAAGCCCTGTTTATCGTTCTTCTGCACTTTTCAGCGCACTTTTGCGGTATTGCAGGGGGCTTTGCCCGGTGGCTTTTGCAAAGCGGGTGGAAAAGTTGCTGGCATCGCCAAAGCCTGCCTTCTGTGCAATTTCGCTGACGCTGTGGTCGGTGAGGACAAGCAGTTCCTTTGCCTGTGTAATGCGGAAGTTGACCAGATAATTATACGGTGTCGTACCCATATACCGCCGGAACAGGCGCAGAAAATAGCTTTTGCTCATGTGCGCTTCTGCCAGCAGGTCGGCAAGGCAAAGTTCCTGCTGGTAATTCTTGCGCAGGGTCTCCGCCGCCTGCAAAATGACCTGCCGTGCGCTGGTGGCTTCAGCCTGTGCAAGGATGCCACGGGCGCACAGGGCCAGCATCTCGTGGAGCGCCAAGCCGGTGGTCACCATGCTGTCCACGGTGCTGCGCTCCATCTGCGCTAAAAGCGTCTCAAAATATTCCTGCATCTTGACCCCGGTGAGCTGCACCGGGGTCAGTTTTTTGCCCGGCAGCAGCAGCGGCTCCATAGCGGCGACCCCTGCGCCGTCCAGATGCACCCAGTAATGATGCCAGCAGCTTTGCCCCGGGGCGGTACAGTAGCTCTGCGGCGTGCGGCAATTCAGCAGCAGCGCCTGCCCGGTGCTGAGTACCACATGGCTTTCCCCCTGCTCAATCAGTCCCGCACCCCGGAGGGTGTAAAACAGAAGGTAGCTTTCTTTATCGGTGCGGGCGGTGGAAAAGTGCTGCTGGGCGTAAAACACCCCTGCCTCGGTGCAGTAGTAGGGCTGTGCCAGCTCTGCTTCGCTGGGGGTGGTGCGCTTCCAAACGCTTTCCGGGGTCACATCCATGTTGTAGGTCAGCATTTTCCGGTTCCTCTCTTTCTGTGTTCAGTATAGCGCACCAGCCTTTGCCGTGCAAGAGTAGACTTTTCACAAAAAATGCGTCACCTTTGCGGATGGAATCGGCGGCATCATGGGGCTATACTGGTAGCAGTCAAAGCCACACAGGAGGCGCATTATGCACAAAAATTATCTTGCCATCGACATTGGCGCATCCAGCGGGCGGCACATTGTGGGATGGATGGAGAACGGCGTTCTCCGCACCGAGGAAGTGTACCGTTTTCCCAATAGCGTCCGGCGGGTGGACGGTCATCTGGAATGGGACATCGACAGCCTGTTCGTCCACGTGAAGCAGGGCATCCGGGAAGCCTTTGTCAAGTACCCGGAGATTGAGAGCCTTTCCATTGATACATGGGCAGTGGACTATGTGCTGCTGAAAGACGGTCAGCCCCTCTACCCGGTCTACGCCTACCGGGACGACCGGACACAGGCCGTGATCTCCGAAGTCCACAGCATCCTGCCCTTTGCGCAACTCTACCAGCGCACCGGCATCCAGTTCCAGCCCTTCAACAGCATTTATCAGCTGTATGCCGACAAAACAGCTGGGCGGCTGGCGCAGGCCGAGGACTTTTTGATGATCCCGGAATACCTGCTGTGGAAGCTCTGCGGCGTAAAGGCGCGGGAGTACACCAACGCCACCTCCACCGGGCTTGTGAACGCCCAGACCAAGGAGTACGACCCGGAAATTTTGCAGGCTCTGGGCTTGCCGGAGGCGATGTTCCCCAAGCTCACCGCTCCCGGCACGGTGCTGGGTCCCCTGCTACCCGACATCGCCGCCGAGGTGGGCGGGCAGACCAAGGTGGTGCTGTGCGCCACCCACGACACCGCCAGTGCCGTGGAGGGCATTCCCATGGAACAGGGGGATGCGCCGTTCCTCTCCTCCGGCACATGGAGTTTGCTGGGGGTCAAGCTGGCAACGCCCATCACCAGCCCGGAAAGCCGCCGTGCAAACTTTACCAATGAGGGCGGCGTGGGGTACATCCGCTACCTGAAAAACATCATGGGACTGTGGATCATCCAGTGCTTGCAAAAGCAGTTGGGCATCTCCTTTGCCCAGATGGTGGAGCTGGCCAAAACCAGCACCTACACCCGCATTTTTGATGTGAACGCTGCCCGCTTCTCTGCCCCGCAGGATATGCGCGCAGAGATCAGAGCCGCCCTTGCCGAGACCGGCGATGCTCCTGCCACGGATGCCGACCTCATCAACAGCGTCTATCATTCACTGGCGTACTGCTACGGGGAAGCATTCCGGGAGCTGGAAGCCCTCACCGGGCAGCACTGGGATAAGCTGTACATCGCAGGCGGCGGCGCCAAGAACGCCACCCTGAACGAGCTGACCGCCCACTATACCGGGAAACAGGTGGTGGCGCTGCCCATTGAGGCCACCGCCATCGGCAATTTGAAGATTCAGATGAGCATTCCTGAAGGAGGAACTTTATGAGCTACGCAGAAGCAAAAGCCCGCTACGCCGCCATTGGTGTGGACACCGATGCCGCTATTGCCCGGTTAAAGACCGTGCCCATCTCCCTGCACTGCTGGCAGGGAGATGACGTCCGTGGCTTTGATACCGACCCCACCAAGCCCCTGACCGGCGGCATCCAGACCACCGGCAACTACCCCGGCCGTGCCCGCACCCCGGAGGAGCTGATGGCCGACATGGACAAGGTGCTGTCCCTCTGCCCCGGCACCAAAAAGATCAACCTCCATGCCTCCTACGCCATTTTTGACGAGGAGAACCCGTGGGTAGACCGGGACAAACTGGAGCCCAAGCACTTCAAAAAATGGGTGGATTTCTGCAAGGCAAGAGGGCTGGGCGCAGACTTCAACCCCACCTTTTTCTCCCACCCCAAGTGCGATCCTCTGACCCTTGCCAGCCCCAACGAGGAGACTCGGAAATTCTGGGTAGAACATGGCAAGGCCTGCATCCGCATCAGCCAGTATCTGGCGGAGGAACTGGGGCAGCCCTGCACCATGAACATCTGGACAGGCGACGGCTTCAAGGACGTACCGGCGGACCGCAAAGGTCCCCGGGACCGCTATAAGGCAAGCATCGACGAGATCCTGAGCGAACCTTACGACTTCAAGCTGGTAAAGCCCTGCATCGAGAGCAAGGTGTTCGGCATCGGTGTGGAGGCCTACACCGTGGGCAGCGCTGAGTTTGCCCTGAGCTATGCCGCCTTCAACCGGGAAAAGTGCATTCCCCTGATGGATAACGGTCACTACCACCCCACCGAGGTGGTCAGCGATAAGATCCCTGCCCTGCTTGCCTTCTTCCCGGAGATCGCGCTCCACATTACCCGCCCCATCCGCTGGGACTCCGACCATGTGGTGCTGTTCGACGATGAAACGAAGGAGATCTGCAAGGAGATCGTCCGCTGCGGCGGTCTGGATGGTCGGGTGAACATTGCACTGGATTACTTTGATGCTTCCATCAACCGCATTTCCGCATGGACGGTGGGCTTCCGCAACGTGGAAAAGGCACTGCTGTCTGCCCTGTGTACCCCCCACACGGCGCTGAAAGAGCTGCAGGACACCAACCAGTTCACCGAGCTAATGGTGCGGCAGGAGGAGCTGAAGACCCTGCCCTTTGGCGAGGTCTGGGACGAATACTGCCGCCGGAACAGTGTGCCGGTGGATGGTGCATGGTTTGAGGAAGTCAAAAAGTACGAGCAGAACGTGCTGAGCAAGCGCATTTGAAGGAAAGAGGTTTTTGAAGATGGGTATTCTGGATATTGAGATTGTAAAAGGCTTTATGCGGATGTGCAACGATGGCTGGCTGCAGGGCTGGCACGAGCGCAACGGCGGCAACCTGACCTACCGCATGAAGGAAGAAGAAGTGGCGCAGTGCCGCCCCTTCTTTGATGAGCAGCCACGGGAGTGGGTGAACATGGGGGTGCAGGCGGACAATCTGGCGGGCGAGTATTTCATTACCACCGGCTCCGGCAAGTTTTTCCGCAACGTGGAGCCGGACCCTGTTCACAGCATCGGCATCGTGGAGATCAACGACAAGGGCGACAGCTGGCGCATCGTCTGGGGCTTGGAGGGCGGCGCAAAGCCCACATCCGAGTTCCCCAGCCACTTTATGAACCACAGCGTCCGCAAAGCCGCCACCAATGGCGCAAACCGCGTCATCTACCACTGCCACGCCACCAACGTCATTGCCCTGACCTACATCCTGCCCCTGACCGACCGGGACTTCACCCGTGCCCTGTGGCAGAGCGCCACCGAGTGCCCGGTGGTGTTCCCGGAGGGTGTGGGCGTCTGCCCCTGGATGGTGCCCGGCGGGGCGGACATTGCCATGGCCACCAGTGAGCTGATGAAGCACTATCAGGCAGCCATCTGGGCACAGCACGGTCTGTTTGCTTCCGGCCCGGACTTTGACATCACCTTCGGTCTGGCCCACACCATCGAAAAGAGTGCCGAAATTTACGTCAAGGTGCTCTCCATGGGCGGCGGCATCATCCGGCAGACCATCACCGACGATGACCTGCGCGCCATTGCCCGCGACTTTGGCGTGACCCTGAACGAGAAGTTCCTTAACTGAGCTATTTTCCCCCCATTTTTCTTCATCCTAGCAAAACAGGCATCCTGTCCGATACCGCCAAATGGTATCGCAGGATGCCTGTTCTGCTTTATGTTTCCCGGAACTCCATAGGTGTTTTTCCGGTGACCTTTTGAAAGACTGCGCTGAAATAATTGCGGGTGGCAAAGCCAAGCTGCTCGGAAATTTCCCGGACGCTGAGCGTTGTGCTTTTCAGCAGAACCTTCGCGCGTTCGACCTTTGCAAACTTCACATAGTTCGTGACGCTCAGACCCGTTTCTTCCTTGAATTTATGGGTGAGGTAGTATTCCGTGTAGCCCACCAGAGCGGCAAGATCTTCCGCCACGATCTTTTTGTCCAGATTCATCTCGATATAATCCACACATTTCTGGATCTGCATACTGAGGTTGGGGTTCGTCCGGTGTTTGTGGACACGCCGAATGAAATCATCGTACATCATCATTGCAAGCGGGCTCAGTTCATCCAACGATTTTGCCGCTTCTGCCGTCTGAATGTAGCTGTCCCCCAGCGAGTACGCCTCCTCCGGGGAAAGACCGCCCTCAATGGCGGCACGGCACACCAGCGAGGTGAACACGATGATGGAAGTCTTACTCTGGCGCAGAACATCGCTGCTCTGCACCGGCACGCCTGCGCTTATGCTCATACTGTTGGAAAGTGCCTGCTTGTAATTCAGGTCTCCGGTGCGGACCATTTGCAGCATTCCCTGCTCCGCCATCCAGATCTTATGGCGGTCATGGGGAATGGCATCGCTTTTCAGCCGTTCGTCCTGTGCTGCACTGCTGTTCACACTGCTCAGCTCCAGCCGCTGCCCGGTCAGGCAGTAGTGCATCATCAGCAGATAGCGGTTCATAATGGTGTTTTGCAGGGTAGGAACTTTTTCAAGGGCTTTGTAAAGCTGGATCGTCCATGCCACACTGATCTCCAGCTTGCTGTAATATTTCAGCCCTTCCTCGATCCCGCGCATTGTCACATCCTGATAGAACACCGGCCCGATGACCCAGACACGCTTCAGTTCTCCCTCTTCCTTTTCAAAGGCTGCGCCCCACAAAAGACCCAATGCCGTCCCCAAGGTAACAGGTACATCGTCCCGATCCCCATGCTCCAGCATCCGCTGTTTGCAGCCGAACAGTTCAAATGCACTGGCAAGAAATGCCTCGTCCGGGCAGTTGCTCCGCAAGAGCTTCCCCTGTGCATCATAGCACCATGTATATACATTTCCGCCGCACTGGACAAGCTCGGAAAACAGCATCATATTCTGGAGAACATCCATGCCTAATCCCTCCGGCTCATTGATGGAAACAGTATATCATACTTCTGCCGTTTTTTCTACCGATGCCCGGAGCCAGTGCAGCAGGATGCCTGCGGAGATGACCGCAGCGCCCACGTCTGCCATCAGGTGCGCCGCCGCAATGCCCTGCACCCCGCAAAGCGCATTCATCAGGTACAGCAGCGGGATCAGCAGCAGCCCCTGCCGCAAAAGAGAGAGCACCACCGCACCACTTGCCCTGCCCACGGATTGCAGCAGGCTGGTTGCCAGATAGGTCAGACCGATCACCGGGCTGCCCAGCACCAGATAGATCACCAGCTGCGTCCCCAGACGGAATGCCCCTTCTTCCTTGATGAACATCCCGATCAGGGCATTGCGTCCGGCAAAGCTGGCCGCCCCGGCAAGAACACCAAAAACAACGGTCAGCAGGATCAGATCTTTCAAAAGCTGCTTCAGGCGCTTCGTGTCGCCTGCGCCGTAGCTGTACGCCAGAAGCGGCTGGCACCCCATGCAGATCGCCATGGCGATCATACTGATGATCATGGTCGTCTTGCCCGCTGCCGCCATGGCTGCGACCGCCGCCGTGCCGTGGGTCACCAGCAGCCGGTTGCTGAAGGAGGAGGCAAACCCTGCCAGCAGGCTGCTGATCCCGTTGGGCAGACCAATGGCCAGCATCTCCCCCAGCATCTGCGGTTTTTTCAGGGCAGGACGGAGATCAATGGTCAGCACCGTGCCGTGTTTGACGATGTAGCGCAGATAGCAGCCCGTTGCCACAAGATTGCCCAGCACACTGGCAGCAGCCGCACCGCTGACGCCGAAGTTCAGCACCAGAATGAACAGCGGGTCAAAAATGCAGTTGACCAGCGTGCCCAGAAGATTGCCGATCAAGCCTTCTTTTACTGCGCCCTCTGCACGCACCAGCATCGCCATGCTGTTGGACAGGATAAAAAGCGGCGCACCCAGTGCAAGGACCTGAAGATACCGCTCTGCATAGGGAAAAAATTCTGCATTTGAGCCCAACACCCCCAGAAGTGGCACTCTACCCACCAGCAGACCTATGCTGACCAGAACGCCCAGAAAAAAGCAGCTCCAGAAGCAGAGCGAGGAGCAAGTCTTGCCCTGCTCGATCTCGCCGGCGCCAAAGCAGCGTGCAATGATGGCGCTGCTGCCTGCGCCAAGCATGGTCGCTACTGCCGAAAGGATCGAAAACACCGGCCCCACAACGGAGACCGCCGCCACCTGTGCGGTATCGCCCAGACAGCCCACAAAAAACATATCCGCCATGTTGTACAGCACCATGACAAGGATAATGATAATGGAGGGCACCGCCATGGAAATGATGGATTTCCAGACAGAGCCGGTACGGAAAAGTGCTTCGTTTTTCATGGTCTCCTCCCAAAAATCAACCGCACGCAGGCAAAACGAAAGCCCCTGTCAAGGGAGCTTTCCGAGCTGCTTCGGTCACAGGTTGTCCAGCGCATCCAGCAGTGCTTTCAGCACCGTTTCCGGCAGCCCCAGCATAGGGCCGATCTTGCCAAATGTCATGCCGTAGGCAGCTTTTGCCTGCTGGTTATCGGCAAAACCGGGCAGGTACTGCTCCACGATGGCTTTTGCGGCCTCGTTTTCCATCAGCGCTGCAATCGTGCTCTGGCTGTTCAGCTTGCCGCCGGTCAAAATTTCCGGGTGCTTCCAGCTGCTGATGCTCTGGTGTCCGGCAGACAGTGCGCCGTCCACCGGGATGGCTGCACCGGTGATGTACCGTGCCAGACCGCTGGCAAGGAAAAGTGCCAATGCAGCGCACTCCTCCGGGTCGCCCATCCGCTTTGCCGGGCAGTCGGCTGCAAAGAAGTCCATGGCCGCAGCCGGTGCATCCCCGAAAATGCTGGTTCTGGTGTAGCCAGGACAGATAGCGTTGACGGTAATGCCGTATTCTGCGTAATCCAGTGCCGCTGCGCGGGTCATGCCGACCACGCCGAACTTGGTGGCACTGTACAGCGCCTGTCCACGCTGGGGCACAAGACCCGCCACCGATGCCACATTGATGAGGAATCCGCCTTCGCTGTGGCTCTTGAGGATGGCCTTGGCGCCGTACTTCATCCCGGCAAAGACGCCCTCGCTGTTCAGGGAGAAGATCTTCTCGTAATCCTCTACCTCATACTCATGCAACGGTGTGCCGCCCATGCCGATGCCTGCGTTGCTGACAACGCCATCCAGCTTGCCGTAGTGCGTCACCGTCTTATCCACCAGTTCTTTGATGGCAGAAGCCTTGCTGCAATCGGTCTGGATAAAGATGGCATCGCCGCCCTTGGCGCAGATGCCATCTGCCACAGCCCGCCCCTGTTCTGCACTGCGGGCTGCACAGACCACCTTCATGCCGTTTTCGCCAAAGCACTCGGCAATGGCCCGGCCGATGCCACGGCTTGCGCCGGTGACGATGGCCACTTTACCTTTGACACTGTTAAAATCCATCCTATATCCTCTCCTTTTTCTCAGATCATATCGTTCTGCTTCAGCCATTCCACTTCATCGTGGATGGTTTCCCGATGATTTATCGTATTTACGAATCAGATTTGCAACCATCAGTTGCTTATCCATCCCTGTGGTGCTATAATAACACTGTGGCGCAGGAGCTGCAATCAGCAGTTTCCGGCGTGTCCGGTGTTTAAGCAACGAATCACATTCAAAGCGTTGGTTAAGCACCCTTTATGAAATCAATTGATGGAGGAATTGTATGGATATCCGGGTCAAAAAAACGAAGCGTGCCATTCAGAAAGCGTTTGTTGCCCTGCTGCGGGAGAAGCCGATCGAAAAGATCACGGTCAAAGAAATTGCCGAACGGGCCGAGATCAACAAAACGACCTTTTATTCCCACTATGAAACGCTGGATGCCCTCACCGCCGAAATGGAGCGGCAAACGGTCCAGCTCGTCTGCGACAATATGGGCGGCGCACAGCAGCTGCTGGATACGCCGGAGGCTTTTGTGCGGGAGATGTTTGCTAATCTCCAGCAGGCGACCGATTATCTCGGTGTGGTTCCGGCATCCGCGATGAACCGCTTTACACAGCATCTGCGTGATGCGATACTGGAACAAATCAAACTCGCAAACATGGAACCATCCCAATATGAAAATGTCGGTGCGATCCTGATTTTTGTAATGAACGGTCTTTCCGGGCTTCTGAACACCGACGCAAAACTGGCACAAAAACAAATTGATGTGATCGCCGCCGTGGTTGCGAATGGTGTCCACGGTCTGCATCTTTCCCACTGAGCCAAAACAGGCTGCAAGAAGCATCTTCCGCAGCCTGTTTTTTGCTATTGCAGCTTATCTTTCTGCGTAACTACCCAGCACCCCAAGGCTGGGCTTTGCGGTCCGCTCCATCGTTTCGCGGTTCACGGCGATCAGTCCAAACTGCATGGCATAGCCCTTCTGCCACTCAAAGTTATCCATCAGGCTCCAATGGAAGTAGCCCTTCACCGGGATGCCGTCGGCGATGCAGTGCTGCACGCCATCCAGCGCCTGCCGGATAAACGCCACACGGCGGGTATCATCGGCGGTGGCAATGCCGTTTTCGGTCACGATCAGGTCACCCTTGAATTCCTCTGCCACCTTGCGAATGACGTGTTCCAGTGCCTGCGGATAGACCTCGTAGTCCATCTGGGTCAGTTCTGCGCCCTCCGGTGCCGGCAGCTGCCCCTGCGGGCCGTAAAGGGTGCGGGTATAGTTCTGCACACCCAGAAAATCATCGTCTTTGATATAAGGCAGATAATGGGTGAACTCCTCCTGCCATGCGGCCTCGGCAAAGGCTTCGCCGCCGGGCTGTGCCTGCAAGTCGTGCAGCGAGAGGGTCAGGCCCACCTTGACCTGCGGGCAGAGGGCTTTGATGGCATCCCGTGCGGCTGCATGGGCACGCATCACCAGCAGATCACCTTCCGGGGTGCGCTCGCTGACAAAGATCCGCGGCTGGGGTGTGCCGAACACCTGTGCATTCTCCATGGCGGCATACTTCATGTTTTCCATCATCTTCTGGAAGTTCATGCCCACCTGCACCGTACCCTCGGCAGACTTTCCGGCCGATGCGGCATTTTGGGCAGCCTGTTCTGCCATCAGACGGAACCGCTTGGAGATCGCGGCCAGCTGCAAGCCCATATTGGCCTCGTTGATGGTGCAGACATAGCGCAGCTCGCTGCCCAGCTGTTCCATCACATAGGTCACATAACGTTTAAAATCCTCTACGGTGCTTTCGGTTTCCCAGCCGCCCTTGCAGATAAGCCATTTCGGGCTGGTGAAGTGCAGCAGCGTCACGATGGGTTCTACGCCATGCGCTTTGCAGCAGGCGATCACCTTGCGGTAATGCTCGATAGCTTCCGGATCGAACTTTCCTTCCTCCGGCTCTACCCGTGCCCACTCGATAGAAAAGCGGTAGGCATTCAGCCCGGCATCAGCCAAGAGCTTGATATCTTCTTCGTACCGTTGATAATGGTCACAGGCAATGCCGCTGGGCTCCGTAAAGCTGGAATGGGGCAGCTGTTCCTGTGCCCAGTAGTCACTATTCGTATTGTTGCCTTCTACCTGATGGGCTGCTGTTGCAGCACCGATGAAAAAGCCTTTTTCAAATTTCTGCATGATGGTTCTCCCTTCCTGCGTGTTGCTTGTTGAGGCTATTGTAGCAGACCTGTTTTGCCCCTATGGGACAATAAATCGTGAAGGCGGGCGCAAATTCACGCACCACAAATTATTGCACGAATTTTTATCCTTAACTATCGTTTTTCATCCGGCAGTGGCTGTTGCATTCTGTTATTCTGGTGTCAGAAAAAGCGGAACTCAGTTCACACAAAAAGGAGGAAAATCATTATGTTCCAAAAGAAACCCAGTGCCAGTGAAGTAGACGGCGTCCAGTACCGCCGTGCAAAGCTCTGGCAGATCATCTGTTACGCCTGCAACGCTTTTGTGGGCATGAGCATCTATTCCCTGATCGGTATGGCCAGTTATTCTGCCAGCATCGGCTACGGCATCACCACTGCAGCCGTGGGCCTCATCCTGATGCTGGCCCGCATTCTGGACGGCTTTACCGACCCGATGCTGGCGTTCATCTACGACCGCGTCAACACCCGTTTCGGCAAGCTGCGTATTCTTCTGATCAGCGGCTACCTGATCGAGGCTGTCGGCCTGCTGTGTATGTTCAACCTGTGCTCCAGCAAAGGCTTCGGCTTGCCGGTGTTCGTTTTGACCTACATTATTTACATTATCGGCTATACCGTCACCAACATGACCGCCCAGACCCTGCCGGCTATTATGACCAACGATCCCCGCCAGCGTCCCACCATCGGTGTCTGGAGCACTGCGCTGAACTACTTCGTGCCCATGGGCATGAGTATGCTGATCTACACCGTCATCCTGCCCAAGTGCGGCGGCACCTTTAATCAGGACTTCCTCAGCACGGTCTGCACCATCGTGCTGATCATTGCCGGCATCGGCACCCTGGTCGTCTGCGCCGGCATCTCCGCCTACGATAAGCCCGAAAACTTCGAGGGCACCAACAAAAAACACGAGCCGCTGAAAACTGCGGATATTCTTGAGGTGCTCAAGCACAACAAGCCCCTGCAGTGCTACATCGCCTCCAACGCTTCCGATAAGCTGGCACAGCAGGTAGGCAGCCAGGCCATCATCAACACGATGCTGAACGGCATCCTCATCGGCAACATGGGTCTTGCTACCACCCTTGGCGTGATCAGCATGGTGCCTTCCATCTTCTTTGCGGCCTTCGGTGCAAAGTATGTGGGCAAAAATGGCAGCAAAAAGGGCATCGTGACCTGGACCTGCGTCAGCATGGCCATCGCCTCTGTGCTGTTCCTGTTCTTCATCTTTACCGACACTCATCAGATCGGTGTGATCGGCAGCTGGAACATGATCGTTTACGTCCTGCTGACTCTGTTGCAGAACGGTTCCATGATGTGCATTACCACCTCCAACACTTCTTACATGGCCGATACCATTGACTACGAGCTGGACCGCAGCGGCCGCTATATCCCGGCTGTCGTTTCTGGTACTTACAGTCTGGTGGACAAGCTCATCACCTCGGTGGCTGCTGTCATCGCCACCGGTGCGGTCGCCCTTCTGGGTTACACCACCACCATGCCCCAGCCCACGGATCCCTACACCAGCGGCATCTTCTGGATGACCCTTGCCATCAAGTTCGGTCTGCCCATGCTGGGCTGGGCCATCACCCTGATCGCCATGCTGGGCTGCCCGCTGACCAAGGAAGAAATGGTCAACGTCCAGAAGCGCATCGCAGATAAGAAAGAAGCCCTTCGTCATGAAGTAATTGCAGAACAGATGCAGTAACACCCTGCAAAGACCGAAAGGGCTCATACGCTCTTTCGGTCTTTGCTGATTCCATCCATCTTTTATAAAGGAGTTTTTACCATGAGCAAGACCATCCTGTTGAATCAGAGCGACTGGCATTTTACCAAGGAGAACCCCGGCATCCCCGCCGCCGTTATGGGCGAGGCCGTCACCCTGCCCCACACATGGAACGCCGTGGACGGTCAGGACGGCGGCAACGATTACTATCGCGGCACCTGCTGGTATACGCTGGCTCTGGCAAAGCCCGCCATCCCGGCAGGCGGCAAGGCTGTTTTACAGCTGGACGGCGCAGCCATGACCGCCGCCGTCTACCTGAACGGTGAAAAGCTGGCCGAGCACAAGGGCGGCTACTCCACCTTCCGGGTAGACCTGACCGACCACCTCAAAGAGGAAAATCTGCTGGCCATTTCCGTGGACAACCGCGACAACGACACCGTGTATCCCCAGAAAGCCGATTTTACCTTCTACGGCGGCATTTACCGGGATGTGACCCTGCATATCGTCCCGGCAGAACACTTTGCCCTGCCCGCTAATGGCGCACCGGCACTGAAGGTGACCCCCATCGTCACCGACCTTGCTGCCAAGACCGCCGAGGTCACCGTGGAAGCCGCCGTGGTGGGCGCACAGAACGTGACCTTTGCACTGGAGGGTCAGACCCTCACCGCCCCGGTGGAAAAGGGCACCGCAAAGGTTGTTTTCACGCTGAACAACGCCCATCTGTGGGATGGCGTGGACGACCCCTTCCTCTACACCGTATCTGCCAAGCTGGACAATGGCGAGGAGACCTCCGCCCGGTTCGGCTGCCGCAAGTTTGAGATCGACCCCCAGAAGGGCTTTATCCTGAATGGCCGGGAATATCCGCTGCGCGGTGTTTCCCGCCACCAGGACCGTAAGGGTGTGGGCTATGCCCTGACCAACGAAATGATGGAGGAGGATATCTCCATCATTCTGGAAATGGGCGCCAACACCATCCGGCTGGCACACTATCAGCACGCACAGTATTTCTACGACCTGTGTGATGAAAAGGGTCTTGTCATCTGGGCAGAGATCCCCTACATCACCATGCACATGACCAACGGCCGTGCCAACACCCTGACCCAGATGGAAGAGCTGATCGTCCAGAACTACAACCACCCCTGCATTGCCGTGTGGGGCTTGTCCAACGAGATCACCGCTGCTTCTGCTGTCAACGAGGATCTGCTGGAAAACCACCGTCTGCTGAACGAGCTGGCGCACAAGCTGGACCCCACCCGCAAGACCACCATGGCAAACGTGTTTATGCTGGAGACCACCAGTCCCATTCTGGAAATTCCCGATGTGAACAGCTACAACCTCTACTTCGGCTGGTATCTGGGCGAATTGGAGCAGAACGACGAGTTCTTTGACAAGTACCACGCCGATTACCCTGACCGCTGCATCGGCTTTTCGGAGTACGGCGCAGATGCCAACCCCCAGTACCAGAGCAGCCACCCGGAAAAGGGCGACTACACCGAGAGCTACCAGTGCGTTTACCATGAGCATATCGCAAAGATGATCGCCGCTCGTCCGTGGCTGTGGGCGACCCATGTGTGGAATATGTTTGATTTTGCCGCCGATGGCCGTGATGAGGGCGGCAAGCATGGCGAGAACCAGAAGGGACTTGTCACCTTTGACCGCAAGCTCAAAAAAGACCCCTTCTATCTCTACAAGGCCTACTGGAGCAAGGAACCGTTCGTGCACCTGTGCGGCAGCCGCTATGTAGACCGCGCCGAGGATGTGACTGAGATCAAGGTCTACTCCAATCTGCCGGAGGTCTCGCTGTACAAGGACGGTCAGCTGGTGGAGACCCGTAAGGGCGACAAGGTGTTCACCTTCCAGCTGCCCATCACCGGCAAGCACAGCATTGAGGCACGCTCCGGTGAGCACAGCAGCGTGATCTTGGTGAACAAGGTGGACGCCCCCAACCCGGATTACGCCATGGACAACCGCAAGAACGTGACCAACTGGTTTGACGGCGAGCTGGACGAAAGCTGCTGGTCGGTCAAGGACAACATGGCTGCCGCCACGGCAGACCCGAAAGTTGGTCCCATCCTGAAGCAGATCTCTGATAAAGCCGCCGCTGCCCGCGGAGATGTTGCCGCCGCCGTGAAGGACAACCCGGCTCTGGTGGCGATGATGGAGCGTGCTATGCGGCGGATGACCATTGAATCCATGCTGATGCAGGCCGGCGCTTCGGAAGAGGACATCAAGCAGCTGAACCGTGTATTGCAGGGCATTTCCAAGGAGTGATTCGATGAAACAAACCTATTGTAACCCCCTTGATCTGGGCTACCGTTACCAGCACATGAAGGAAGGTCCCCGTACAGCAGGTTTCCGGGAGGGTGCAGACCCCACGCTGGTATCCTTCAAGGGCAAATATTATCTCTTTGTTTCCATGTCGGCAGGCTTCTGGTATTCGGACGACCTGCTGCACTGGGACTTCCATGCAGACCCGGATCTGCTGATCTACGATTATGCCCCCGATGTGCGGCAGGTGGGCGATTTCCTGTACTTCTGCGCCAGCCGCAAGGGGCGCAACTGTCCCATTCTGCGCACCGCCGACCCCCTGACCGAGCCGTTTACCGAAGTATCTGCGCCCTTTGCTTTCTGGGACCCGGATCTGTTCTGCGATGATGACGGCCGGGTGTACTTCTACTGGGGCTGCTCCAATACTACGCCCATCTACGGCGTGGAGATGGACCCGGACACCATGACCCCCATCGGGGAAAAGCAGGAGCTGATCTTCGGCAATGAAACCGTACTGGGCTACGAACGCCCCGGCAACAACGGCATTGTGGACCGGGAAGCCAGCGTGCTGTACCAGTCCATGAAGCAGTTCTATAACCCAGAAACCGGCAAGCTGGATCTGCCGCCGCAGATGGCAAACATCCCCGGCCTGAGTGCCGAAAGCCTGACTGCCATGTTCAACGCCGTGGGCAAACCCTACATTGAGGGTGCCTTTATGACAAAGCATGACGGCCTCTATTACCTGCAATACGCCTGCCCCGGCACTCAGTACAACACTTACGCCGATGGTGTATACACCTCCACTTCTCCGCTGGGTCCCTTTGTGCGGCAGGCATCCAACCCGTTTTCCGCAAAGCCCGGCGGATTCATCACCGGCGCAGGCCACGGCAGCACCATTGCCGACCGCTATGGCAACTGGTGGCACGCCTCTACCATGCGCATTTCCGTCAACTATGACTTTGAGCGCCGGGTGGGGCTGTTCCCTGCCGGGTTCGACAAAGACGGGGTTCTCTACTGCAACCAGAACTTTGCCGATTACCCGCACTGCATCCCGGCTGGCAAGTTCGATGCCGCCAGCCAGCAGCCGGAATGGATGCTTCTGAGCTACAAAAAGCCGGTCACGGCTTCCAGCACTGCCGAGGGCAGCAGCCCGGCACTGGCCGTCAACGAGGACTGCCGCAGCTGGTGGAGCGCCGCTGGTACAGAGCCGGGCGAATGGCTCTGCGTGGACCTTGGCAAAGAGAGTGATATCCGCGCCATTCAGGTAAATATGGCAGATGAAAAGCTTGTGGTGGACTTCCCAGCCGACAGCTACGGCGATACCCGCAAGACCCGCCACATCGAGACCCGGCCGCAGATCTCCCATTACACGGTAGAGACCAGTGTGAACGGAGCAGACTGGACGATTTGCGAAACGGTTGCCCGGGAGTGCTCCAACGGCTACTACGAATATGCCGATGGCATCCGGGCACGGTATGTCCGGGTGACCGGCGGCGAACTGCCCTATGGGCAGGCACTGCGCATCAGCGGCCTGCGGGTGTTCGGCAACGGCGAAGGCCCGAAGCCCGCACAGGCCGAAGCCGCCGGGGCTCGCGTAGATGCACTGGATGCAACGATCACTTGGCAGCACATCGAAAACGCGCAGGGCTGCAATGTCCGCTATGGCGTTGCACCCGACAAGCTCTATCTGAGCTGGCTGGTCTACGATGCAGACGAAGTGACCCTTTCCACCCTGACCGCCGGGCAGGAATACTACATCTGCGTGGACAGCTTTAACGAAAACGGCATCACGCCGGGCAAGACATTCAAACTGGAGGGGTAAATCATGCCCATCAAAGCCGTGCAGCAATTTATGCTGGGCACTGTACTGAACAACGAACAGCAGGCGAAAGAAACGCTTGCCGCCATGAAAGCCGCCGGGTACGACGGCATTGAACTGTGTGGATTTATGATCCATCCCATTGGCTTTGTGGTAAAGCTGCTGACCAAGGCCGCCGGAATGCCGGTGGGCAAGGGCGGCAATCTGGACTGGCACAAGCTGGTGCAGGAGGCAGGCCTTCAGGTGGTCAGCCTGCACACCGACCTTGGCTCTCTGGAACGAGATGCCCATGCAGTGGCCGAGGAAGCAAAAAGTTTTGGCACGGAGTATGTGGTCATCACCGGGATGTACCGCTTTGATTACGGCGATGAAACCACGATGCACCAGTTGGCACAGCGGCTGAACAAGGCGGGCGAAACCCTGCAAAAAGAGGGCATCCACCTGCTCTACCACAACCACAACTGCGAGCTGCGTCCTGTAAACGCAGAAAAGCGTGCTTACGATATTCTTTTAGAGGAAACCGATCCGGCCTTCGTCAACTTTGAGTTTGACAGCTACTGGTTCACCGAGGGCGGTGCAAACGCCTTGGCGTGGATGCAGCGGCTTGGTCCTCGCATGAAGCTGTGGCACATCAACGACCGTGGCACCCGCATCACCGGCAGCGCCATTACCCCCATTCTGAAAACCGACAGTATGGAGCTGGGCACAGGCAACATGGATCTGGACAGCCTGATGACACAGGCACTTTCCGTGAATGTAGATGCCATCATTCTGGAAAGCCACCGCAACTGGGTGGACAATTCCCCTGTCAAGAGCTTCCAGCTCAGTGCAAAATACCTTGCACAAAAATTCTGATCTGCCATTTTCTCATCATTTTCTTCTTCATTATCCCCATAAAAGCAACGCCCCGCACCGGTTACTCCTTCCGGTGCGGGGCGCTGTGTTTTGCGGGGAATATTTCTGCGTTACAGGGTATGGGTTCCCGGCTGCAAGGTCAGGTTTCTGCCATCCGGGAGGGCAACCTCTGCGGTCAGATTACAGGGCACGGTGATGGTGTAGGTCACAGCATCGCCTGCATACTGCCATCCGCTTTCAATGCGCCCCACCGGGGAATCGTACACCGCTTTTGCCCAACCCAGTGCAGGGTTCGGGGTGGGAGCGATGGTCAGGGTCTGGCCTGCCAGATGGATGCCGCACACACCGCCGAACAGCCAGCCGCAGATCGCGCCGTAGGAATAATGGTTCAGGGATTCGCTGGGGTGTCCATTGGTGTCAATGCCCGTCCACGTTTCCCAGACGGTGGTAGCGCCCTGTTTGACCTCATAGAGCCAGCTGGGGGCAGTATCCTGCAGCAGCAGCTTGTAAGCGGTGTCCGCATGACCATACTTTGCCAGCACCTCACAGAGGAAGGGCGTGGAAAGGAAGCCGGTGTTCAGGTGGCAGCCGTTTTCCAGCACCATCTGGTTCAGCATATCCGCAGCGGCTTGGCTCTCAGCTTCATCCAACAGACCGAATGCAATGGCACGGACATATTCACACTGGCGGTCAGAAGTAATTTTCCCGTGATCCGTAAAGGCGGCACGATAGGCAAGGCGGGCTTTTTCCGCTGTGTCACGGTACTGCGCTGCCTCTTCCGGTTTGCCCAGCACAACGGCGATTTCTGCCAGCAGTCTGCCGGAGTACGCAAGGTAGGCCGTACCCACGCTTTTGCGCGGGTTCATCATCGCCTGCATGGGGGTAATGCCCGGCTCACACCATTCGCCGTAGTCCAGACCGTTCAGAACGGTGTATTTGGCGTACTCGCCGGTCTGTTGCTCCTCGGTGGTCTGCTGGGCACGCCCCAGCAGGAACGCATACCACTTCTGCATCATCTCGTAGTTGTCTGCCAGGATCTTGCGGTCGCCGGTACGCTGATAAAGAGCGTAGGGCACCAGAATGGCAGCATCGCCCCAGCCCGCCGACATGCAGAGCATGGGGGTCATATAACCGGGGCGGCTGGTGGGCGGGGCAATGTTTGCCATGCGCCCATCCGGGTACTGGTTCAGGCGGCATTCTGCCAGCCATTTTTCCACCACCGGGTAGCAATCCATCAGGGTCAGACCGGTTTCAATGAACACCCCCATGTCGCCCGTCCAGCCGGCACGCTCACGGGTAGGACAGTCGGTGGGGATATCGCAGAAGTTGCCCTTCTGGCTCCACACGCTGTTTTGCACCAGCTGGCTCACATCCGCATTGCCGCACTCAAAGCTGCCGGTGACCGGCATCTCCGAATAGACGGCATGGGCGGTAAACTCTGCGCCGGTCAGGTCGATGTCCGTTTCCACCTTTGCGTACCGGAAGCCCATGATGGTAAAGCTGGGCTTATAGTGGTTTTCGCCCTCTTTGCAGATCAGCTCCAGCAGCTGTGCCGTGCCGCCCTCTTTGTGGCGGTTCCTGTCCTGAAAGTTCTCCTGTGTGAAGTTGCCGTTCTCGTCCAGCGTTTCGCCGCAGAACAGACGGATCTTCTGGCCTTCGTGGGCAGTCAGCTTCATTTCTACATAGCCTGCCATATTCTGCCCGAAATCCAGAACCGTTTCTCCATTGGGTGTGCGGAACAGCCTGCCCGCAAAGGCTTCCTGCTCCCGGATGGGCACGGTGTTCATGCCAATGAGGGGGAGCGTGTTGGGCGCAGTCCTCACGCCGTGCCAGCCAGTCAGTTCTCCTTCCCGCCGGGCATCATACACTTCGCCCTGCTGGAGATCATTCTGCCGGATGGGACCGCACTGGGTTGCTTCCATGGCATCATCCGAAACGCAGACCGCCTTGCCATCCACTTCCAGCTGGAACAGGACAGCCAGTTCCTTGCCGAACAGGTCGCGGTCACCATCCACGCCGGAGGTGCTGCGGTACCAGCCATCGCCCAGCGCGATCAGCAGCTCGTTTTCCCCCTCACGGACAAGCGCTGTCACATCGTAGGTCTGTGCCCCAAGGTGCTTGTCTGCGGTAAAGCTGCCGGGAGCAAGCACCATATCGCCGACCCGCTTGCCGTTCAGCCATGCCGTATACAGACCCTTAGCGGTAATATACAGCCGCTTGCGCTGCCCCGCCGGGGCGGTGAACACTTTGCGCAGATAGCTTGCCGGACGGTGGGGCTGATACGGCTGCGCCTGCCCTTTGCCGGAGGCTTCCAGCGCAGCCTGCTTCTGCTCCCAGTTGGGCTTTGCAAAGGCGTTGATTGCATCGGTGCAATCGATATCCGGTTCTTCCGTTTCCGGGCAGACCCACACGCCCTGCCAGTCGGCAAAGGGCAGACCCGTTTCAAAGACGGCTTCGCTCCATGCACCGGGCTGGTCATTTTCATCCCACAGCCGGATGCGCCACTGTCCCTGCATCTTGGGCGGCACAGGGGTGGGCGTTTCGGTGTGCATCATACTGCTCAAGATCTTTCCGCTTGCCCACAGCGTTTCGGCTCCGGCGGTCACTTCGATTTCGTAGGCGGTCTGGCGCACGCCTTCGGCGCACTGCCACGATAAAAACAGCGTCCCGGCATCTATACCGAGAGGCTGGGTCAGATGATTCGTTTTCAGGTTTGTTGCTTGCATCATCCACATCTCCTTTTTCCGTTTGATCTCTGCTCTTATTATAGAGGGAATCCCACGGAATAAGGGTGCAAAAATTTGTGTTGTCGGTCAAAAAGTCGTGCTATTTATGATAATCCAAAAAATTCATCTCGCTCCACGATTTTTCATCCGTACTGTCTGCGGTTCTCCTGTTATACTTTGGGTAAGGCAGGGATTGCACGATAAAATAAGTCCTACTCTCTCCACTTTACTGGCATAAATCTCTCAAAATCCTCTTGACGCATTCTACATACTTTGGTATTTTTCTTCTAAATCCCACCGTTCTTGTGGATTGGTTTGAAGTCCTCTACAAGATGTGGTCGTGTTCATTTTGAACGCTGCCTCACCGTGGATTATCCCTGAAAGATTTACCGCTCCGCAACACACCCGATTCATTTTGCCGCTTACTTCACCCGACAAAATTTTTCGCCTGTCTTGCAGGGTGGTATTTTTCTTTTACGGGAGTTGTACCTTGAAAATTTCATGAGCCGACCGAACGTGATACCGACTTTCCGTCAACGCCGCTGCACAAACATGGGCAGGAACTTCGTTCGGAGCAAACGGTGATTTCCATTACATGAGCAGAGACCCGCTACTTATTTTTTGCACCTTAACAATTCGGAAACAATTACCCGGAAACGGTTTTGAGCGCAGCGGTAGAGGGCAAGAACCGTCCCGTGGCCACAAATTTTCAATTCTTGAAAATTTCCTGTCCATCCGGGACTTCACTTCTCAAACTCTTGCGAGTTTTCCAAGTGATCTTGTTGGGGTAGCGCTTGTCGGGGCAACGCCCCTCCATCTGCTGTCGCAGACCGCGCTGCCGCTTAAAAGCCCCACTGGGGCTTTCATTGCTGCGCTGCGCTTCGCAAACGCGAGCTTGCCGTGTGGCAGGCAGAGCAGGCTCACATCTCCGGCAAAGAAAAACAGGAAGTTCCCGCTGGGGAACTTCCTGTTGTACATATCGCTATCGTATGTGGATTTTGGCAGGGTGCGCCCGGGTGGACGCGCCCTGTTTTTTATTTTGTCCTTAATCTTCTAACCCATGGTTTCCGGCCACCAGCCTGTATGATTTGCTACAGATTGGTGGCCGGTTCTGTTATTTTTCGATTTCTTCCAATGCAGGCATGGCAGGGATCGCACCGTGACGGCTGGTGGTGATGCTGGCAGCCTTGTTGGCAAAGGCCAGAATGCCTTCCAGCTTGTCCACGGTCAGGGTGTTCAAATCCGCCTTGCAGAGCTTGGACAGAGCAGCCCCAAAGAAGGTATCGCCTGCGCCGTTGGTGTCGCCCACCTTGCAGGGGACGCCTGCCACATGACCAGTTTTCTCCCCAAAGCGGTAGAATACGCCGTTTGCACCCAAGGTGACAAAAATCAGTCGGATGCCGTTCTGTGCCAGTTGTGCCGTGCCACTTTCGCAGTCGGTGGTGCCGGTGAGCAGGGGCAGTTCTTCATCGGACACTTTCAAGATATCCACCAGCGGCAGGGGTGCTTTCATCTGAGCAATGGCATCCTCTTTGTTCTTCCAGAGGTTGGCACGGTAATTCGGGTCATAAGTAATGACAGCACCCAGCTTTTTGGCGCGGGCAGCAGCATCCAGCGTCGCGGTGCGGGAGGGGTCAGCGGTCAGGCTGACAGAGCCGAAGTGGACGATTTTGGCAGCTTTCAGAGCGCCCTCCGAAATGTCCTCTTTGCTCAGCATCACATCGGCATTGGCGCTGCGGTAGAAGCTGAAATTCCGCTCACCGGTGGCATCCACCGACACGACTGCCATGGTGGTGGGGTGGTCTGCATCCACCGCCATGCCGGAAACGTCTACCTTGTTTTCTGCCAGAACCTCTTTCAGGTAGCGGCCAAAGGCGTCTGCACCCACCTTGCCGATAAAGGCGGTCTGTGCCCCCAGCCGGGCAGCAGCCACCGCCAGATTTGCCGGGGCACCGCCGGGGTTTGCAGCAAACTGTGGAACACCCTTTTCGTCCTTGCCGGTCTGGGTCAGGTCGATCAAAACTTCACCAATCGTTACAATATCCATGGCTGCTCCTTTCAGCGGCGTACCAGCAGCGCCTGATACGGCTCCAGCTCCACATCCGCCAGCCAGACGGAAGTGCCCTCCGGGGTGTGATACTCGCCGCCCAGAGCGTCCAGACTGGCTCCTGCCGGGTACTCGGTAAAGTTGAACAGTCCCACCAGCGTTTCCTCGCCGCGCTTGCGCACCAGTGCCAGCACGCTGGGGTTATGGCTGTCCCATGTGGTCACCCACGCATCCGGGGCAAAGCAGGGGTCTGCACGCATTTGGCGCAGCTGTTCCATGCCCTGCCACAGCTGGTTTTGCAGCGTGCCCTTCCGGGTGCGCTGCTTGGCGTCCTCCCAGTTAAATTTGCTGCGGTGCAGGTTGCGGCTGTCCTCCACACGGTCAGGGTCGTTTTTGTAATCCCAGCCGTTGCGCTGGGCGATCTCATCGCCGCAGTTCAGCATGGGGAAGCCCTGCAAAAACGCCATGGCGGTGTGCAGCAGCAGGTCACGTTTTACAGCGTAGTCCAGTGCAATCTTATCGCCCTTTTCCAGTGCCTGCTCCACGCCGCACAGGCTGGCGGTGGTGCCGCAGCTGCGGGCATCGCCGGTGGCAGGGTCGTAATTGTACAGCTCACCCTTTGCCCAGCTGCCGGGGAAATTGCCCTCGTAGAAGTGGTACAGGTATTCTTTATGCTTTTGCGGGTCGATGCCCAGCCGGTTTTCCACCGCTTCGTCCAGACCCCAGCCAATATCATCGTGGCAGCGCAGATAGTTCACGAACCAGCAGTTGTCCGGCAGGGCGTGAAGGGCATCCAACTGCGCTTTCAGCAGCCGGGTGTCCCGGCTGGCAAGAGCGCTCCACAGGTTGACCATGGTGGACACGTTGTAGAGCATGTGGCATTCCGGTTTTTCCGGAGTGCCGAAGTAGGCGGCAAGCTCCTTGGGAGCCATGACCACTTCGCCCTTGAGGATGACAGCGGGGCAGACACATTCCAGCACCATGCGGAGCATCCGCACAATGGTGTGCACCTGCGGCAGATTGCGGCAGGTGGTGCCCAGCTGCTTCCAGATGTAGGGCACGGCGTCAATGCGGAACACTTCCACACCGAGATTTGCAAGGTGCAGGATGCTCTTGGTCATGTCCACGAACACCGCCGGGTTGGCATAGTTCAGATCCCACTGGTAGTCGTGGAAGGTGGTCAGCACCCACTTGTGCATCTCCTCGCACCATGTAAAGTTGCCGGGCGCGGTGTTGGGAAACACCTGCGGCACGGTCTGCTCGTACTGGTCAGGGATGGTGCGGTCGTCATAGAGGTGGTAATAGGCCTGAAACCACGGGTCGCCCGCCTTTGCCGCCATGGCCCAGCGGTGGGTGCTGGCGGTGTGGTTCATGACAAAATCTAGACACAGACTGATGCCTGCCTTGCGCAGCTCCCGGGTCAGGTTCTCGAGGTCTTTGTTCGTGCCAAGAGCGGGGTCTACGGTGTCAAAATCCTCCACCGCATAGCCGCCGTCGTTGTGGGGATGGGGCATCTGCAGCAGGGGCATCAGGTGCAGATAAGTTAGCTTCTGCTCCTTGAGGTAGGGCAGTTTCTTTGCCAGTTCTTTCAGATTTCCGGCAAAGAGGTCGGTGTACATGGTCATGCCGAACATATTGCCCCGCTTGTACCAGTCCGGGTCGGCGGTGCGGGCTTTGTCCAGTGCTTTCAGCTCGGCGCTGCGGGCGTTGTAGGCTTCTGCCATCTCCCGCTCCAGAACTTCCAGCCCTTCCCGGTTGTGGTACAGCTCCATGAACAGCCATTCCAGCTCGTCCTTATGGTGGGCAAAGCGGGTGGAAAATGCAGTTTGATCCTTCATATCCTTTTATCCTTTTCGTGTAAGATGAAGCTGCACGCTGGGGTAATCGCCAAACAGCTGCGGCAGGACAAGCCCTGCATACAGCAGCGTGCTGCCGCTGAACCGCATCCCTTTGTGAATGCCGTCCTCTATGGCTTTGCCGCCGTCGTGGTCATACTGAGAGCCGAAATAGTCGATGCCATCCAGCTCATACACAGCGTCTTCTTCCAGCCCACGGAAGCACAGGTGGATGGGCAAGGGATTTGCCTGCGGATGGGTCACCACCAGATTCAACAGTGCCTCGCTGCCGTCCTCTGCGGCAAACTGCCATGCCGTGAAATATGCGTTTTCTGCCGGGTCGGTCAGCCGGTAATAATCGCCGGTGCGGATCAGGTCGTTCAGCCGCTTGAACCGCTTGATCTGGTTTTTCACCGCGGTGCACTCGGTGCGCTTTAATTTGCCCAGATCCAGCTCGTAGCCAAAGGTGCCGCTCATCGCCACCACAGCACGGGTGTCGATGGGCGTCGTGCGGCCGGTCTGGTGGTTGGGGCAGGCAGAAACATGAGCACCCATGGTGCAGACCGGATAGCCAAAGGAGGTGCCGTGCTGGATCGTCAACCGTTCAATGGCATCGGTATCATCACTACACCAGATCTGGGGATAGTAGCACAGCATTCCGGCATCAAAGCGTCCGCCGCCGCCTGCGCAGCCCTCGAACAGCACCTCCGGGAAGCCCTGCGTCAGCCGCTCTGCCAGCGCATAAACGCCCAGCATATAGCGGTGCATGATCTCGCCCTGCTGCTCGGCAGGGAAAGCACGGCTGTACACATCGCTCATGCTGCGGTTCATATCCCACTTGATATACTCGATGTGATGCTCCCGCAGCAGCTTACCGATTGCCTCTGCCAGATAGTCCACCACCTCCGGGCGGGAGAGGTCCAGCACCAGCTGGTTGCGTCCCATGGCGGGCTTACGTCCGGGCAGGGTCAGCGCCCAGTCCGGGTGGGTGCGGTACAGCCGGGAGTTCTCGTTGACCATTTCCGGCTCGATCCACAGGCCGAATTTCATGCCCAGCGCATTGACTTGCCCAATCAGCGGGTCCAGTCCGCCGGGCAGCTTTTCGCAGTTCACGGTCCAGTCGCCCAGACCCTGATTGTCGTCATTCCGGGTGCCGAACCAGCCATCGTCCAGCACCATCATCTCCACGCCGAGAGAGGCCGCTTTTTCAGCGATCTTTACGATCTTTTCGGTGTTGAAATCAAAATAGGTGGCCTCCCAGTTGTTGATCAGCACCGGGCGGCGTTTGTCTTTCCACGGGCCGCGGCAGATGTTGCGCCGCAGAAAGCGGTGGTACTGCTGGGAAAGCGGGGTCAGACCCTCTGCCGCAAAGGAGAGGATCACCTCCGGGGTGTCAAAGGTCTCGCCCGGCTTCAGGTTCCACGCAAAGCGCTCCTCCTGAATGCCGCTCACTACCCGGACAAGCCCGGTCTGAGAGCGCTCCACGTCCATCTGGTAGCTGCCGGAATAGACCATCATCACCCCGTAGCAGGCACCGCTGGTCTCCGTTGCATCCTGCTGGCAGAGGATCAGGAAGGGATTATTGTGGTGGCTGGAGCTGCCCCGCACCGAAGAAATGGTCTGGATATTGGTGCCCACAGCTTCCCGTTCCAGCTGCCGCTCCATGGCGTGTCTGCCGTGGAAATGCAGCAGATCCCATCTGCCAAAGGGCAGATCCAGACAGGCAGATGCTGCCTTGTCCAGCCGCAGCGTGGCATCGCCGTGGTTTGTCAGCCGCGCCGCGCGGGTGATGACATCCTGCTGTGCAAACACGCCGTACAGCAGCTCCAGCGTCAGACCGGTGGCTTCGTCCTGCATTCGGACGATCAGGGTCTCGGCATCGTTTTCCTCTGCGTGGGCACAGGGCAGACCGGTCAGGGAGTATTTGCCGGATTCTATTGTATGATCAACATAGGTGAAATCCGCACCGAATGCACCTTTTTCGTCTGCGACTGTCAGACAGGAGATGCGGAAATCACCCACGTTGCAGCCGGTATACTCTTGCGGGAGCAGATCCGGGGAAATGCCCCGGTGGGTGCGGTAAGCGTAGTAATCCGGCGAGAATCCCCGGTCTGTGCGGGGATACAGCTGCATCAGATCGCCTGTACCGATTTTTTTACCATAATACAGGTGCAGCAGGTGCCCCAGCGCATCCACCTTCATGTGGTAGCTGGTATGGGCGGTCTCCAACGCAAAAACGCGGGTCTCGGAATCAAATCGAATGCTCATTGGTTCAACACCTCAAAGAATTATTTCCAACAAAAACGCCGACAGGCAGGCGGTCGTATTGGAACGGCTACCCGCCTGTCGGCTATGATGAAGGAGAAATGTGAATTGCTTATTTACCGCCGGTCATGGCAATGCCCTGAATAAACTGCTTTTGGAAGATCAGGTACAAGATCACCATGGGGATCATGGCCAGCAGGCTGCCTGCCATCAGCACCGGGAAGTTGGTGGTGTACTGACCGTTCAGGGTGGAAAGGCCGGCAGACAGGGTCATCATGTTCAGATCGGTGTTGCAGATCAGCGGCCACATCAGGTCAGCATAAGCGAACACCGCCGTAAAGATGGCCAGTGCCGCCATGCTGGGGCCGGTCAGCGGCAGCATGACCTTGACGAAGGTCTGCCACTTGTTGCAGCCGTCCAGATACGCTGCCTCTGCGATCTCGTTGGGGATGCCCAGATACGCCTGCCGCAGAAAGAAGGTGCCGAAGGCACTGACCAGACCGGGGAACACCAGCGCAAAGATGGAGTTGGTGGCACCCATCTTTGCCAGCATCTGGTACTGCGGAATAATGAAGATCTGGCTCGGCAGCATCATCTGGATCAGCACCAGACCGAACAGCAGCTTTTTGCAGGGGAATTCCAGTTTGGCAAAGGCATAGCCCGCCATGGAGCTGAACACCACCGCAAAGATCACACGGAACAGGATCAGCAGACCCGTATTGACGTAGAGGTTGGTAAAGGGCAGGCTCTGCAATGCCTTGACAAAGCTGTCCAGATTCCAATGGGAGGGCAGGATCTGCGGCGGGATCGCCATAGACTCGGCCTGCGTCTTGAAGCTGGTGAGCACCATCCATACAAAGGGGAAGATCATGCTGATGCTGCCGAGGATCAAGACCAGATAGGTAAAGAACGTTACGACATTCTTTCTGGTTTTCAGACTGGCATTCATAGTTTACACCTCGTAATTGACCCACTTCTTCTGACCGATGAACTGCACCAGCGTGACCAGACCGATCAGCAGCACGGTCCACACCACAATGGCCGATGCGTAGCCCCTATTGCCGGCAACAAAGCTCTCGCGGTAGAACAGGTACATCAGGCTCTGTGCACTGGTCAGCGCAGGGTTCGTCTGCTCCACCATCATGTAGATCAGATCGTAGACCTTCAGGGAAGCCATCAGCCGCATGATGAGCACCACAAACAGGGTGGGCGATACCATGGGCAGCGTAATGCTGAAGAACTGGCGGATCTTGGATGCACCGTCCAGCTCGGCGGCTTCGTACAGAGACTGGGAAATGTTCTGGATGCCGGACAGCAGCAGCACGGCATCGTAGCCGATGGAGCTCCAGATGGAAACGATAGCACAGGTGACCAGAACGATCTTGGGATCAGTCAGCCAGCGGATGTTCGTGCCAAGGACCTGATTCAGAATGCCATACTCCGCATTGAAGATCCACTTCCAGACCATTGCTACCGCAGCAGGAGCCACCACCATGGGCAGGAAGAAGATGGCGCGGAAGGCGGTCTTGCCCTTGATCTTTGCGTTCAGCAGCACTGCCACGATCAGCGCCAGAAAAACGCCCACCGGCACAGTGAGGATGCAGAAGTAGATGGAGTTCCAGTTTGCCTTCCAGAATTCCGCATTGCGGAACATTTCAAGGTAGTTTTCCAGACCGCAGAACTGATAGGCTCCAAAGGCTTTCGTCTTGGAAAAACTCATGTAGATGGTCTGGAAGAACGGGATAATATTCAGGATCATCAGACCGAGGATGGTGGGAGCTACCATGACCAGCCCCCAGAAACGCCCATCCCGGCCCAGCTTTGATGTGCTTTTCATTTGGTTCCTCCCAAGCTGCATTTTCAGCCCGCACTGGCCTGATCCACGATGTCCTGCATCTTCTGCAGGCCGGTGTCGATATCCTCGGTACCTGCGTAGATCTTCAGCAGCTCATCATTGACCTTGCTCTTCCACTCCGGGCGAGAGGCGTTGTTGACGCTCTGAATGCTGTACTCAAACATCTCAATGAAGCACTGGATATTGATGGGATACTCTGCAAAGCAGCCTGCCCAGGTATCCTCCAGACCCTGATAGGCAGGGATGGCCGCACCGCTTTCGCCCTGAATGCGCTGGCCCTCCTCGCTGCCGAAGAACTTCAGGATATCCTTCACGGTATCCAGATTCTTGTTGCTGGCAGCAGTCGCGTAGCACAGACCGTTGGAGATGGTAGCACGGCCGTCTCCGCTTTCCGGGTCGGGGCACTTGGGCAGAACAGCCACATCCCACTTGCCCACCATTTCGGGGTAGTTCTGCAGCTCGGCAAGGATGTTCCAGTCGCCTTCCAGGAACATTGCGCCCTTCTCGGAGAAGAAGGCAGTGCCGGGAGCGGTCTCGGCAAAGTAGGTCTGGTTCGGGCACCAGTCGTTCTGCTGGAGACCGATGTAGAACTTCATTGCCTTTTCGGTGGCAGGCTGGGTAAAGCCCGCCTTAGTCTTGTCCTCGTTCAGGATGTAGCCGCCGGCCTGATACACAAAGTTCCAGTAGCCAAGCTGGTCGTCGGCGTATGCCATATAGCCGTACTTGCCGGTGGCAGCGTAGATCTTCTCGGATGCGCTGACCAGATCGTCCCAAGTCCAGTTCTCGTCCGGGTAAGCAACACCGGCAGCATCGAACATCTCCTTGTTATACACCAGACCGACCGTGTCCTTGTCCTTGGGGACTGCATACAGGGTACCGTTGGAGCCCATGGCGTTGGACAGCGAGATCTCCGAGAACTTGTCCTTTTCCACAATGTCGGTGCAGTCTGCCAGCATTCCATTGTCAGCGTACTTCAGAATTTCATTGGTGTGCATCCAGAAAATATCCGGCATCTGGTTGCTGGTGGCTGCAGCCTCCAGCTTTGTCCAGTATTCGTTCCAGCTGGTGACCTGCACCTCAATGCTGACCTCCGGGTGCTGCTGGGTGTAGGCCGCACACATAGCCTCCATGCCCTCCTTCTGTGCAACGTCCCAGATCTGGAAGGTCAGTGCCTTCTTGCCGCCGGAAGAACCGCTGCCGCTGCTGCCGCCGCAGGCTGCCAGCATGGATGCGGCGCTCATTGCCGCCATTGCCTTTACGAATTGTCTGCGAGAGATCTTCATTTTTGTTCTCCTCCAAAGTCCTTATTCCGTAGGGTGATCTTCGTACTGTGTCGCACCGGCCGGGTCGATTTTCCTGCTTTTGTCAGCTCTTACAAAAGCAGCGAGAAAATTTTGTGCATCATCACATTGCACAGTTTCTTTTCTCTTGTTGTGCCATTATTATACTATCTGCCAGCAGTTTCGTAAATGCAAAAATGCGACTTGTTATATCTCAATTTGAAGGAATACTACGAATTATGTTGAAGTCATCACGCATTTTGGTATATAATAAGAAAAAGCGGACAGGAGGCATCTTGTATGCAAGAATGTACAAAAAGAAACGTATCAACGGAAACAAAATGCAGGTTCCATGTGTTTCAGGATGAGCGATTCGTCGATCTCAACTTATACCAATATGGCTGGGAGCAGACAGAGCCTCTACACTCCTATGGTCCCTATGCCCGCAACCACTATCTGTTCCACTATGTCATCTCCGGCAAAGGGCTTCTGCTTGCAAACGAGCAGGAATACACCATCGAGGGCGGGCATGGTTTTCTGATTGCTCCCGGTCAGGTCACCACCTACCGTGCCGATGAACAGGAGCCGTGGGAATACACATGGATCGAGTTTGACGGTCTGCGTGCCCACGAAGCCCTGAACCTTGCAGGCATCAGCGGACAGAACCCGGTGTACTCGCCTGCGAGCACCAAAGCCGGACAGCTGCTGCAAGAGCAGATGCTCTTTCTGGTAAATCACAGTCAGGACAGCCCCATGCGTCAGATCGGCTACGGCTTTCTGTTTCTGGATCAGCTTGTACAGTCCTCTGCCTCCCATCAGGCACAAAGTCCCCGCCGCCTGCGGGACTTCTATATGAAGGAGGCTCTGTCTTTCATAGAGCAGCATTACAGCGAAGATATTTCCATCGAGGATATCTCCTCCGTCTGCGGACTGAACCGCAGCTATTTCAGCAAGGTATTCCGAGATACCATGGGCGAAAGCCCACAGGGGTTCCTGCTGCACTACCGCATGGCACGGGCGGCACAGCTGCTGACCGAAAGCCGCCTGCCCATCAGCACCATCAGCACCATGGTCAGCTATCCCAATCAGCTCCACTTTTCCCGTGCGTTCAAAAATGTATATGGCATCAGCCCACGGGACTATCGTGCAAAGCATTTTGCACTATAAAAATTGGTCTCATTCTCCGCTATACGCCTTTCGTTTTTCCGACATATAAAAACACCCCATTTGTCAGACCGAATACTGTCGGACAAATGGGGTGCTGTTCATTCAGGGGCGCATCCTGTTTTTGCTTTGCCATTGCTGCGCAACCGCGGCATTCTGCTTTCCGAAGAAAACAAAAAATCCGAACCCTTCTCCTATCGGAAAAAAGTTCGGATTTTGTTGTTGTGGTGCACCTCCAGGGACTCGAACCCTGGGCCCACTGATTAAGAGAGCAAGCCGCCGGTTCGTCTCAATTTATGGAAGTTTCGAGTCATCGTTATTTTTAATCAAGACAACGTGATTTTTCACCCAGTAATTTCTGCACCCTTTGTCGGATTTTGTAACGAAAAGCACCTTCTGCACGTTTTGAAACCGTGCAAAATCCGTGCAGAAACCGTGCACTTACTCCCCGACAAATAAAATCGCTCTATCCCCCACCGGCTTGACGGCATTGGTTTGAGTGGCCGAACATCAAAATCAAGTCATGGAGGACACGACTATGAACAAACTGCTTTCTTGCCACTACAATATGGACACCAACCGGGTGGAAGCCCAGTTTGCGGACGGCTCTGCTGTTGCCATCGACTGCATTGCCATTGAGGACGAGTACGGCAACACCCCGGCACAGCGGGCAGAACTGGACTGGCTGCTCTACAATAAGCCATTGGAGTACGCCCAGCTTGTGCTGAGTGGTGAGATTGAACACTACCTTTCACTTGGCTGCGACCATGGCAGACTGGAAGATTGACCTTTAATTGAAATATTCCAAACAGATCAACAGCCCTCTACTTGCAGTCGTTACAAATAGAGGGCTCTTAGTTAGTAGTTCAATCTATTATGGTGACCATCTGAAAATACTGATACTGGTATTCGTCTTCTAATACCGCCTGCATTTCTTCCATGTATAACGGGTCTTTCAACAATTTGGGATGAAATGCTCGCTCTCTCCAGAGTCGGACTCCACTTTTGGGAAAAATATATTCCGTCCCAAGTTGCAAGTCCTTTTCGTTGCAAATAACTTTGTCCTTTTTCATTAAGCTATCAATAATACACTCGGCGGTTGTATTAAACATGTCCATTCCGAACAGTTTTATTGACGCAACTTTAGACAGATCTCTCTGGATGCCGATTTCAGTAGCTTTTCCGTTCCGATACTGCACTAGAAAGAACGAATCATTATCCATATATCGTCCGGTTATCAAATTAGGGTCATCGGTTTCCGCACAACGTTCCATTTGCATTGCTTCATTAGAAGAATTCGACCATTGTCTCTTCATTTGCAGAAGAGTTTTTTCTAGCTCATCTGGTGCCATACCTAATTTTAATTGTCCAATTCCAATATGTGGTATAATAATTATCTCTTTCATAACAAAACCTTATACCAAAAAGGTAAACCACACAAATGCAGCAGTTGCACATATCATCAGAACCAGTAGTATCGTACTTGCAAGTTTCTTCTCAATGGAAACTTTCTGATTTTCGCATAGGACAATCTGCTGAAGATTGTGAAATTCGGCTTCGCTGACATTTCCATTTAATGCTTTCCATGCAGTGCAGCGATCTGTAACCAGCAAAAAATCGGACAGCATTTCCATAAAGATGACAGCGAAAAATGCCAGAGAAAAGAACCACATCCCATTCCATTGAAGTTCTGTCAACACCCTCTGAAGGCTTGAAGGCTTTAATGACACTAACGAAATAATGTAAATCAACGTGTTGCAGAATTCTCTTGCTAATGGCCCTTTTTGTTTAAGAAAATCCATTTTCAACCCTTTCCTTACAAACGGAGTGACTTAACCACCAATAGCCTGATAGTAATCCGTTTTAGAACGAATCAAAGAACCGTTTGACTTGTATTCTTTGACAGTTTGATGGTAGCAATATTTTCGAAATATGTGTTCTATTTTTTCTGCATTGGAATCACCTCATATCAAGTTTGAATTCATATTCTATGCGTCAAATTGTGACTGATTTCAATGATTTTTTTGGTGATGACTAAGATGTTTTATTTAGCTCATTTCGTCCGATGCGGTAAATCTTCTTGTCTTGTTCTCCTACTTCAACAATAAGTTCATTTTTATTGTGATGAACTATTACTGGAATATAGCTATCGGAATTTTCCACCATCAAACATGTGACTCCATTCGTCCATTCACTGTTCAATTCCTTTGATAGCATGGAAATGATTTCTTCTTTCGTCATTTTGATTAATGAATAACCTCCATTTTGTACACTCCCCCAGGAGCTTTTGCTTAGTCAACGTTGCTCACACTGCGTTTGTGACAGCTTTTTTGAAAAAAGTTCAAAATCTTGTCAGCTTTGGACGCTTCAACGAAAAAGTGTCCACACATTTGTAAATAATTACAAGCGTGTGGGCAAAAATTCAGCCAGTTAGGAAATGCTCTCTGCAATTTTTAGAATCTCTTCACGCGGTATCTTTCCAATGATCGTATGTGATATGCCATCTTTCTCCCATACTAGCACATATCTTGTACGGCCTCCGCTATTGTTTGTTCCGAGTGTGGCATCGGCTGTTCCAACTTAACCTCGTTCTAAATAAACCGTCTGGCGGTATCTAACTGATTAACATTTCAACAAAGAAGCTGTGGTTGGAGCCTCCAATATTGAGCAATCCATTTTCTTTCCACTGCATCATAGGGATAACCGGGATTCCCCAGCATCTCTTTTATTCAGGATTTTTCTACTGAAATCCGGATTCCAAATCCTCCCTCTGAGTATGCAATGCTTATCCATGTTTCATCTTTTCTTAGCAAAACGCCTGTCGAAACGCTTTCTGAAGCCGATGCCTCTTCAGCGTATCCTAAGGTTTTCAATTGGTCAATATATTTTTGTATTTCTTCTTCAGAGATATTATTATAAAAGATTGCATAATACCCAGCATTAGAACCATCCAATATATATTCTATCGTTCCACTTTCCGGCTCACAAATAAGCCTAGTGTATTCATTATCCGGCCAAACTGAAGTATAAATACATTTTACATCAGACGGATTGGTTCCTCCATGTGTAGCAAATTTTCCCTGACCTGAAAAACGAATGCAAAGAAAGACCAATATCAAAACTATAAAGGCAACCGCCATACTGCTAAAAAATTCCAATTTCTTATTCATTTGGCTTGCTCCATAATTCAAACGTACAAAGCCACGATTCTTTTCTTTCGACTCTAAAGAATCGTGGCTTTTATACCCATTATCTGTAGGATAGTTCTCGGAGGTGACTTTTCTGACTTTGTTACTCGATGGCATCCAATGGGCCGATAAAGCGGTAGAAAATCTGGATTTTCTGGACGTATTCGCCATCGACCTTTTCCGCTCTGGATACCAGAATCTTGTCAATCAGCTGATGCAGAATCTTATAGTTCAGTTCGGTGATACCAGCGTACTTGCTGACTTCATCAATAAAATCCTGAATCTTGTCCAGCTGATCGTGTTCAGCACGGCCTTCCCGCTCGTACTGCTCAATCTTCTCGGTCAGTTCAGCCTGTTCTTTGTCGTAGCGATCTGCAAGCATTTGAAAACGTTTCTCCGGGAGAAGTCCCTTTGATACGTCCTCATAAAGTTTTGCATACAGGTCTTCGATTTCTGCGATTCGTGCTTTACACTGCTTCAAATCCCGTTTGTGCTGCGCCCGGTCAGAGGACACCCGGAGGTGCATCTGATTTGCAATCTTCTTCACAAGGGCTTCCCGATTGCTCACAGCGGCCTTTGCGTGTGCCTGAATGTCCGCAAAGACAGCTTCATGCAGAACACGGGCTTCCAAATTATGCGAGTCACAGGCTTTCGCACCATATTTCCGATAAGTGCTGCAACAATAAAAGGTCTGATCCAGAACACTGTTACGTTTGCGCCTGTGCTCGACCTTGACTAACATCGTTCTGCCGCAGTCTGCACAGCGGACGATGCCTTTGAAGATATTGTCGTAGTCGGTCTTATCGCACATAAAACTACTGGAACGGCTGTAAAGGATTCGCTGCACGTTCTCCCAACGGTCTTGTGGGATGATTGCTTCATGTGTATTCGGAACGATAGCGCGTTCTTCAAACGGAATATAACGCCGCTTTTTGGATTTCATGGACACGGTGGGCTTGGCTTCGTAGATGATGTGTCCGGCGTAGACTGGGCTGTGCAGAACCTGACTGATATAGGCACTGTCCCAATCATACATCTTTTCATCATCAATAAAGCGGCCAAACATCTCTTTCTTGTAGTAACACGGCTTCAAGACTTTTTCATCGTGGAGCCGCTTGGCGATGCGGTGAAGCCCCAGCCCTTCCTCTGCCATTGAATAGATATACTCAACAACGGGGGCGGTGTTCGGGTCGATCACAAGGTGATTGTGGTCGGCAGGGTCTTTCTGGTAGCCAAACGGTGCGCCGCTGGAGATATACTTTCCACTTTTCTTGCGTGTCCGAAGGGCACTCTTGATCTTTCGGGAAGTGTCTTTGGCGTACATTTCATTGATGATGTTTCGGAACGGGGCAATATCCATCTGAGATTGCTCGTTGGAATCATAACCATCGTTGATTGCAATATAGCGGACACCGTGTTCAGGAAAGAAGATTTCCATATACGTTCCGGTTTCGATGTGGTTGCGTCCAAGTCGGGACTGGTCTTTGGTAATGACTGTTGCCACCTTTCCTTCCCGGATATCATCCAGAAGTTCCTGAAAGGCAGGGCGGTCAGAGTTCGTACCGCTGTAACCATCATCAACATAGTACTGGCAATTCCCGAAACCGTTGCGTGTGGCATACTCCATAAGCATTGACTTTTGAGTGCGGATGCTCAGGCTTTCGCTGTTTGAACCGTCATCTTTTGACAGTCGGCAGTATAAAGCAGTTACTTTTTTGTCCTTTTCCATGTGTACCTCCATAATGGAAAAGAGACCTCATCAATCACATTGTAGCGGATACTGCGTGACGATGCAAGCCCTTTTCCGCAGTAAAACGTCCAATTAGCCAGCGGCGAGATACGATTCGGCAGTTTTACGAATTTCTTCTTCCACAAGCCGCTGAAAAAGCGTATTCATCGGCACATTGCCGATATAATGGCGTTCCACGATCAGGCGCACGGACTTCGGACTTCTCGGCGCACGTTTGCGTGTGGTGGGCTTCTTCTCAGATTTTTCTTTGTTCAAGGGCAGACCTCCTCATTCATGTGGTGCAAATACGGAAAGGAATGGATGGATTCTATTCGTTTTTCTCTTTTTGTTTTATTACGTTGGTTAGGTGAAAGTTTTCTTCGATACAGTCTTAAAGGCTGCTATACTGCATAGGAAAAATATCTTTTGCAGATGCCATTAAGAATCTGCATCACAGAATCGTGATTTTGGCGGTTCTTGAATCGTGAAAAACGCAGAACTATTCAACATTTGGAATTTTCACAAAGATGTGATTGGGCGAAGAAAACCGCGTTCGTCTGCGCTCAATCAATCCCGCAGCGTCCAATTCCTTAAGCGCACTGGAAACACTGACAGTGCTGCGCCCTAGCTGCTCAGCCAAAGAGCAAATCGTAAAAATGACAAACACGAATCCACGTTCATCTATCCAGAGATTTTTCTGCGAGAGTGTGGCACGGTCGAGTAGCAACACTTAAGTCATTTTTGCAGTCTGACTCAGGTCAAGTTCCAAAAGGAAGCATGGGTATGGGAGAAACGGCGGCAGCGGAGTTTGCGTGGTAAGATATTCTGAAATGTTGATCACCTCCAGCTGAAGCAGAAATCAGGAACAAAGAGTATGTAACGAGAATTGGAGGGTTCCAATTCTCCAGTCGCAGAAAAGCACGAAACAAGTGCTCAACTGCGTTAATAAGTTAAGGTCTCCCATATTGGTCCTCGACTTCCCTAGGAGTGGGGAATCGTCCGGCGGCGGGCTTGCACCGCACCATTGGCATTTCAGCCACCCCGTCTTCGTTATGACCGGGCTGCGAGTTACAGAAGTACCTTTTGTGAAGTACCGGACGATTGAACTATTCACTTGTCAAGGAACATATGGAAGATTTCTGGACTTTGACGGACGAAAAACATCCTTCTACTTGGTAGCCGATGAAAAAGGCCATTTCGTAGCATTGCAAGCAATTTTGTAAACAAAACGTCATAATAGTCCGAGAATGGTCTTGAAAAAGATGCCCTACACTTGGTAGGCATCGAGAACGCCTGTTTCGTAGCATTGGTGAGAAACTTGTAATTGAATTGTAATTCTTGAGACCAAATCTCCGCTTTTGAAAAAATCCTCTCAATAGGTAGGCAACGAAAACAGCCCAAAGACAACCATCTTTTTGAGAATTAACAAAAAGGTCACAAATGACCGGCTTTCAAAGAGGCGCTTCTACTATTAACAGAAAAAGTGGCCTAAAATGGGGGGTGTTGGAGAAAATTTCTGCCTTAAAAGTACGCCTCTACTCACTAGCCAGCGAGAATAGCCAAAAGCCAGCAAAAAACAAATGAATTATGTACTTCTGCCACTGATTGCAACGGCATATCGGTGACAGAAAGATCGTTTAGAGCGATTCTTCGCGGTTTGGGGTGGTAGAAATCGTTTTGTAGTTGGACTTTTTCTGCTGAAGCTGCTCCAGCTGTTTCAGCACCGATTCCTTCTCCGGGGGCTTGCCGCCCGGTGTGGAAAGCTGCTGCTTATTCAGCACCATGTCGATATACTTGCGGATATTTTTCAGGGCAGAGACATCCGGCTGCAAGGTTTCCAGTTTGGTACGCAGTTCTGCGCTGCCGGATTGCAGCGCAGAAAATTCGGCATCCAATGCCGAAAAATCTACCGCTGTGCTGCCGTTCAGTTTCATCAGAGTGCGGACAGCTTTATTAAAGGTGTCCAGCTCCTCTTTGTGCTGGGCGGCATAAGCGTCCTTGGTCAACTTGAAGTTCTTCTTGATAAAGGTGTCGTGGATGGGCTTCAGCTTGGCATGGGCGGCGGCAGCATCCTTGATCTGGGCGATTGCCCGCATACGGTTTTCGTTCTGCTTCAACTGCCTACGGAGAGGGGCGGCGGTCTGGTTCAGGTTAGAAATTGCGGTATCCAGATCCTCGATGGTGTTCAGAGAATGGGCTTTCAGATAGTCCACCGCCCGTTTGACTTCCTCAAAGTCTCGGACAGTGCATTTCAGTTTTGCCTTGCCAGACCAATCGCTGCGCTGCTCGTTGCGGAGGTTGAAGTAATCCACCAGCAGGTCGGACAGCATTGGCTCCTTGGCTTGTTCCAGTGCATCCAAAAGAATCTGCTTCTTTTCATTCAGGTCTGCGATCCAGCGTTGCAGCCCACGAATCGCACTGCGGATGGACTGCATCAGGCTATTGGCGGCGCGAATATCCCGGTTCAGGTTGCCGAGAAAAGTTTCCACTCCACGCTTTTCCATCTGGTGTGCGGCGGGACCGAGATGCACGGTCGGTATCTGCTGGATGCCCTGTCGCTCAAAGGAGCGCAGGTCAACACGTTCCGGGCGGCCAGCCGCTTCCAAATAGCGGTTGGTAATGGTCTCCCAGCCATGCCGCCAGACCTCGGCATACTTCTGGTCGTTCCAGTCCACCGTGTTTTCCTTGTGGCACTTCCAGTTGCCGGAAGCGAGCCGGATGCGCTCACCGTTCTCGTCAAGGTCGTACACCTTTCTGGCTTTCGGGAGCCACTTGCCGTGTTCATCTATTGCCCGGAGCGTCAGCAGAATGTGAGCGTGTGGGTTTCCATCTCCCTTGTCGTGGATGGCAAAGTCGGCAATCATCCCTTTGGAAACAAACTGCTCCTGACAAAACTCTTTTATCATGGACAAATACTGCTCCTTCGGCACCTCCACCGGGAACGCCAGCACGATGCGCCGGGCAAGCTGGGAGTTCCACTGGTTCTCCACAGCTTCTACGGCGTTCCAGAGGGTCGCCCGGTCTGCATATCCGGGCGGCGCATAGGATGGCAGCATGATCTCAGCGTGGACAAGCTCTTTCTTCTTGTTGTAGAATTTTGTTCTCTGGTCGTACTCGCTGAACAGCCGTTCGCCGCTTTGGTAAGCGGCCCCGGCAACAGCGGACTGCCCTTGGCTGCGCTTGACGATGGTAATTTTGAAATGCGGACACGGAATAGGCATCACCCCCAAACAAAAAGACCGCCCAGCAAGATTGCTCTTGGTGAACGGTCTGGAATTGTATTCGGTTTTGCTCGCCGCCTTAGAACGGAGTGCCATGCGCTTCGATCTCAGGCGGGAGCCGCAAAAGGATAGCTGCAAAGCAGCGCAAGGAAAATGCAGTTTTCCTTGGGATGGAATCGGGCTGGCGCACAAACGCCAGCTTCGATTTCATCGAGCCGTCTGCAAGACCGCAATTTCACCGGAACGGTGTATAATTGCGCCCTTTATTCTAAAGGGTGCGGAACGCTGCGGCTTTCGTGCAGGTCGTGAATCATCTTTGCAAGAGCCAGCGCAACTTCCGGCTGACGGAACGCAATTTTCAGCAGCTCCATCACCTGATCGTTGGTGAGTTCTTCCGGCGCAATCAGAAAACTTTCCAGCATTCCGGCACGGGTACACAGCCGATGCACACGGGCCTTGCGGGTCAGCTCCGGTATCTGGTGTTCCAGAATTTTCTCCCGGTGCTGGTAGTAGCGCAGCTGCTGTTCTGCTTTGGCTTTCTCGCTGCGGAGATAGGCGAGATCGGTTTTCGGTTGGGTCAATGGCATCACGCTCCTTTTCAAAAGTTGGTTGTATTCGACATTTTTATTGGTTCGTGGTACACTACACACAATCAATGTGAATAGAGGTGACTGCGTTGCTTGCGTTATATCTAAGTGTGCTTGATGATCGAAACTTTGAAGAAGATTTTACCGAGGTGTACAATACATACAAACGGCTGGTTCACCATACCGCTTACAAAATCATGGATGATTCGTATCTGGCAGAGGATGTGCTACAAGAGGTATTTTTGTACGTTGCAAAAAATTTTTCTAAAATTCATCGAGAAAACTGTCACGAACTCGCTGCTTATCTCGTTAGTTGTAGTAGAAGCCGTGCATATGATATGCTTCGCAAACAACGAGAAGAATTGCTGGAAGATGTCCCAAACGAACCAGATGCCGCTCCGGTGCCGGATGATGCAGCAGTTAGCACCGATAACATTGAACGTCTAACAGAACTGATTGGCCAAATGAAACCGATGTACCGTGATCCGCTACGCCTTTTGGCAATGGGATATACAAACCGTGAGATTGCAAAATCGCTGGGATTAACGGATGAAGTGGTACGAACACGGCTCTTTCGAGGACGAAAACTATTATGGAAGGAGATGAACAGCCATGAGTGAGCGGACAGACATTTCATTTGATGCGGCTTTGATGATGGCACTTCGTGCAGATGCGCAAAGAGAACTGGATTCGCTTCCAACGCCAAAGCAGTTTGAGGAAATCCACCCAGATACGTCCCAATGGGACGAACGAATGACAGAGGCCTTAAAGAAGAAAAAGCACCACCCAGTGTTGAAACGAGTACTAATTGCGGCATTGACACTCGTAATGCTGACGGTTGGTGCTCTTGCGGTCAGCGCTGATTTCCGCAGGGCAGTCTATACGATGATTCAAAAATTTCTGCCCATTGAGATGCAGCTGACTTATCAGGTGGATGGCGAACCGCTGGAGTGGCTCCCGGATGGATACAGCGACCATTATGTGCCGAACGGCTTTGAAATGGACGATGTGCAGAAATTTGAGCGAGCAGAAAACTTTTTACATGTTTACTCGTCAAAAGAAACAGAGGAAAGCTACACAGTCCGTTGCTCAATTATCCAGCCAGGGCAGCAGTCCCTGTTTGATAATGAGCATACAGTGTACGAAACCGTAAAGGTCGGAGAAGCAGATGGTGTACTTGGAACCAGTACGGATGAACATGGAAAGAATGTTTATACTCTAAGTTGGGAACATCGGGGGATTACACATACCGTTATGGGAAACATTCCATACGATGAGATTATGAAAATTGCGGAAGGTATCCGTTAAGAAAGCTGGACACTTGTGAGAGTTCACAAATGTCTGGCTTTCTTTTTGTCTGAACTTACAAAGATGGAAAATTTGAAAAATTTTCTCCTGAAAATTGAAACGAAGCGAATGCGAATTGCGTTGATTATACAAAGGCTCTTGATGGGAGCAAAAAAACGGAGGTGTATGTCTATGTCGAAAAAGCGTTTGTTGTCCATTGTTGTTTCAGCGGTGATTCTCTTGAGCTTTGCCTGCACCGCAATGGCCGCTGAAAAGTCTGAACGGTATGTAGGCGATAGTACGGTCAACGGATCTATTTACCAAACATACTATCAGGTTGATGCCCAGACTCGAACTGGAGTAAAGAAAATCAGCGTTTCAGGCGTTCTCTATGAAAAGGGGACAATTGGAACATGGCAAAAAGTAAGTAGCTGCTCAAACAGCAGCACGACCTCAACCTGCATGGTGAGCAGTAGCTTTAACACTAAGCCCGGAAAATCTTATAGGCTTGAGTATTCTGCGACCTTTAGCTATTCCGATGGACGGAGCGAAACCATTACCGGAAGTACCAGTAGATAAGTGGAGTTTGTTATATATTTCAGCAAGTTAGAAAGGTGTGAGGTAATTATAAAGGCGAGACCAACGCGAGTTATCCGATACCTAGCTATAGTCGCACTGTGCTTGCTTTTGGGCTTTATGCTTGGAAGAAAAAGCAAATATGAAAAACGAGATTATTTGAAACAATTCAAAATTGGAAAAGCAACATACTCTGAATCGTTGATATATGAGGCTTATGGCGGATTGCAAAATGATGGGATAATGTTAGCGGTATACTACGATGTGGATGCAGCCAAAATTATTCATCAACTCGATTCATGGGAGAAAATTAATGATTCTCCAACCATATCTTCTATATTAAAAAATGTGTCGTCATATTTTGGATTAGATTTTGTGATTCCTGAAATTGCAAGTGGAAATTTTTTTCTTTATGATAATAGTCAGCATAAGGAACTACGCTCGGAAGCCGAAATGAATACATTGCTTTTACATTCTGAAGATGTGAATTTTAGTCTCGTTGTCTGGGATGATGAGAAGCACACAATTTATATAGTAGAGTACAGAATTTAAGGAGGTTCGTTATGAAGAGGTTCGTATCATTAATTCTTTCAGTGTGTTTTTTGTTTTCGATAAATACTGTGTCTTATGCTGCTAACATAAGCAGCCGTAAAGCTAGCAATCCTGTTATTCAAAGCATGAATGATAAGTATCATGTTGATTTTTCGGGAATGTCGATAGATGAATTAAATAAGTTTATCGATAAGATGAAAGATGAAGATCAAACACGTGCATCTGGAAATTTGTTAAATAATACACAGCTTGCATGGTTGGCAGCTGCGCAAATTGCACGGGATAAGGGATATGAATGTGCGGCTCTTATGGTTGAATTCTCTGTATATAATATTGACTATTCTGAGAGTGTGACGGATTCTTCGACGCCATTGCTTGACAAGTTAAACACGACAACAGTTTTTAATAATTATAAAAACAAAGTACTTAATAGTGGCTTGAAAGATTTTAGTGGAGGAAGTTGGTCTTTTACAATTCAAAAGTCTGATAATGCAGATTTATTCTATGCATTGCATAGGGTAAGCACCTCTGGAACAGGCTTCATGATTGGTAATTCTATAATGTATTACTTGATTACCGTTCATGACACATTTGATTTTGCATATGACAACAACTATGACGACTTGTTTACTACTACAGTGAACAATTGGGCTTGGTTGTGCCAGCAGACGCATGTGTTGAATCCCATAGAGATAAATCTTAGCACGGCTATTGGATAAAAAATCAGTGGTATTTATTTTTTTGCGAAAGTAAAAGTTGAAATCTAAAATAAGGATGGCTCTAACGTATGAAAAATTTTACGGAGGTGTTTCCAATGCAGAGCAACTGATGTATAAGAAATCTTGTGTATACTCTAAAAGTAAAGAAGGAAAATTAAAATAGCTAGTGAAAAAATATCTCGTAGAATTTTTTTGAAAGCAAGTGGGATTGTGGCTCTTTCTTCAATGGAGCTTAACTCTGGGCTGACTGCTTTTGCAGATAATCAAAGTGATGGAAGCAAATCTCATATCGAGAGATACCATAGATACGATTTTGATACAAAAGAAGAATCTATAGAGGAAATTATAGTTGAAACCAATTCCTTCACGGATGGAGAGACAACTGCAGGCTATTTTCCAAATGGAAAGATTTCGGATATTGATCTATCCGATCTGTATGCGATTATCGGAAGCAATGATATCACTGTTGTTGATAATCCAACGGCAACACCATATTGTAGTACGGTATGCCTACAGATAACGACCAATAATGGAGGGACAAATTATGGTTCTGGATTTATGATTGGGCCTAATGCACTTGCAACAGCAGCACATAATCTATACAGTATAAAGGAAAAAGCCTACGTTAAGTCGGTAAATGTCGCACCTGCTCGATCTGATAATAGTAAACCTTTTGGAAGCGAAAATGTATCGGCAAGTTCGATGATTGTTAGTGATTCTTATCTTGCTGGAACAAGTTCGGAGGATTGGGCGATTATTACGCTCAAGAATAATTTAGGAACGAAAACGGGATGGCTTGGGTTACATTGGCAGTCTAGCAATTATTCATCATCACAGTTGGTGTATGCTTATGGCTATCCGAGCCAAATAAATGGTGCCGATGCGAGATATCGGATGTGTAAATCTTCTGGGTATATTAGAAGTCAGACTTCAAAATATCTCAAGGGCGATTGGGATTTGACAGGTGGCTTTAGTGGTGGTCCTCTTGTAGAATATATTTCTGGAGCTGGGTATGTAGCTATCGGAATCCATAAAGATGGAAGCACAATTGATGGTTCTTCATATCCAACTTCTTATACAGGGGCATTGAGAATAACACAATCGCTTTATACGCTGTTCCTTTCATACAGAGGTTGATAAAATGAAATGCAAACGGAAGATTATGGTTGGCATAGCATTTGTGGCAGTGGTTCTCTGCATTCTATTTCAATCGAATACATTCGGAAGAAAAAAATCGGAACTTATAATTGAAGAAGTTGACCTGAAGAACAATTGTATTTATGCGACTGCAAAAAATCAATTATATGATACGGATGACAATTATATAATTTATGGCGTATCAAACTACTTGAAAGGAAATCTTCAGTTGTCGTATCTTAAAGAAGGCGAAAGCATTCTTGTGATATCAAACGGTAAGGTGTTGCTATCAGATCCGTATCAATTTGATAAAATATACAGTATTCAACTGTTGCAATAGCGTTTCATTTTCTCAATAAATAATATAAGCTATTTACAGCTGCCTCCTCTGTTAAGTGGTGGTGCAGTGCTTATTCTCAATAACGATGCGATTGATGAAAATGATAGACCTTTTTGGAATTTAGAATTTTCTCAATAATCAAGCCCCCAAAATGGCAAACTTGAAATCATCGAGAGATACATAAAATATAGGGTTAAATCGACTTTCGTGTCGAAAAAACAAGTGCTAGAAATAGCAAAATTCATTGAATTTTAGAATGACATTTATAAGAAACCAGTAGATTTGCCTGATATTTGTGATTTCTTTGACCGTTGGGCCATTGATTTTGCACTACATTGATTTTGCACTACTATGAGCAAAGGAAAAACTTAAAATAAGCAAACAACCCGCCATTTGCAGCGACTGCAAGTAGCGGGTTGTTTGGCCTATTTAGAGGTTAGTCTTTCAGTTTGCCATGGTCACAGCCAAGTGAGAGATAATGCTCAATCTCACCACTCAGCACAAGCTGGACGCACTCCAAGGGCTTGTTGTATAGTAGCCAATCAAGTTCAGCTCGCTGTGCCGGGGTATTGCCGTATTCGTCCTCGATGGCAAGGCAGTCAATGGCAATGGCAGAGCCATCAGCGAACTGGGCTTCCGCTCGGTTGGTGTCCATATTATAGTGCCAAGAACGTGCTTTTTGAGAACTATTCTGGTCAAAAATTCGATTTTGTTTCATTTGAATGCCCTCTTTGATGCTTTTATGATTTAGTTTTTTGACGAGATGAGGTCTCTTTTTTCTTTCTCTTGAGTCACCCAACCGCACTATCCTGCATCTAATGCTTTTATTACGGAATCGTGATGTCGTAGGAAATGGAGAACTGGCCACCGTTTGCCAAAGCATTCAATTTGTTTTCAAGGAAATTATCTGCATTGGAATCACCTCCATCACGGTTTCCATTTTAGATGTTGATAATAGCAAAGCACAAATAGAAAAAATCCACAATATTGTAGCAAGACGGAGAAAAAATGTCACCAAAACGGTGTAAGCGCAAAGCAGGGATTGGTTCTTGATCTCCGTTGTGAGAGTTCACAAACGTCCGGGGTGCTGTTGCCGGAAGGATGCTTTCTTCAATTTTCTTCCAGAATTCTCTGCAAATAGCGGGCTGTTTATGCTTCTTGAGAATCCATCTAGTGAATACCGACACCCTCCATGATCTTTTCTATCCAATTTGTGGAAGAATCATTTTTCTCACTAAATGACCCCAAATAATGTGACGAACTCTCAACCTCTATTATTACACCATCCGGCATTCTGTATTTTTCTAAACTGAGATTCAAACCTTTAAGTGGGATTGTTCTAGCCAGTTGAGGGATAGAAACTGTATGGAGAATATCAATTTTTGATAAACCTCTATACGTTTCTGTCTTTTCGGCTTCACTTAGCAACCGTTCTGCATACTGATTTGAAATAACCTGTATGCGAAATTGTTCTTTTTCCTCCTCGGTCATCTCAAGTGGAACGCCGTGCAATGTGTCCACAATATAGGACGAAATTTTAGCGAAGTGCTCGTCAAAATCAGTGGTATCTTCGTTGGTCATATTTCTGTTCTACCCTCATTATAAGCTTTCCGGTCTGCTTAAAGTTACAGCTTTCAGCGTAAAGCTTCCGTAGTTTTTAATGCTAAACGATAGTTATCGAACTTTTCCACAGCTTTTGCAAAATCGTCGAGAAAAAGTTCTGTATCTTTTTCATTCGTACCACTTTACCCCATTATTAGAATTGAAAATTAGTAGCCCTTTGATATAAATAAGTAAACGATGAATCCACCCCACAAAACAACTTCAGCAATTATCAAACACTTCAAGTGTTGCTGCAATTTTTCGGGGTCAATTTCGCCTTTTTTCAGAAAATCATAAATTGAATTTCGCAATTTATCTATGTCTTCCTGCTTGATTTCCAGTTTCAAATAAAAATTTTTCCCGAAAAGGAGCTGGTGCATCCCATAATATATTGAAAGCAATATTAAAAATGAAGTAATACTTACAAGCGCTGGCTGGGTCCAGCTTATTGTCATACCTTCTACCGATGTAAGATTTCTATAAAAAACAATATCACTTAAACCAGCTACAAACAACAGAAAATTCCAAACCAAAAATGTATATAAAGTTTTCTTCATTTTCTATACCTTCTTTCACTACTGCCCACATTGCTGGAAATATCAAACGCCTACTTTATTTTTATGCCCTCATTTTTTACAAATCATCAAACCTTCCCGCCTTGCTTTTTTGTTTAGATAACGAAATTTAAGCCTGATTTATTTCGTTTGTCCACAAAATTTTTCAAAATCGTATAGATGCACATAAACTTCCTGAAAATTTGTAGCACAATCGCAATCTTCTTTTAAATAAACACGCTATAAGGATAAACTTTTTGTTTTACCTCGATTGAAAGCCATCTTTAGCTTTCTGGTTTGAGAACTGTACTTCGGGCCGGATTCTTTGGGTCTACTAGAATTTTTATTGGTGCCCCTTTCGGAATACATGGATTGAACCAAAACCACTGCGACTTTCCATTATAGGTTTCACCTTTAACTTTATACTGATAATGTACCACATATGGATAGATTACATCTTCATCGGCAAGGTGGTAGGTACTCATATGAAATTTTATATGTACTCGTTTTGTTGCTGTAACCTTTCCGATGATTCTTGTTCCATTTTTCAAAAGTTCTGCCTTTTTATAGTCGGAAATAATCGCCAATCCGATAATTATACCTGCTACAATCCATGCTAATATCGCAGCCACCCAAATACCAGACTTACACGCTCCAACCGATATAATTGCCGCCACGAACATTCCGACATATGCCAGTGTATGAATAAGATCTTTTGAAAAAAACATTTTATCTCGTGTAATTTTCATAAAACGGCATCCTCCTCAAATCCTACAGTCGGTAATCAGCAGCTTCGTGAAATCAACGTTCCTTAGATACTTAGATTTAATCCTATTTTGTTTCATCCGTCTACAAAATTCCTCAAAATCGTATAGCTGCACATAAATTTCCAGAAAACTTGTAGCACAATCACGATTTTTCTTTTCACTCAGATAAACCACCACGGCAATTCCAGCCACAGGTTATCCATAGCCTGTTCCTCGGTCTTTTGGGCGCGGCCTTTTGTCAGGTGGAAATATATCGCCGTACCAATCAAAGGATGTTCCTTGCCATCAGTAAAGCCATAGCGGTACAGCAGATAGGTCTGCTCCCGTTGGGTCAACCGTTTCAGGCCATCGTACAGTTCCCGGCGCGATTCCTGATCCTCCATAATGCTCTGCGGCTGCATGGCGTAGGGGTCGGCTATGGCTTCGATGCGCTGCAGTTGTTCCTCTCCCGGCAGAACATCATCCAGCGAAACGCGCTGGTAACAGATACCATCCTTGTCCTCTGTCACCATCCGCTGCTCAAAAGCGGCAAAGGCATCCCGAACCATATCCATCATGGCGTTGCGGATGGCCGGAGCCGCGTAGGTCAGGAACTTCATTCCACGCGCTGCATCGAACTTCGGCACGGTCTTCCACAAGCCCAGATTGCCCGCCTGTTTCAAATCGTCCGTGTCAAGGTTCAGGCCGGACTGTGCCAGATTCATGCTGCGGAAAAGGTCATTTGCCACCTTGCCAATAAAGGACTTGTTGTTGTCGATCAGGCTGTCCAGTGCTGCGGCATCGCCTTTCTGTGCCAGCGCACAAAGCCGTTCATTCGTCTGCTTCATGGGCGTTTTCCTGCTCTGCGGCAGACTGCAAGATTCCCAGCAGACCGCTTCGCAGCTGTTCCAGTGCTTCCGGCGTAGCTCCTTCCATACCCGAAACGCTGTCCAACATTGCATCTGTCAACTGCTCTGCCGTGATCGTTGGGTGCTGCACATCCTGCCCCTTGGTCAGTTCATTGAACATCTTCTCGGCCACTTTCTTGCTCATGGCTTCCTGTTCGGCGTAATGGCTCCCGATACCCTTTTTGATTTCCTTGACCGCCGCCATGAAGTACATTTCAATGTCATCAAGGTCGCCTTGATACACTGGCTTTCTCCGAAGGCTGATGTCCTTTGCGGCTTTGGCTGCTTCCGGGGTCTTGACCTTTGTGCGCAGCAGGGTGCTCAATGTCGTGAGCATGGCATTCTGTGCTGCGATGCCGGACGCAAAGGTGTCATCAAAATACTGCGATATGCGGTAAGTAAGCTCTGCAAAGCGGGCGTTTTCCAGCAGCAGGTTGACTACCTCTGCATTGACGCGCCCTGTGTAGAGGTTCTTTGCGGCTTCTACGGACAAGCCAAGTTCAGCAATGTCGTAGTTCTTGCGGTCGGGGATGTTGGTTTCTCCCAGCAGAAAATCCGTGGACACGTTGAACAGCCTTGCAATCTTCAGCACCTGCTCATGGGTCAGGGTTCCCTTTGCACCGCTGATAAAGCGGCTGATGGTACTCTTGGAGCAGCCGATTTCCTTGGCAAGCTCCGGTTGGCTTATGTTGTGCTCTTTCATCAAGTCCGCAAGACGGACGTTGGATGGTGCGGGCAGATATTCCTGTGCCATGTGGTCGGCCCTCCTTTTTGAGCTTTTTCCTCATTATAATACGCTCTGCCGTTTTGTTCAATATAAGGTTTCCTCTCTGCCCTTGCTGTTGCAGCCCTGCAACCAGTGAGGGCATTTTTCTTTTTCCGTTGCAGTTCTGCCGCTTTTTCGCCTTTCCTGCAAAATTTTCCGTATATTCAGGCACAAGGCAAAAAACACCAGAGTTCCCACTTTGGGGTACTCTGGTGCAACACATAACACCGCCCCGCCCGGTGGCCGCAGGGTGCGGGGTTTTGTAGGCATTGAGCCGCTTGTCCACCCCTGTCCGTAAAAAGTGCATTTTTTACGGAAGAAGTTCGTACAACCTGTACGGTCTGTACTTGTACGCACCTGTACGGCAAATTGAAGCAGATTAAAACGTGCTATCGTTTATATTTTGGATTTCCGTACGTCGTACGAACCGTACAGGTTATTTGAAGTCCGTACGCAATTTTTTCAGATGCGTACGGAGCAATCAGGTTCGCATTGTGCGAACTTGTCGGGGCGAGGCCCCTCCATCTTGCTGGCGCAAGACCGTTCGGTCACTTAAAAGCCCCACTGGGGCTTTCATTGCTTCGCAAACGTGAACTCGATTAGCTCTCCCGCAGGAGACGTTCCCCCTCGGAGAGTCCTCGAAGAGCCCACTACACTTTGCAGCCCATAGGGATGAAAGTGTTATAGTGGGTTATTACACTTCCGAAGAAGTGCATCTTCGTTCCCCGTCACCTCTCGATGAACCTTGAAAGGAGGGATGCCCTTTGGCAAGAAACGATGGCGTTGACCGCACCAGTGTCCGAAATCTCGCCGTTTCAGACAAAGCCGTTGGCAACACCCAGCAGCACAACGAGCGCGAAAAGGACAGCTATCGAAACCCCGACATTATCCCCCAGTGCACCTCATGGAACGTCCACTTCAAAAAGCCAACCGCCAGCTACACCGACCTATTTGCCCAACTGGAAGCCGCTGGAACCATTTCCACGCGCGGCCTGAAGCCGGATGCCACCCATTATTGCGAGCTTGTCTTTGATGTCAACTCGGCCTATTTTGACAATCACGGTGGCTACGAGTTCGCCAAGCAGTTCTATGAGGATGCCTACAAAGCAGCCGTTCAAATCGTGGGCGGTGAGCAGTATATTCTCTCGGCTGTCATGCACGCCGATGAAATCAACCGTGCCATGACCGAGGCACTAGGCCGGGAGATCTACCACTACCACCTCCATGTGGTCTATGTGCCTGTGGTGGAAAAGCAAATCCTCTGGTCGAAACGCTGCAAGGACAAGGCACTGGTCGGCACCGTCAAGGAGACCGTCATGCAGGTCAGCCGAAGCAAGAAGTGGGCTTCCAAGCCCCTGCTGGACGATGCTGGAAAGCCTGTCCTGCAAAAGAGCGGCAAGCCAGTCCTGAAGAAGTCGTACAGTGTCCTGCAAGACGATTTCTTCAACTATATGCGCAATGCCGGGTACACGGATGTAGAGCGCGGTGAGCGCGGCAGCACCGAAGAACACCTGACCGTCACCCAGTTCAAAGTCCAGCGGGAGCAGGAACGGCTGGACAGCCTGACCGCCCAAGCCGACCAAAAGGCGCAGTCGCTTGCCAAAACCAGTCAGACCCTCTCCAAAAAGGAGAAGGAACTTGCCGCTGTGCAGAAAAAGGCCACGCTCACGAAAGAAGCCCTCATTCATGCGCGCGATCTGGATTATATCGGCAAGCGCACCTTTCTCGGTAACTACTCGCTGACCGAAGAAGAATTTTCCAAGCTGAAAAAGCAAGCCGACCACGGCTATATGATGGACGTGGAGAACCGCCGCTTGAAAGAAGAACTTTCCACCGCCAAGAAGGAGGCCGTTCGTTGGAGCAACAAGTACCACGACCTGTGGTACGACGTGAAACCCTATCTGGATGCTCTCCACCGTGCGCCGGAACTGGTACACGGCTTTCTGGAAAAGATTCTTGCACCAAAGCAGGAACGTACCATAAATGTGCCGCAGCGAAACCGCAGACGTGGGCAGGATGTAGAACTTTAAGCTGAATTTTTAGATAATATGACAATACAAGGAGAAATGCTTATGGATTTTGACCGTAATTCTATGACCGTCCCTGTGCAATCTTCCGATTATACGAAAAAGTTCTTGCAAAAGGACTCGAATCCCACTACAATGGAAGTGGTCACTCAAACCAATGCCGTCAAGTCTCCGACTGACAGCCCGAAAACCACGAAGCTGGTGTACACGGTGGAAGAGATTGCACGAATGCTGGCCATCAGCCTGCGCTCTGCTTACAACCTGTGCAACAGCACCACCGAATTCCGTGTCCTGCGGGTAGGCGGAAGCATCCGTGTACCGAAAGACAGTTTCGATGCGTGGCTCTACCGGGCAGCTTGATAAGGAGGCAACAGTATGGCATATATTACGAAACGCGGCAACTCTTATAGCGTCCGATACACTTATGAAGATGAGCACGGCAAGAGCTGCGACAAATGGGAGAGTTTTCCCACAAAAGAGGAGGCAACAAACCGAAAAAAGCAAATCGAGCATGAACTGGCGGCTGGTACTTTCCTGATTCCGTCCTCGGTGACGGTGGCAGAGTTCCTCATGGATTGGCTGCCCAAGCAGTGCAGCAAACACAAGTGGGCACCCAAGACCTACGAATCCAACCTTTCCACCATCCAGAACCTGATTATCCCCTATATCGGCAGCATGGAGATGCAGAAACTCAAGCCCTACCACATGGAGAACCTCTACACGACCCTGAGCAAAACGCCCTGCGGCTCGTATATCGAGGGCAAAAAGCAGGAGCTGACCGAAAAACAGAAGCAGCGGTTCCTTTCCGGCACCACCATCCACGAAGTGCATCGGCTGCTGGGTACTGCCTTCCAGTACGCTGTAGAATGGGGCATTCTTGTTAAAAGCCCTGTTCCCGTGGACAGCCCCAAGAAGTCCACACAGGAGCGCACCATCTGGACGGTAGAGGAAATGCGGGCGGCTCTGGACAGCATGGAGGACCCTATCCTGCATCTGGCAGTCCACCTCACATTGGTGGGCGCACTGCGAGAGGGCGAGGTCGTAGGTCTGACCCCGGAGGATCTCGATTTTGGTGCAGCAGATGGCGTCGGAACATTCCACATCAACAAATCCATGCAGCGGGTGCGAAAAGAAGCCCTGAATCAGGTGGACGATGGCTGCATCATCAAGGTATTCCCGGACAAGCTGGAGCGCAGCACCACTTCCCTTATCCTGAAAAGCACCAAAACGGCGTCCTCCTGCCGAACCATCTTCATGACCTCCGTACTGAAAGAGGAATTGAAGAAGTGGCTGAATCAGTTAGCAGCAAACGAGAGGAAAGACCCAGCACGTTACCATGACAGCGGAATGCTGTTCCGCCTGCCCAACGGTCTGGCGGTAGAGCCGGTGCTCATCCGCAAGAAGTTTCTGAAATGGCAGGACGCACACCCAGAGTTCCCCCGTATCGTGTTCCACGGTCTGCGGCATTCCAGTGCCACCTATCAGCTGATGATCTCCGGCGGCGATGTGAAGGCTGTGCAGGGTACAACAGGTCATGCTACGGCGGATATGCTGGTGAACACCTACGCCCATATCCAGCAGTCCTCTCGTGTAGAACTTGGGAAAAAGTTTGAGGAAGGGTTCTATGCGAAACAGGAAAGCCCCAGCCCACAGGCTGTACCCGCCGCAGGCGAACCGACCATCTCTATGACTGCTCTGCTGGAACTTCTGAAGAACGCCGACCCTGAAGTAAAGGCACAGCTCCGTCTTGCACTGCTGACCTGATGCAAAATTTACCACGCATTTCAAAGCAATTCCAGCTTATGCAGAGGATTCCCACGAAAAAGCCGACCGTGCAAAAACCGTGCATTGACCGTGCAGACCCCGAATTTTCGGGGTTACATAACAAAAAAGAACGCCAAATCTTACGATTTGACGTTCAATATCTGGTGCACCTCCAGGGACTCGAACCCTGGGCCCACTGATTAAGAGTCAGTTGCTCTACCAACTGAGCTAGAGGTGCATATTATCAGAATGCGGTTTCTTCATTCTGATAATCAAAAGTCGGCGACTACCTATTTTCACAAGCCGTTTCCAGCTAACTATCTTCGGCACAAGTAAGCTTAACTTCTGTGTTCGGAATGGGAACAGGTGGAACCTTACCGTCATCGACACCGACCGATCTGACTGAATCAGTATATCACATTTCTGCTTTACTGTCCAGTATTTTTAGAAGGACGTGCCTTCAAAACTGAATAATCACTGCTAACATTTTTTCGTTGACTTAAAAGTCTCAAGCGAATTGTGGTCAAGCCCTCGACCTATTAGTACACGCTTGCTGAATGGATCACTCCACTTACACATCGTGCCTATCAACCTTGTAGTCTTCAAGGGGTCTTACTTGTTTAAAACAATGGGATATCTTATCTTTGGGTCGGCTTCACGCTTAGATGCTTTCAGCGTTTATCCGATCCGTACATAGTTGCCCAGCTATGCCCTTGGCAGAACAACTGGTGCGCCAGAGGTACGTCCGCTCCGGTCCTCTCGTACTAGGAACAGCTCCCATCAAATATCCTGCGCCCACGACAGATAGGGACCGAACTGTCTCACGACGTTCTGAACCCAGCTCGCGTACCGCTTTAATTGGCGAACAGCCAAACCCTTGGGACCGAATACAGCCCCAGGATGCGATGAGCCGACATCGAGGTGCCAAACCTCCCCGTCGATGTGGACTCTTGGGGGAGATCAGCCTGTTATCCCCAGGGTAACTTTTATCCGTTGAGCGATGGCATTTCCACTCACATACCACCGGATCACTAACTCCAACTTTCGTTACTGCTCGACCCGTCAGTCTCGCAGTTAGGCTCGCTTCTGCGTTTGCACTCTTTTGCTTGATTTCCGTTCAAGCTGAGCGAACCTTTGAACGCCTCCGTTACTCTTTAGGAGGCGACCGCCCCAGTCAAACTGCCCACCTAACAATGTCCCCCGCCTTGATTCAAAGGCGCAGGTTAGAATTCCAATATCGCAAGGATGGTATCCCAACGGCCACTCCACAAATGCCAAAGCACTTGCTTCCCAGTGTCCCATCTATCCTGTGCATGCAACATCGAAACCCAATATTAGGCTACAGTAAAGCTCCATGGGGTCTTTCCGTCTTGTCGCGGGTAACCGGCATCTTCACCGGTACTACAATTTCGCCGGGCGGGCTGTCGAGACAGTGCCCAAATCATTACGCCTTTCATGCGGGTCAGAACTTACCTGACAAGGAATTTCGCTACCTTAGGACCGTTATAGTTACGGCCGCCGTTCACTGGGGCTTCGATTCAATGCTTGCACATCTCCTCTTAACCTTCCAGCACCGGGCAGGCGTCAGCTCGTATACGTCATCTTTCGATTTAGCACAAACCTGTGTTTTTGGTAAACAGTTGCTTGGGCCGATTCTCTGCGGCTCCATCTCTGGAGCACCCCTTCTCCCGAAGTTACGGGGTCAATTTGCCGAGTTCCTTAACAACCCTTCTCCCGTTGGCCTTAGAATCTTCTTCCTACCTACCTGTGTCGGTTTGCGGTACGGGCACCGCAGAAATACACACAGCTTTTCTCGCCATCTTCCATCCCGGACTTCGGTACTAATTTCCCTCGATCGCTACCGGAACCAACACCCGGCTCCGAGACTTCAAATGTGTCCCTGTGTTTAACTCTTTTGGTGGTGACGGAATCTCTACCGTCTGTGCATCGGCTACGCCGTTAGGCCTCACCTTAGCTCCCGACTAACCTGGAGCGGACGAACCTTCCTCCAGAAACCTGAGGCTTTCGGCCATGCAGATTCTCACTGCATTCGCGCTACTCATTCCGGCATTCTCACTTCTATACACTCCACAGCCGCTTGCGCTACTGTTTCACCGCGTATACAACGCTCCCCTACCCAATACATTGCTGTATTGCCTAAGCTTCGGTGTCAGGTTTAGCCCCGTTAAATTCTCCGCGCAAAGACGCTCGACCAGTGAGCTATTACGCACTCTTTGAATGTGTGGCTGCTTCTGAGCCAACATCCTGGTTGTCTACGTATCTTCACATCGTTTTCCACTTAACCTGACTTTGGGACCTTAGCTGTAGATCTGGGCTGTTTCCCTTTTGACAATGACATTTATCTGACACTGTCTGACTCCCAAGCATCAATACTCTGGCATTCTGAGTTTGATAAGCTTCGCTAACCTCTCGGCCGCTAGGCTATTCAGTGCTTTACCTCCAGGTATCTAACTTGAGGCTAGTCCTAAAACTATTTCGGGGAGAACCAGCTATCTCCGGGTTCGATTGGAATTTCTCCGCTACCCACAGTTCATCCGCCGCCTTTTCAACGGAGGTCGGTTCGGTCCTCCATGGAATTTTACTTCCACTTCAACCTGACCATGGGTAGGTCACCCGGTTTCGGGCCCATTGTATGCAACTTAACGCCCTTTTCAAACTCGCTTTCGCTTCGGCTCCAGACCTTAAGTCCTTAACCTTGCTGCATACAATCGCTCGCCGGACCGTTCTACAAAAAGTACCCTATCACACATTGACGTGCTCTAGGTGCTTGTAGGCACAGGGTTTCAGGTTCTTTTTCACTCCCCTCCCGGGGTGCTTTTCACCTTTCCTTCACAGTACTATACGCTATCGGTCACTGGATAGTATTTAGGGTTGGAGGGTGGTCCCCCCATATTCCGACCAGGTTTCACGTGTCTGGCCGTACTCTGGAACTCGCTCAGCTCTTGTCGTTTTCACCTACGTGGTTCTCACACTCTCTGACCGGCCTTCCCATGCCGTTCGGTTAACAACTCAAGTCCTAAATGCGGTCCGTACCCCGGAAGTATTTCTACTTCCGGTTTGCCCTCTTCCGCGTTCGCTCGCCACTACTTACGGAATCTCGTTTGATGTCTCTTCCTCGCCCTACTTAGATGTTTCAGTTCAGGCGGTTCCCTCGATATACCTATTTTTAAGTTCAGTATAACGTACCTGAGTATGAACCCAGGTGAGTTTCCTCATTCAGAAATCTCCGGATCAATGCTTATTTGCAGCTCCCCGAAGCTTATCGCAGCTTATCACGTCTTTCATCGGCTCCCAGTGCCAAGGCATTCGCCCTGCGCCCTTGTTCGCTTGACCTTTCAAACGTTCTTTTGGAACATTTGGTATCCTCTTGATTCTCTCTTGCCAACGAAGATTATTGTTACCCTTCCTTTTGAAATTGTAATATTTCTTAAAAAAGAACTTACTATAATCTTTGTTTCGCAGTTATTATTCAGTTTTCAAGGTACGTCTTTGAGTGTCCTTTTCAGGGCCCTCAAAATCGAACAATATCTACTTAAACTCTCACGTATCACCTGTTCCAATGACTGACCATCTTAGATGCTCTGTCATTGCCTGACTCCTTAGAAAGGAGGTGATCCAGCCGCAGGTTCTCCTACGGCTACCTTGTTACGACTTCACCCCAATCACCAGTTTTACCTTCGGCGGCGTCCTCCTTGCGGTTAGACTACCGACTTCGGGTCCCCCCGGCTCTCATGGTGTGACGGGCGGTGTGTACAAGGCCCGGGAACGTATTCACCGCAGCATGCTGATCTGCGATTACTAGCAATTCCGACTTCGTGCAGGCGAGTTGCAGCCTGCAGTCCGAACTGGGACGTTGTTTCTGAGTTTTGCTCCACCTCGCGGTCTTGCTTCTCTTTGTTTAACGCCATTGTAGTACGTGTGTAGCCCAAGTCATAAAGGGCATGATGATTTGACGTCATCCCCACCTTCCTCCGTTTTGTCAACGGCAGTCTGGCCAGAGTCCTCTTGCGTAGTAACTGACCATAAGGGTTGCGCTCGTTGCGGGACTTAACCCAACATCTCACGACACGAGCTGACGACAACCATGCACCACCTGTCTCTGCGTCCCGAAGGAAAGTTCTGTTTCCAGAACCGTCGCAGGATGTCAAGACTTGGTAAGGTTCTTCGCGTTGCGTCGAATTAAACCACATACTCCACTGCTTGTGCGGGCCCCCGTCAATTCCTTTGAGTTTCAACCTTGCGGTCGTACTCCCCAGGTGGATTACTTATTGTGTTAACTGCGGCACTGAAGGGGTCAATCCTCCAACACCTAGTAATCATCGTTTACAGTGTGGACTACCAGGGTATCTAATCCTGTTTGCTACCCACACTTTCGAGCCTCAGCGTCAGTTGGTGCCCAGTAGGCCGCCTTCGCCACTGGTGTTCCTCCCGATATCTACGCATTCCACCGCTACACCGGGAATTCCGCCTACCTCTGCACTACTCAAGAAAAACAGTTTTGAAAGCAGTTCATGGGTTGAGCCCATGGATTTCACTTCCAACTTGTCTTCCCGCCTGCGCTCCCTTTACACCCAGTAATTCCGGACAACGCTTGTGACCTACGTTTTACCGCGGCTGCTGGCACGTAGTTAGCCGTCACTTCCTTGTTGAGTACCGTCATTATCTTCCTCAACAACAGGAGTTTACAATCCGAAGACCTTCTTCCTCCACGCGGCGTCGCTGCATCAGGGTTTCCCCCATTGTGCAATATTCCCCACTGCTGCCTCCCGTAGGAGTCTGGGCCGTGTCTCAGTCCCAATGTGGCCGTTCAACCTCTCAGTCCGGCTACCGATCGTCGCCTTGGTGGGCCATTACCTCACCAACTAGCTAATCGGACGCGAGGCCATCTCAAAGCGGATTGCTCCTTTTCCCTCTGGTCGATGCCGACCCGTGGGCTTATGCGGTATTAGCAGTCGTTTCCAACTGTTGTCCCCCTCTTTGAGGCAGGTTCCTCACGCGTTACTCACCCGTTCGCCACTCGCTCAAGAAAGCAAGCTCTCTCTCGCTCGTTCGACTTGCATGTGTTAGGCGCGCCGCCAGCGTTCGTCCTGAGCCAGGATCAAACTCTTTATAAATGATATTTATCACTTAAAAGTGTTAAATCTTGTTTCGCTCAGCACGCAATCGCTTGCGTCCTGTGTGAATTACTTTTGTTTGGAATTGTTTTACATGTTCTTCCAACATGAAAATAGGTTCCGTTACAAGTTCTTTCGATATTGTTCAATTTTCAAGGTCCTGTGCGCCGCAGCCTTGCGGCTGACGACTTGATTATTTTACCACAGAAGCGGTTTTTTGTCAAGCACTTTTTTGAGAAGCTTTTGAAGTTTTGTGAACTTGGAACGCTTTGGGTTTCTCGGTATCAGCCGGAACTTTTCAGCGTCTATTGGTTCTTTTCAAAGGCTTCCTGCTGAGCTTTCAGAAGTCATTCTTTTGTCTCAGCGCTTGGCGCTCAAGTATAATACCACACCCCGGCAATCTTGTCAACACTTTTTGACATCTTTTTTCCAATTTCTTTGCGCAGGGGAAGATCGCCCTCTCAGGCGCTCCCGCGCCAGACTCCCCCTTTTGTCACCTGCGGTGACATCTTCCCCCGGAGCGGGGGAAGTCTTTCCTCAAAGGGAGAGCCAAGCCGTAAAGTTCAGCACTAAAGTATTAGGTATAATGAGGAAGTTTCCGGCAGTGCTCTTGGCTCTCCCTTTGGGAGAGCTGTCACCGCAGGTGACTGAGAGGGCGCAGGGCGCGTACCCCATTCCCCCAGCAAAAGCCTTGCGTATCGGCGGCGGGTGCGCTATTATATATTATATACATTATAGAGCGCTGCGAAAGGAGCCCTGATCATGATCCTCACCGTCAATATCGGCAACACCCACATCACCGTGGGCGGCTACGAACAAGATACCCTTATCTTCTGTGGGCGACTGCACTCCGACCCTGCTGCCACGGTGGAGGAATACGCCATCCGGCTGGTGAATCTGTTGCAGCTGTACGGAGCATCCCCGGCGCAGATCGAGGGCGGCATTCTGGGCAGCGTGGTGCCCGTGCTCAGCGGGCGAGTGCTGGCAGCCTTACAGCTTTTATGCAAGGCGCGCATCCTGTCCGTGGGGCCGGGGCTGAAAAGCGGCATCAAGCTGCGACTGGACAATCCCGCGCAGCTGGGTGCAGAGCTGCTGTGCGGCGCGGTGGCAGCGCTGGCGGAGTGCCCCGGGCCGCTGGTGGTCATCTCGGCAGACACCGCCATCTCCCTGATGGCGGTGAACGCCAAGCAGGAGCTTGTGGGCGGCGTGATCCTGCCCGGGCCGCAGCTTTCCATGAATGCGCTGGTGCAAAAGACTGCCCAGCTGCCCCAGATCGACCCTGCCGCCCGCGCCTCGGACTCGGTGCTGGGCAAGAGCACCTCGGCCTGTTTGCAAAACGGCTTTGTGCTGGGCACTGCCAGTATGCTGGACGGTCTGGCCGACCGCTTCTGCGCCGAGCTTGGCGCACAGACCGCCTTTTACGCAACCGGCGACCTTCCCCGCTCCATCCGGGAGGCCTGCCGCACCCCCATCCACTACCGCGAGACCCTGATCACCGACGGCCTGCACCGCATCTGGCTGCGAAACCGGAAGGGTTGACGATTTTCGTTTGCATTTTGCATCTTGATGTGTTATACTGTGTTGTACCCACCAAAGGGATACGGCATTTGCGATCGTAGCTCAGCTGGATAGAGCGTTCGGCTCCGACCCGGAAGGCCAGAGGTTCGAATCCTCCCGGTCGCACCAAGGACTGCTGCACAGGTTTTGTGCAGCAGTCCTTTTTATTTATTTTATCGAATCCATCTTGCAAAAGCGGCGCAGTGCCTTATAATAGAGGCTGTGCCCCGGTGTGCGCGGGTACGGTTAGGATGTATAGGATAAAGGGAAAAAAGAATATGGCTTCTCAAACGAATACGCTAACGGAAGGCCCTCTGGCCAAGCAGATCTTTCTGGTCAGTCTGCCGTTGGCGCTTTCCAACCTGCTGCAGGTGCTGTTCAACATGTCGGACGTGGCGGTGGTGGGGCGCTTTGCCGGGTCTACGGCGCTGGGCGCTGTGGGCTCCACCAGCACGCTGGTGACCCTGTTCACCGGCTTTCTCATCGGTCTGAGCAACGGCATCAACGTGCTGGTGGCGCGGTTTTACGGTGCGCGCCACCCCAAGGACGTGGAAAAGACCGTCCACTCGGCGGCCATCATCAGCGCCGTTGCCGGTGTGGCGTTGCTGCTCATCGGCCTGCTGGGCTCCCCCGCCATGCTGCGGCTGCTGAACACCAAAGAGGATCTGCTGCCCGGCGCTATTTTGTATCTGCGGGTGTATTTTCTGGGTATGCCGGCGCTGGCGCTGTACAACTTTGGCAACGCGGTGTTCAGCTCCATCGGCGACACCAAAAAGCCGCTGCTCTACCTTTCTATTGCCGGTGCACTGAACATTCTGCTGAACCTGTTCTTTGTCATCGTGTGCGATTTGAGCGTGGTGGGCGTGGCGCTGGCCAGCGCCATCAGCCAGTGTGTTTCCGCTTTTCTGATCCTGCGGGCGCTGACCCGGGTGCAGGACTGCTACGCGCTGGACGTACATAAATTACAGCTGGACCCGGTGCAGGCTAAGAGCATTCTTGCACTGGGCGTACCTGCCGGATTGCAGAACGCTATTTTTGCCATTGCCAACCTGTTCATTCAGGCGGGCGTCAACTCCTTTGACTCCCTGATGGTCAAGGGCAACAGTGCCGCCGCCAATGCGGACGGGCTGATTTACGACTGCATGGCGGCCTTCTACATGGCCTGCGCCAGCTTTATGAGCCAGAACTACGGCGCGGGACGGCCTGACCGGGTGAAGAAGAGCTACTTCATCAGTCTGGGCTACTCCTTCGGCGTGGGGTTTGTGCTGGGTGCGGCGCTGTTCTTCTGCGGGCCGGCCTTCCTTGCGCTGTTCACCACCGAAGCCGCCGTTATCGATGCCGGCATGAAGCGCGTAGCCGTGATGGCCTTTGCCTACTGCGTCTCGGCCTTTATGGACTGCACCATCGCTGCCTCCCGCGGGCTGGGCAAGACGGTGGTGCCTACCGTCATCGTGGTGCTGGGCTCCTGCGTATTCCGGGTGATCTGGGTGTACACCATCTTTGCCCACTTCCACACCATCCCGGCACTGTACCTGCTGTATCCGTGCAGCTGGATCCTGACCGCGCTGGCAGAGATCGCCTATTTTGCCAGCTGCTACAAGCGTGCAATGGCTATCTTCCGCAAGCCTGCGGCGGCGTAAGAGGAAATATGATATAAAAAGGGCTGCTGCACGGTTTGTGCAGCAGCCCTTTGTTTATGCTTTTGTCAGGGGGTCAGAGCGCAGCTCAGATCTCCTTCTTCAGGGTCTCGCCCATGATGTAGCCGTAGGTCAGAGCGGCGTCGAAGCCCATGCCGTACTGCTTGGCGTCCTTCTCCTCGATGGAGCCGCAGACGTCGCCGGCAGCGTACAGGCCGGGGATAGCCTTCTTGTCCTCGGTCAGGACGTGGCAATCGGTGTCGATGGCCAGACCTGCGGTGGTCAGGTAGAAGGTGGGGTCCACGCGGATGGCCCACAGACCGTCGCGGGTCTCGATGTAGGGGCAGTTGCGGCGGCCGAACTCGTCCGGCTCGCCGGCCAGAGCGGCAGCGTTGTTTGCCTCGATGGCGTCTGCCAGATTGGGCAGGTTCAACTCCTCGGAAGCCTTCTCCACGCTGTCGTAGTGCACAGCCTCGCCCTTCTCGAACATGGCAACGTAACCGTTGAAGCCGTAGGCCTCGCTGTCGCGCAGCTTGACGGCAGAGGACTCGTCGAACACATAGTAGAAGGTGTCGCCGTTGTCCTTGTTCAGCTTTGCCTTGGCCATGGTGTAGTGGTTATCGGAGACGATGTTGCCGATGTTGTCGCCCTTGATGTTGACCATGATGCCGGGGGCAGTCTGGTGGATGAAGGCCAGCTCGAACTTGCTCTTGTAGCTGGACAGGAAGGCGGGCAGAGCGCGGTTTGCGCACTCCACATAGCCGCCGGCGTCGATACCCATCTGGATGCCCTCGCCGGTCATGCTGGAGGCGCAATTGAAGAAGAAGTCGGCGTAATCGGGGCTGTACTTCTTCAGCATTTCGGGGTTCTTGGCAAAACCGCCGGAAGCAAGGCAGACAGCCTTGCCGCGCAGGGTGTAGCTTGCGCCGTTCTCGCCCTTAGCGTGGAAGCCCACAACACGGCCGCTCTCGTCCTTGATCAGGTCGGTGACGCTGGTGGAGTAGATGATCTTGCCCTTCTCGTACTTTTCCACGCGCTGTGCCATGAACATCATGGCGTAGCCTGCGCCGCCCTCGTAGCAGCCGGGTGCCAGATACGGGGTGGAAGCGCCGTACTGGGTAGCGCTTTCGTAGTTGCCCATGGTGTTGAAGCCGATGCCGATGCCTGCCATCCAGTCCACCAGATCGCCGGCGACGGTGTACTGCTTGGTCATGTAGGGCATTTCACCGTTGAAGAACTCGGTGCGGTGGTACTTCTCCATGCTCTGCCAGAAGTTCATCATGCCCTCCAGCGTGCCCATGGCAGAGTTGCGGAAGCTGCCGTCCACATCGTAGTTGTACTGCAGCTTGGAGCCCGCGGTGGCAACGCCGCCGTAGGTCATGGACATGGAGCCGCCGGGGATATCGCGCTTCTCCACCAGAATGACGCTGTAGCCGGCCTCCAGCAGGCGGCAGGCGCAGGTCAGGCCGGAGGTACCGGCACCCATGATGACGACATCGGCCTCTTCCTCGATGACCTCGTTGGAGGCAGCGATGGTGACCTCCTTGGAGAAGTCGTCCACGTTATAACCGGCCAGCTCGATGGCCTCCTTCACGGCTGCCTTGACAGCCATGGAGGTGATGGAGGAGCCGCGCAGGTTGGGCACGTTGACGCTCTGGTGCTCGACGATGGCGGCAGGGATGCGGGAGCAGGCATAGTTGCCGATGCCGATGGTCTCCTCGTGAGACAGCACCTCACAGGCAGTGATCTTGCCATCAAAGAAGGTGGTGGCAACGTGCACCCAGCTTTCGTGACCCATTGCCTTGGTGACGTACTTGCCGTCTACCGGGGAGGAGGGCTTGGTCACAGCGGAGGAGGCAGCAGAGGAAGCTGCGGAGGAAGCGGGAGCACCGGTGGTGCTGGAAGCGGAGTTGCCGCAGGCGGTCAGCAGACCGGCAGCAGCTGCGCCCATGGTGCCCACAGCGGCACCGCGCATAAAGTTGCGACGAGAGATCTTAGCCATAAGGTTCGCCTTTCTTTTTCTTTTCTCTTCTTTTTTGCGTTTTTCCTGTTCCTTCGTGCATTTTGAACATTGATACGATTATAGCAAAGTTTTGTCCCGGTGTGAAATACAAATTTGTGCCCGGATTTATCAAATCTCTTTATAAATCACTTTCTCTTTACGGCCTGTGCGGAATCCTGTATAATAAAGATGACCAGCTTTTTACACAAGGAGGGGCGCCGTTCTATGACGATTTACCAGTTGGAGTGCTTTATTGCCGTAGCAGAGGAGCTGAATTTCAGCGCCGCTGCCGAGCGGCTGTTCACCACCCAGCCCGCCATCACCTACCAGATCAACGCATTGGAAAAGGAGACCGGGCTGCACCTGTTCGAGCGCACCACCCGCCGCACCAAGCTGACCGCTGCCGGACAGTCCTTTTATCTGGACATGGTGCAGATGACCAGCTTTGGCAGACAGGCGCTGAAGAAAGCGCAGGATATTCAGGACGCCGACCGCTCCCGCCTGACGGTGGGGCTGCGGCAGCTATTCGACTACGGCACTTTTTCCAGCATTCTGACCGAGTTCCAGCACCAGTTCCCCAACGCCTGCGTGGACGTTGTGCCGCAGGACAACCGCCGCCCGCTGGAGCAGCTGCGCTCCGGGCAGCTGGACATCGGCTTCTTCTACACCACCGAGCACTCCCGCGACCGGGACATCTCCTTTACGCCCCTGTTCTCGCTGGGGTACCATGTGCTGATGAACCCCAACTCTCCCCTTGCCGACCGGCGGGCGCTGCATCTGGCAGACCTGAAAGGGCAGAGCGTGGTGTCCTCCGGCGCGTTCGACAGCTTTCTGTCTGCCTGTCAGGGGCCGTCGCTGGAGCAGCTGGCGCAGGTGGGGGTGGATTGCAGCAAGATCACCCCCAGCTTTGAGGGCGCGCTCATCATGATCCAGATGGGCACTGCCATGTCCATCGTGCCCTGCCTGTCCACGGCGGTGATCCCGGGCATCGTCAAGGTGCCGCTGCTGGATTTTCCCCCGGTGACGGTGGAGATCGCCGCCATGCGCCACGCACCCCGGCTGGAGGTGCAGTCCTTCATCGAGATCGCCAAGCAGAAGTACGCCCATCACCATGACCCACTGTTGATGGAGACGCTGATCTGAGGCACAGCTGCTACTGTTCAAAAGTCCCCTATGACCCATAGAGTTTTGAACAGTTACTTTTTCTGCGCCAAAACACGCAGAACGATGCGCTTTTTGCCCCGACTCTTCAAAAGTAGCCAAAGTTTTGAAGAGTTGCAAACACAACGAAACTACGTTACTTTTAGATACTATTCAATATAAAAAAGTGGCAATGATGTCCGACTCTTCAAAAGTCCCCTTGTGTCATAGGGCTTTGCCGCCTGTTCTGAACAGCAGCACCTGCCCTGTAAAAGCAGAAAGCCGGACGGCCCGCAGGCTGCCCGGCTTTTTACTTTTCTGCTTTTACTGATAATCGTGGTTGAGGAACAGGGCCTTGATGACCACCACCTCGTCGTATTCCTCCTGCTCCACCTGCACGTCCGCGTTCAGGCTCTTCAGGCGTGCCTTGACCGCATCCAGTGCCTCGGGCACGGTGACGGCGCGGCCCTCCTCCACGGCGTCCATCATCTGCTTGAGCACGATGGGGTGGGCGTACCAGCTTGCCACCGGGAACGCCCCGTGGGGGTAGTGCTTGACATACTCTGCCATGGCGGCCTCGGCCTTTTCTGCACGCTTCATGATGGCGTTGTTGTTATTGTGGGCGGTGGGCAGCATATTGTAGCTGGAAAACAGGAAGATGGCGGCAAAGCCGAACAGCGCAAAGTACACGCCGTAGCTGCCGGTGTGGCTGAACACAGAATACAGGCCGTAGACCGCCGCCGCAACGCCCAGCACAAAGATCGCCAGCGCCACATAGCGGTACACCGGTTTGCTTTGCAGCTGCGCACGCTTGCGGCGCTCGGCAGCGCTCAGCTCAGCGGAAAGCTCCGGCTTTGCATCCAGATACTCCTTTGCCCGGCGCAGCAGGGTAAGGCTGTGCTGCGCGTCCTCGGAAAGCTCCGGCAGCTTGCGGGCGGCCTTTTCGGCGGCCTTTTTCTCCAGCGCCTGCTCACCGGCAGCGCTCAGCAGATGCAGCTGCGGCTGCTCCTTGGCAAGCACTTCCAGCAAAGCGTCCACGTCCCGCTCGTCCTTGAAGTTGCACTGCTTCTGCTTGCCGCCGTCGTACTCCACCACAAGATAGGCCATGGAGGCAAACACGCCCTTGCCGGAAAAACCGCCGGAACTCATAGCCACCCGCTTGAACACCCGGGTGATGCTGCTGTAAGGCAGATAATAGCGGCGGTCGATGTAAAAGCTGTTCAGGTACAGCGCCTTTTTGCCTACGCCGCAGGGGCCGATCTTCCGGCAGGCTTTTTTGTCTGCCTCCAACTCCTGCGGGTCAAGCTTTGCCATGCCCAGCTGTGCGGGTTTGAAAATCATGGGTAGTTCCCTTCTTTGCTTTAAATTCTACGCCCCTATTTTCCCACGGGACGGGGGCAATTGCAAGCCCTGATTTTTTCAAAAAACAGCGCCCGCCGCTGTACGGTCAGGCAGCGGCGGGCGCAGGTTACTTACGGAAATATAGAGCCGTCAGTTCCTTATGCCTTGGAAGCAGAGTGCTTCTTGGTAGCATGGAGGAACAGAGCCAGCATTGCGATGGCAAAGACGATGCCGATGGGGTAAGCAACGGCGGTGTTGTAAGCCACCAGCTTGCCGTCCGCATAGGTGTTGATCATCTTGCCCAGGCACTCGGGAGCCAGCACGAAGTAGGTGCAGGACACAGCGCTCATAAAGGTTGCAGGCACGGCGGTGATCCAGAAGTTCTTCTTCTCCTTGAACAGGTACATGGAAGCAGCCCACAGGACGATCATAGCCAGCGTCTGGTTGGTCCAGCTGAAGTAACGCCAGATGACGGTGTAGTTGATGAAGCCCAGTGCGTTGCCGATGCCAAGGAAAGCACCAACGCCCAGCACGGGGATGCAGAGCTTCAGGCGGTTTGCGTAGCTGTCCTGATCGATCTTGAGCCAGTCGGACAGGGTCAGACGAGCGGAACGGAAGGCGGTATCACCAGAGGTGATGGGGCAGATAACGACACCGATCATAGCCAGTGCCACGCCAACCTTACCCATGGTCTTGAGGCAGACGTCGTAGATAGCGGCAGACTGACCGGCAGCCAGAGCCTCGGCCAGACCGACCATCTTGCCGTCGGTGATGGTGTACAGTGCGCAGCCAGCAGCAGCCCAGATCAGAGCGATGATGCCCTCGCTGACCATTGCACCGTAGAATACGAAGTGACCCTGCTTCTCACTCTTCATGCAGCGAGCCATCAGAGGCGACTGGGTGGAGTGGAAACCGGAGATAGCACCACAGGCAACGGTGATGAACATGAAGCTCCAGATGGGGGTGTTAGAGGGGTGCATATTGCTGAAGTTTGCCCAGATCTCGGGGATGGTGTAGGCGGGGTTGGTGAAGATACCAAAGATAACGCCCACAGCCATGATGATCAGGCAGATGCCGAACAGGGGGTAGATCTTACCGATGATGGCATCAATGGAGATAAAGGTTGCGATGAAGTAGTACACCAGAATGATGATCAGCCAGAACAGAGTGGTGGTCACCACACCGGACATACCGCCGTTCTTGCACAGGGTAACGATCAGGCCTGCGGGACCCACTGCGAACACGGTACCGACCATGATCAGCAGCACCACAGAGAACACACGCATGATGTTCTGCATCACAGGGCCCAGATAGCGGCCGGTGACCTCAGCGATGGAAGCGCCGTCGTTGCGCTCGCTCATCATGCCGGAGAAGTAGTCATGTACGCCGCCGGCAAAGATGGTGCCGAAGGTGATCCACAGGAACACCACGGGACCCCACAGAGCACCCTGCAGTGCACCGAAGATGGGGCCCAGACCTGCAATGTTCAGCAGCTGGACGAGGAACAGCTTCCACTGGGGCATCACAACGTAGTCAACGCCATCGTTGATGCGCACAGCAGGAGTTTCGCGGTCGTCCGGTCCGAACGTGTTGTCCACGATCTTACCATAGACAAAGTAGCCGATGATAAGGAGCGCCAGACACAGTAAGAAACTAATCATACCAGAAACCTCCTTTTGAATTTCAGCCGCCGGCAGCATATGCCATACTGCGGCTATGACCGATCTCTGGCTTCATGTTAACACCTTTTTCATAATTGTGTTAATATTTTTTAGGTATAGTTCCTATATCAAAAAGTATATGGCCGCTTATTTTATTTGTTTGCGCAAACTTTTATTTTTTGGCGATAACACGTTTTAATTCATCGTTCTGTTTCTCAAAAACTTTCTCCCGGGAACGGTCAAAGCCGTCCCCGCCAAACTTTGCGCCGCCTTTTTGTGCACTTTGCTTAATCGTTTGCGATTTTCTCTCTGAAACGTGGAATTTGGGACGAAAAGAAGGGAAATCCGCCCCCCTCAGGCGAGGCACCCCTTCCGTGAAAAAGGGCTAGCGGAGCGTCCGCAGACGCTCCGCTAGCCCGAAAATAAATCTTCCACTATTGCCGCGCAGCGGCACATCATTTCCGGCGCAGCCGGAACAGCATTGCGCCAGCACCTCATCTGCCGCAGGCAGATATCATTGCGCCGTCAGGCGCCCCCACCCGCTGTCCTTGATGGTGGCATCCGCCTGCTTGTGCAGCAGTTGCACAAACAGCTGCTCCTCCGGCTGCAAAGGCTCCCGTTCCGGGTACACCAGCACGTCCCGCATCTGCTGCTTCTGCGCCGGGCAGTTATGCAGTGCCAGATGGTACTGCTCCAGCGCGCGCTGCGGCATGGGGGACGACCACATATAGGCCGTGGGCAGGTTTTGCAAAATAGAGAACTGGCTGCACCGCTCGTACACATGGATGCGGCGGTTGGGGTTTACCTGCCAGCGGGAGACGGTGCTCTCCTCCCCGGGCAGATGGGCGTCGCCGTGCAGCACCTCGATGTAATCGTTCAGCTCGTCCAGGTTCTGCACCTGCCGCCGTGCCAGCGGGCTGTCCTGACTGGTGAGCAGCAGGTAGGAAAACTCCATGATAGGCTCCTGCCGCAAACCGTGGCGCTGGCAGTAGCGCAAATAGTAGTCCTCGTCCTCGGCGGCATAGCGCAGCAGCGCTATGTGGTAGCCCTGCCGCAGCACAAAGTCCAACGCTTCGATTGCGCCGCTCTCCCGGATATGCACCCGCAGCTGCTCGCTGCGGGCTGCCTGCTGCAAAAAATCCACCGCCGCGTAGGAGGCGTAGGTGGCATGGGTCAGCACCACCCGCAGCTCGGCGCAGCTGCGCTGCTGCTGGTGCGCCTCCTGCTCCAGCTCGTCCACCTGCTGCAGCACCCGCTGCGCCTGCGCGATGAACCGCTTGCCCTGCTCGGTGGGGATCATGCCCGTGGAGGAGCGCTCGAAAATGCGCACCCCGTATTCCTCTTCCAGATTCTTCAGTGCCTTGCTCACATTGGGCTGCGCCGCGTACAGCTGCTTTGCCGCCGCCGACACCGACCCCCATTTCATGATGGCTACCAGATATCGCAGTTCCGTAATATTCATGAACCCCTCCGCGTTGTTTGCAGTCGTAATCGTATTGTAACAATTTCTCCGCGCTGCTGTCAAGCGGGGGAAGAACTCCCCCGGCAGCGTCCTCGCCCTCTCAGTCAAATCCTACGGATTTGACAGCTCTCCCAAAGGGAGAGCCTTTGGCATGGCGGTATAGTTTCCGGCTAAAACGCAAAGTTGCTTGCCCGGAAGGGGCAGCCTCACAGCGCGGATGTTTCCGTAGGAAACAAGCGCGGCAGCTGCCGTTCGCCTTTGTAGCCCCTCCCGTGAAAAGGCAATTCTGGAAAATCCGCAGATTTTCCAGAATTGCGAATTAAAAATAATTTTTCCGCTGAACATGGCCAAAGCGCACGCGGCGGCCATTCCAAATCGTCCCCCTCTCCCTTGCACCAAAGCCCCCGGGTGCTATATAATAAGGAAAAACATAAAGGAGGGGCTGTACCATGCCGGAATACCGCGTGCTGCGCATTGACGAGCAGCTGTACGGCTGCGAGGAGCTGCCCGCCGGGCAGCCGGTGCTGTGCGATTTGACCCTGACCGATGCCGCCGGGGCTGCCCGCATTCTGTCCTACCCGGACAAGGAACTGACATGTCTTGGCATCAACGAAGGAGATACCGTCTGTCTACTGCCGGACGGCACCCTGCACAAGCTGTAAGGAGTAATTTTATGCACAATATCTATTTCACCCGTCACGGCGAGACGGTATGGAACGTGGAAAATAAGATCTGCGGCATGACCGACAGCCCGCTGACCGCCCGCGGGCAACAGCAGGCGCAGCAGCTGGGCAAGCTTGTCCGGGACAGCGGCCTGCGTATTGACGAAATTTTGTACTCTCCCCTCTCCCGCGCCGCCGACACCGCAAAAGCCATTGCCGCCGCAACCGGTCTGCCCGCCCGCTGCGAGCCCCGCCTGCGGGAGCAGTGCTTCGGCAAATACGAGGGCACGCCCCGGGACGGTGCGGAGTTCCGCATCTCCAAGACCCACTTTGCCGACCGCTATGTGGGCGGCGAAAGCATGATGCAGCTGGCGCAGCGCATCTACAACCTGCTGGACGAGCTGAAAGCCGACACCGGCAAGACCTATCTGCTGGTAGCGCACAACGGCATCGCCCGGGTGGTGCACTCCTATTTTTACGATATGACCAACGAGGAGTACGCCGCTGCGGGCATCAAAAACTGCCAGCTGGTGGAATACACCTTTGAATAACCAAGAAAGCCGCCGGGGCCCCGGCGGCTTTCTTGTTATGACACGTCAACCATGACGGTAATGGAATTTCTGGTCTTTTGTCACGAACATATACACGCTCACCGCCAGCGCGGCCAATTCGGCGGCGGTGACAGCCAGCCACACGCCATCAATGCCCCACAGGGCGGGCAGCAGGAGCAGCGCGGCAAGCTGGAACAGCAGGGTGCGCAGAAAAGAGATGAGAGCGCTCGTCACGCCGTCCCCCAGCGCGGTGAAGAAGGAGGACGCATACACGTTGAAGCCCATGATGAGGAAGCTCAGCGCATACAGCCGGAAGGCGCGGTTTGTCAGCGCCAGCAGCTGGGCATCGTAGCCCACAAAGATGCGCGCCACATAGGGGATGATGACCATAGATGCCGCCGTCATGGTCACAGCTACCACGGCGATGAGGCGCAGGCTCTTCTGATAGAGGTTATGCACCTCGGCGTGGTTGCGCGCGCCGTAATGGAAGCTGACGATGGGTGCGCTGCCCACCGCATAGCCCACGAACACCGCCACAAACAGGAAGGCCGCGTACATGATAACGCCGTAAGCCGCCACGCCGTTTTCGCCGGCAAGCCGCAGCAGCTGGAAATTATACAAGATATTGACCAGCGACATGGAAAGGCTTGTCATCAACTCAGAAGAGCCGTTGATGCAGGCATCCCACAGCACGCGGCCGTAAAACTGTGTTCTGCACAGGTGCAGGCGGCTGGTATTGTGGTGGTCGATAAAGTAGAACACCGGCAGCACGCCGCCCACCAATTGGCTGATGAGGGTGGCAACGGCAGCGCCCTCCACGCCCCAGTGCAGCGTGCCCACCATCACCACGTCCAGCACCATATTGGTGCAGCCTGCACCAACGGTGAACCAGAAGCCCAGAAGCGGCTTTTCGGCGGTGACGAAAAAGCTTTGGAACATATTTTGCAGCGCAAAGGGCGGCAGCGCCAGCATCAGGATGCGCCCGTAGCGCACGGCGTAATCCAGCAGCTCGCCCTTTGCGCCCAGCAGCACGGCGACCGGCCGCAGGAACAGGATGCCCAGCACGGCCAGCACACTGACCGAGATGAGCGCTGCCAGCAGAAACATGGTAAAATAGCGGTCGGCTTTTTTCTGGTCGCCCTCGCCCAGCGTGATGCCAACGATGGCGCTGCCGCCGGTGCCCAGCATAAAGCCGACAGTGCCCAGCAGCTGCGGCAGCGGCATGATGAGGTTGACCGCCGCAAAAGCCGTTTTGCCCACAAAGTTGGAAACGCACAGGCCGTCCACGATGCCGTAGATGGAGGTGAACAGCATGGTGCCGATGCAGGGCAGCACGAACCGCAGCAGGCGGGAATAGGTAAAATGGTCGGACAATTGGATGGTTTTCTTTGGCATAGATCCTCCTTTTCTGAGATCCGTATATGCAAAAAGGCCGGATAAGAACCACCGTTCCGGTGCGTTCCCTCTTCTGCTGCGGCACTACGGTGCCCACAGCCTCCGGGAAGCACGAACGATGACATCTTATCCGGCCTTTCAATTACGTTGAAACAGCCCTCCGATGAGCGAAAAACAGTATAGCAAAGTTTATTTTTTATGTCAAGCCCAGTTTTGCATCACTCCCCCGCAAGGCGGACAAAGGGCGCGATGGCGTTGGCGTCGCCGTGGCGGACGATGGAGTAGGTGATATCGCAGTAGGGCTGGATGGCGGTGCTCTTTTCCACGGTGGAGATAAGCAGCACCTGCAATTGCAGGCGGCGGAACAGCTCCATCATGGGGCGGATGCGGTCGCTGGTCATCTTGCTGAAGGCCTCGTCCAGCAGCACCAGACGGATGCTGTTTTCGCTCTTCTGGTAAATTTGCAGAAGGCTTGCGCAGATGGCCACATAGAAGGGCGCCTGATTCTCGCCGCCGGAGGAATCGCGGCTGACGCGGGACAGATACGCCTGCTGCCCGGTGACCTGATTGGTCACCTTGATATCGTAGTCCAGATAGGTGCGGTAGTCCACATAGTCCGAAAGGGTGGCACCGGCGGCGGTGCGTCCCTCCTGACGGGCGCGGGTGTTCTCGTCCACGTCTGCCATGATCTTTTCCATCAGTTCGTCCACCTGACGCTCGTAGGCGGGGTCGGCGGTGGCGGCAAGGTTATCCAGAGAATCACCCTCGGTCATCTGCTGGTTGCCTTTATCCACGATGACCTGATAGAACGCCGCAAGCTGCGGGTCGCGGCTGGGTTCCAGCTCAAAGCGGTAGACTTCCTCGCCGTAGGTCAGCTGCTCCATGACCTTGTTCAGCTCCCGGAACTGCCGCCGGGCGTTGAAGATATCGTCCTTCATGCGGAACAGGATATCCTTGCGGAAGCGGTCCTTGCAGTCCCGCTGCGCCTGCTCCAGACGGGCGGCGTAGCGCTCCAAGTCGATGCGCACAAGGCTTTCGTGCTGGGCGCGGTACTGTTCCAGCCCGGCAAGCCCCAAGGGATAATCGCAGACATAGCGCTGGTTGTAGGCTTTCTGCGCCGGTTCCAGCGTGCTGTTCAGGTAGACGGTCAGGGCATCGTCCAGCTTGGCCTGTGCCTTTTCGGCAGCCTGCGCGGCGGCGCGGGGGGACTTGTCCGGCCCGGTCAGTGCCTGCTGACGGCTGCGGGAGAGGGGCTCCACCAGCGGGTGGGCGGCAAAAAAGCTTTCTGCGGCCTGTGCGCTCTTTTCGGCGGTGTCCACCGCCTTCTGCTGCTCCGCCTCGCAGGAGGAGATCTGTTTTTCGCACACGCGCAGATCGCCGCCGGTCTGCTCCACGGCGGTGCGGGCGGCTTCCCATGCGGCCTCGCGCACCTCTTCCTCTTTATACAGCTGCTGCAAAAGCGGATTCTCGCGGCACTCGGCCAGCTTTGCGGCCTGCTTGTCCACCGCCGCGCGGGCGGCGGTCAGGGCGGCGCGGGCGTCCCACAAAGCGGCAAGCTCTTCCAGCGCAGTACCGCGCAAAAGGGTCTGGTACTGGCTGTATGCGGCTTTCAGGTTCTGCTCTGCCTGTGCGGCGGCGCGCACCTCCTCCGCAAGGGCGTTCATCTCCCCTGCCAGTGCCCCGGCGCGGGCGCGGCGGGCTTCCAGACCGATATAGCGCTGCGGGGTGCGCAGACGCTCCAACCGGAAGGGATGGTGGCGCAGAAGGTCCCGGGTGGCGCTGTCGGGGTAGTTTTCCAGCGTGTCGGGGGTGTCGCAGCAGACGATGCGGCGCAGGATGGTGTCGGCGTACTGCGCGGCAAGCGGGTTTTCGCTGGTGACCTGTGCCGCCAGACTGTCGGCGGGGGCGGTGTCGGCGCGGCGGTTGGCCTTGCGCAGCCCCGGGGTGTCCAGCAGACTGATGGGCCCCACCTTATCCTTCAGCGCCACAAAGGCGCTTTTGGCGGCGACGTAGTGGGCGGGCGGCACAAGGATATCGAACCGGCGGTCGCCCAGACAGGCTTCCACGCAGTCCTGCCAGCTCTCGTCCTCCACGTTCAGCAGCTCGCAGAAGATGCGGGCGTCCGGCTCCATGCCCCGGCTTTTCAGCTCGGCATTCACGGCGTCCCGCACCCGGGTGGCGGCGTCCCCGTGGGGGTACACCCACTTGCCGCCGGATACGGCATCCAGCTCGGCGCGTTTCTCGGTCTGCTGCCGCTGCAAGGCGGCGGTGTGCTGCCGGGCGGCAAAATAGGCTTCTTCCAGCGGCTTTTCCTGTGCGGTCAGCCAGTCGGTCAGGGCGGGCAGAGTGTCCGGGGTCAGGTCTGCCATCTTCTGTCCGGCGGCAAAGCCGCTGCGGCGCAGCACCGCCAGCAGGTTGCCGGTCTTTTCGGCGGCTTTTTCGGCGGTATCGGCGCGGCGGGCGGCGGCATCCAATGCGGTCTGCCGGTGCGCCAGTTCCTCGCTGAGGGCATCCAGTGCGCGGCCCTCGCCGCTGGCACCGGCGGCGCTGTGGGCGGTCAGGTAGGCGCGGCGGGCTTCCGCTTCGGCGGTCTTGGCCTCGGCGTAGCGGGTGCGCAGCGTTTCCTGCTGGCGGCGTCCGGCGTCTACCCGCTCCTGCCAGACGGCCTTTTCTCCGGCATCGGCAGCAGCCCGCGCCAGCAGGGCGGCGCCCCGGTTCACAAGGGCTTCGGTCTGTTTTTCGGTGGCTTCGCGGCCGAAACGGACGATCTCGTCCAGCGCATCGGCGCGGGTCTGGGCTTCCGCCAGCACGGCGTGGAGGTTTTCCAGCTCCAAGCGGTCGCCTTGCAAGGCTTCCAAGTCCAGCTCCGGCTGGGGCAGGATATACTGGTACAGAAACTCCCGGAAATTCGGGATCTCGTCCATGCTGGTGCCCATCTGGAACACCTCGTTGAACTTTTTGCCCAGCGGGCTGGCTGCGCGTCCGATACCCAGAGCGCGGCAGATCCTATCCCGCGCTTCGCTTGGGCTGCGGGTGTAGGAAAGCCGCCCTTCGGCGGGCTTGAAGTCCTCCTTGGCGCTGGGCGCACCGGTGCGCGGGTCGATAAAGGGCAGCTGTTCCAGCGTGATGCCGTCCTCCGAGATATACCACGTCTGGTCGCCGGGGTGCAGCTCCTGCATGGGACCTTCGGACTCCACCCGCACCGCGATGACAAAGCTGGTGTGCTTTACGCTGTCCCAGAACTCCGCCCCGATATACGCCACGGTATGCCCCGGGCGGCGGTAGGCGTTTTCGCCGCGCTGCTTGGCGTGGACAGAGCCTTGCAGGGTGCGGCCGCTTTTCTTATTGCCCAGCGCATTGAAGTTGCGGTTGGTGGTCAGGCAGTAGCGGATGGCGTCCAGAATGGTGGTCTTGCCCACGGCGTTCACGCCGATCATATAGGTCAGGCGGGCGCAGTCGAAGGTGGTATTTTCAAAGTTGTGCCAGTTGATAAGCTTCAGACGCTTGAGTTCGATCATGCTTCACCCTCCCCTGTTTCCATGTCTGCGCCCTCCGGGCGCTCGTACAGACCAAGCTCGGTGCGGGTGCGGGCGCTCTCGGCGGCGGCATCCGCAAGGTCGGCATCCGGCAGCGCCAGCAGTACCGTGGGGAACACCTCGATGCGGCTGTCCAGCCCGGACAGCCGTCCCACCGGACGCGCCAGATTGTACCGGCGCAGGGTGCGCATGAGCTTTTCCAGCGTTTGCTGGTCCAGCTTGCGGGGCAGGTTCATCTTTTGCAATTCGGCCTGTACTTCTTCCACCGTGACCAGCACCTCGTCCGCGCTGGCGGCAAGGCTTTCCCGCTTTTGCAGGTACAAAAGCCGCAGCACCAGCAGCAAAATGCTTTCGTACTTGAGCAGCCGCGCCTGACTGCCCTCGTGCTCGTTGACCAGTGCCGCCGCCTGCATGGGCGCGGGGTACAAAAGCACCGCGTAGCCCAAGGGCTTGAACACCGCCCGCACCTCGTTGAGGTGGTCCTGAATATACAGATATTTCGCCCGCTGTTCCTCTACGCAGCCCAGCACAAAGCAGTGGTTGAGCAGATAGTTTGCGGTCTCTTCCAGCAGATCAATGGTTGCCATCCGTGTTTACCTCCTTGCGGCGGGTCAGGACAAAATCCTGAAACCGGAAGCCGCCGCGCTCCACCCAGTTTCCGGTCAGGGTGATATCATACTCCCGGTGCGGCGACTGGGAATAGGTGTGCAGGCCGATGATGCCTGTAAAATCGTTCGGGTATTCCTCCACAAGGGTGGAGGCGTTCACCTGCCCGCGGGCAGCCAGTGCCTGCCGCGCCAGCAGCGCCACGTTTTCCTCGGTGACGGCAAGGCGGGCGTAATCCAGCAGCAGCTGCTGCTCCTGCCGCAGCCGTTCGGGGTCAAGGGGCTCGGTGCGCACCGGGGCAAGGGGCGCTTCGGTGCGGGGCGCGGCGGGAGGATACAGCGGCTTTGTGCCGAACACTGCCGCCGGGTACAGGCGCAGCCGTGCTGCCACCGGGCCGTCGTCCGGCTCGAACAGCTGCTCCGGGCTGCGAATGTCCTCCGCATAGCGGCGCAGCAGGGCGGTGACGCTGCCCTGCGCCGAGCGGTCGCTCAGCAGCAAAAACTGTGCCCGCTGCACCGCCCGCTTGCGGTAGCGGATGTGGCTGGCGTCGATCTCCTTCATCAGGGTGCTCATCTCTTCCAGCGCGTCCCGCTGCTGCTGGATGAGGGCACGCACCCGGGGTGCAGCTTCACCGGGGGCGCAGCGCTCCACCCGGGCGTAATCCAGCGCCAGCCGGGGCAGCTGGTTCTGCTCGCAGTCGTCCAGCTCTTCTTCCAGATAGGCGCGGTAATTGAACAGGTTATCGCTGGTTTTAAAGCGGTGGTACGCCGCCGCCACCACCTTTTCCTCGTACTGGTCGAACAGTTCCAGCACCTCCTGCGGGGTGCGGTTATGGGTCAGGCGGTCGATATAATGCCCGATGGAAGCGTTGAGGGCGCGCAGGGACTTGTTCAAAGTTTCAAGGTCTGCCGCCACCTCCCGCAGCACGTTCTCGTAGGGGCTTTTTTCCTGTCCGATGCTGCCCAGCAGCTGCCACGCCTTGTACAGCTTGCCGGTATAGGTGACCACCCGGGGGTTCAATATCTCTTCCAGCGCATCCAGCAGCGGGGTGACCTCCGGCATAAAGGCAAGGGTGGGCTCACTTTCGTAGCTGCCGGGCTGCTCCTCCAGCCAGCCGGTGCGGCGCAGACGCAGCAAAAAGCCCACCGCCAGCGTGTGGGGGTCGCGGGTGGGCTGCTCGTCCTCGTCGCCCGCGCCATCGGCGTCCAGCGCCAGCGGCTTTGCCAGCGCGGCAAAATAATCCTCGGCGCGGGAGACGGCCTCGGCGCGGGAAATGCTGTAATCTGCCGTATGGCGGCACTCCTCCCAGAGCAGCAGCAAAAGCTCTGCATAAAACGCCCGGTTGGGCCCCGCCAGCGGGCGGAACAGCCGTGGGCTGACCAGTTCAAACAGCTGCATGGAAACGTCCTTTCTGTCTTGGTTCGATACCCTTTTATTGTACCACAGCGGGCGGGGTTTGTCACAAAAAGGCGAAAAAAAGCAAACTCCCTCAGTCAAAGCCTGACGGCTTTGCCAGCTCCCTCGGGGAGAGAGCCTCTGGCGCGCCCGGAAGGTTTTTCATTGCATCTAATGTTTAGCAATGGGGCGAACGGCGTGCGCCCTCTCAGTCATCGCTACGCGATGCCAGCTCTCCCAAAGGGAGAGCCAAGAGCACTGCCGAAAGCTTTCTCATTGCACCTAAAACTTCAGCAACAAGCCTCAGACCTTGGCTCCCCCTTTGGGGGAGCTGGCGCGGGAGCGCCTGAGAGGGCGGGCGAAAAAAAGCCCCGGAGAGCGGGTGCTCTCCGGGGCGGGGTGATTCAATTACTGTGCAACTTTCATTCCAATGCCGATGGCAACATAGGTCTTGCCGCCGATGGTCTTTGCGCCAACACCCAGCGCGGTAAGCTCGATGGTCTTACCATTATTGGCTGCTATGCTCTGAATAGTGTCCCAAGTGAGCTTCAGGGTAGCAATGTTCGTTGCATCCGGCGTAATATTCTCTGCCTTGTCCACTTCGTAGTAGAACTTCACATACTCATTGCCGGTGGACTGCACCGGGTCAAAGCAGACCATAACCTGATTCTGGGTATTTGCAGTCGGATTTTCGTGTTTCCAAAGTGTGTTAGAATTCAGAGTCTCTGCGCCGCTTACCTCTTGGATGTAATCGACAGCCAGCTTCTTGATGGCGGCATCGTTATTAAAATTCGTAGCAAAAGTCTTATTCAGCTCTGCCATATAGGCCTGCTCGACCTTACCCTCAAACTCCGAGCTGCCGGGGGTGCCGGGGGTGCCGCCGCAAGCAGTGAGCATTGCCAGTGCCATGATACCGGCCAGAAGAACGGCCACAAGACGTTTCATCTTTTTCATGCTAGATTCCTCCATAAATAAAATGAATTGCAGGCCTTTTCCGCGCCTCAAAAGCCCGTATGACCTATGTTCATTTTACAGCATCTTTTTTTCTCCGTCAATGTACAGACTACCTAGATTTTCCAGTTGCTTTTGAGCAGATATGTCAGTTCGTTGGATACAAAAAGCCCCGGGGAGCGGGGGTGCTCCTCGGGGCGGGGTGCAGTTACTGTGCAGTGGTATTGGTCAGTTCAAAGCCGATGGCAACATAGGTCTTGCCGCCGATGGTCCGTGCGCCGACACCCAGCGCGGTAAGCTCCAGCGTTATGCCGTTTTTGTCTGCGTTGGCGATCTCCTTGTTCACGGTGCGGAGCAGAACTTGAACATTGGTATTGTTGGCTTTGATGGCTTCGGTTTTTGCAGCCTCATAGAAAAGCGGCACATAACCTTTTCCGGTGTCTTTTTTCAGTTCCCAGCAAAGCATCACCTGCCGCACCATGGTTTTTCCGTCACCCTCTGTTTTCCAGAGCATTTCACCGGTCAGGCTGTCCGCGCCGCTGTTCTCGGCGACGTGGGAAACAGCCAATGCCCGGATGGCGTCATCGTTTTGAAAGGCCGTCCCGAACGCCTTATTCAGCGCGTCCAGATAGGCGCCTTCCACCTTGGCGTCAAACTCGGGGTTGCCGGGGTCGCTGCCGCCGCAGGCGGTGAGCAGCGCCAGTGCCATGATACCGGCCAGAAGAACAGCCGCAAGACGCTTGATCTTTTTCATGCAATGCTCCTTTTTAAAATGCAGGGCGTTCCCGTGCGGATGCACGGGGCATTCTGCTTTCATTTTACAGCAGCACGGCGGCGTTCGTCAATGGCAGGTGTGCCTGTTTTTTGCCGGGATTTTTGGGCAGAGCGCAAAAAAGCCCCGGAGGGCGGGTGCTCTCCGGGGAATGATGTTGAAATTATCAGGTCTTGGGGTAAGCGAGGTTCTTGACCTGAATTGCGATTGCAGCGTAACTGCCCTTTTCATTGGTTCTGACAACGACAGCTGCCTTTGCCCACTCGGTGTCGAACTTCACGCTATTGTTGCTGGCTTCGATCTTGCCAAGCTTCTCAGTGATCAAATTGACAAAGCCTGCCACGAGACCAGCAGTCTTATAGTCTGCCGACAGGGTAACAGTCACATACTGCTTTGCAGGATCGATGCCCTTGACGTCAAAATCAACAGCGAGAGTACCAAATGCACTGGTATCTGCCTTGATTCGTGCATCCAGCAGTTCTGCAGTTTCTTTATAGAGCTGGCTGTCATTCTTGACCTTGCCGTCATTATCACGCAGAGCCGTAGCCTGAGTCTTTCGACCGAGCTGCTTCTGGATCGCTTCTTCCTTTTGTTTGTCCGTGAGAGTGCCGCCGCCACAGGCGGTGAGCATCACCATAGCCATCACACCTGCCAGCAGCAGGGCTACGAATTTTTTCAGGTTCTTCATAAGGGTATCCCTCCAATCAGCTTGTTTGTGGTTATGTTTCTTTTCTCCGAAAGGTCTTGCGCAACCATCGTTGCCTTTCTGCCCTGATTATATCCGACAAGCGATGGTTTTGTCAATCGGGAATATAGCTAAACTTCCTGAAGCGTTTTCGTCAAAAAGGATGAAAACAAGCGGGATTTGTTGCAGTTCTGATATATTCCGGAATAAAGACCGTCGACAATCCACGGAATCTTCTTTTCCCTGCCCCGGCGGCGCAGTTTTGCCGGGTGCGGAGGGCACTTAAATTTGGACATATGTTGTGTTGGCGGGCATTAACTCCCTCAGATGCGGCTTGCGCCGCGCCAGCTCCCTCTGGGAGGGAGCCCCATTATTTTGCCTTTTTACACATTTTTACCACGTTTTAGTGGTAAAATCATGTCCGAATTGAAGTGATAACGGAGGAAACACCCATGCAACACTGTCCCGCCCGCGCGGCACAGCGGCTGGCGGCGGCAGTTCTGGCGCTGGTTTTGCTGCTGTGCGCCTTTTTGCCCCGTGCCCACGCCGCTGCGCTGAAAGAGAAAAACGGCATCCGGCTGCTCAGCTTCGACACCAGCCACATCCTTTCCATCGGCAACCAGACCTCCGGCAAGTGCAGCCTGTACGCGCTGCGCTACGCCCGCACCATTCTGGACGGCAAGGTGTGCTCCGGCAGCGGGATGTGGTCGAACGGGGCGGTGTGGTCCGCAGCGGGCTACACCGGGTACTCCGGCACCCGCGCCGAATGCCTGAAAAAACTGTACAGCGAGCTTTCCGCCGGGCGTCCGGTGATCGTGCACCTGAAAAATACCACGGTGAGCGGGGTCAAAAGGCACACGAACCGCACCTCTACTTATGAATACCACCTGACCGACTCCGGCTGGAGCGAGGTGAACTACCCCCACATTGCCACCAGCAGCACCTACGGGCACTGGGTCTGCGTGGCGGGCATCTCCCCCACCGCCGACCCGGAAAACCTGACCGAGAGCGACTTCTACGCCCTCGACCCCGCCCGGGTAACGGCAAACGGACGGCTTGCCGTCACCCGCCTGCTGGACAATACCCTGTGGGTGGAAAACTCCCCCCTGAAGGTGCTGGGGTAAAAATATAATATGATAAAACAGAGCGCCTGACACCGCAGTGTCAGGCGCTCTGTTTCTATTCCGTTCCTTTAATATCCCTTCACCGAGAAGCCGCGCTCCCACGGGTCGGGCGGGATATTTTTGCTGCGGATGCCGGTGATCTGGATATAATCGCTTTTCTGGATCATGGCGAACAGAGACATAAACTTGTCCGGGTCGCCCTGCACTTCCAGCGTCACGCTGCCGTCGTCCTCGTTCTGCACCCAGCCGGTCAGGTCAAGGGTCTGCGCGGCGTACCGCGCCCGGTAGCGGAAGCCCACCCCCTGCACCTGCCCGGTGATGATGTAGCGCCGCCGCTCCGTGCCCTCCGGCAGTGCGGGCGGGGTGCGGTCCTTTTTGGAAAGAAAATCAAACACAGCGGTGTCCCCCTTCGGGGGAATGATGTACTGTGCTGCGCGCAGTATGATGTGCTTCGCAATGATGTTCCGGCTGCGCCGGAAATGATGCAGCCGCCTGCGGCGGCAATTGTGCCGCAAGGCACACATCATTTGCCCGCAGGGCAACATCATTTCCCGCAGGGAACATCATGCCGTGCCGCAGGCACGGTGCATCATTCCCTTTACAGTTCCTGATAAGCGGTCATCAGGGCGGGGATGAACTGCTTTTTGCGGCTCACCACGCCCGGCAGCGTCCAGCTGCCATCAGTGCCGGGCTGGATCTCGAAGCCATCCGTCAGCACCCCGGCGGCGTAGCGTCCATCGCAGATGACCACGCTCTCTTCCTTGGGCACATCGGTCAGCAGCATGTAGATGTCCTCCACGTTCTGCTTGTTGCGTGCCTCTTCCAGATACGGCTTCAGCAGCGCCTCGGCGGCGGTCAGGTTCTTGCGGGTCATGTAGCTGCCCTGCGCCACGCCAAAGCGGATATCGCCGCACATGAACACCTTGAAGTCCTGCAAGAACACTTCCTCGGCGGTCTTGCCGTCCAGCTTTTCGCCGGCTTCGAACATTTCGTTGGCAAACTCGTTGATGTCCACCCCGGCGATCTTTGCCAGACGGTTGGCGGCGTTCACGTCGATGGGGGTGCAGGTGGGGCTGCGGAACACCAGCGTATCCGACAGGATGGCAGCCAGCAGCAGACCGGCGGTCTTTTGCGGGATGGTCACGCCGTTTTCATCGTACATCTGGGTGACGATGGTGGCGGTGCAGCCCACCGGCTGGTTACGGAAGTACACCGGGCCGCTGGTCTCCAGACTGCCGATGCGGTGGTGGTCGATGATCTCCAGGATCTCGGCCTGATCAAAGCCCTCCACCGCCTGTGTGGCCTCGTTGTGGTCCACCAGAATGATGCGGCGCTTGCGCAGGTTGATGATGTTGCGGCGGCTGATCATACCGCAATACTTGCCGTCTGCGTCCAGAATGGGGAAATACCGGTGGCGCACCTTTGCCATCACGCGGGTGACGTCTGCCACCGGGGTGACGAGGGTGAATTTCATGATATCGTCCCGGGTCATGTAATAGGAAATGGGCGCACACTGGCTGATGAGCTTTGCCGCCGCATAGGTATCGCAGGGGGCACTCATGATGGCTACGCCGGTCTCGGCGGCGATATGCTGGATGGTGCGGCCCACCTTTGCGCCGTTGCAGATGATGATAAGAGAAGCTTCCTTCTCGATGGCGCAGAGCTGGCTCTCGTAGCGGTTGGTCAGGATGACGATATCGCCCTTTTCCATGTTGCTTTCCAGCATTTCCGGGGTGGCGGTGCCAATGCGGATGTGACCGGTGGTGCACACTGCGTCCTCGCTGCCCACTACCATGGTAGCGCCCAGCGTTTCCAGAATATTGCGGTAGCTGGTGCGGCTCTTGGCAAGGATGCCGGTGTCGAACAGGTCCATGTTGGCGGTGGCGATATCCTTCACCGTGATGACGCCCTGCAATTCGTCATCCTCGCTGGTCACGGGGAGGGTGTCGATCTTCTGGTCGCGCATGATCTCCCACGCCTTGCGCAGGCTGGTGGAGCCGGAGATGCCGGGGATCTGGCGGTAATCCACGTCCCGGATCTTAGGGTTGACGTCGGTGCACATCCGGGGCGGCGTGACCCCGAACTTTTTCAGCACAAATTCAGTTTCCTGATTCATTTTGCCCGCACGCCGGGCTTCGCAGACCAGATCGCTGGTCTTGTTTTTCAGCTCTGCATAGGCAATGGCAGAGCAAATGGAGTCGGTGTCCGGGTTGCGATGCCCGATGACCACGACCTTATGCGCAGTTTGCTGCATACTTTACCCCCTTATGGGTCTTTACCTTCTTATCATATACCAAAGCAGCGCCCCTCTCCTGCACAGCGGGGCGGGCTGCAACCTTATTTTAACACAACTGTGCCCATGGGTAAAGGGCACGCAGCGCGGCAGACTGTTGCTTTTTGGCCCTTTCTTGTATACAACCTCTTGCATTTCGACAGCTTCCGCTGTATGATAGAAGCATTCGAGCTTTTTTGTCATTTGCAACGGAGGACAGCATGAAATCGTCCAAATTCACATCCACTCCCCTGTTTCCACGGCAGGCGCTGGTGGCGCTGCTGCTGCCGCTGATCGCAGAGCAGGCGCTCAGCGTGACCATTGGTCTGGCGGATACCCTGATGGTATCCTCGGTGGGCGAAGCCGCCGTGTCCGGCGTAAGCCTTGTGGACAGCTTCAACACCCTGATGATCCAGATCATGAGCGCACTGGCTACCGGCGGCGCGGTGGTCACCAGCCAGTACATCGGCCATCAGGAGCCAAAAAACGCCAAGGCTGCGGCGGCGCAGATTTTATTCGTGCTGTCCAGTTTCAGTGTGCTGGTGGCGGCGGTGGTCATCGGCGGGCGGCACGCCATTCTGCGGGGCATCTTCGGCTCCATTGATGCGGACGTGATGCGCTACGCCGAGACCTACTTTCTGCTTTCGGCGCTGAGCTATCCCTTCATCGGCCTGTACAACGCTGGTGCGGCGCTGTTCCGGGCGCAGGGCAACAGCAAGATCAGTATGCTGTCCAGCTTGGTGATGAACGTGGTGAACATCGGCGGCAATGCGGTGCTGATCTACGGCTTCGGCATGGGGGTCATGGGTGCGGCGCTGGCCAGCCTTGTGTCCCGCGCCATTGCCTGCGCGGTGGTGCTGTATCTGCTGCAAAAGCCGGGCTGCGCCTTGCGGGTGGACAGCCTGCGGGCGATGGCTCCGAACGGCGGGCTGATCCGGCGCATCCTGCGGGTGGGCATCCCCGCCGGCATCGAGAACGGCATGTTCCAGATCGGCAAGCTGTCGGTCTCCAGCCTGACCTCCACCCTTGGCACGGCAGCCATTGCCGCCAATGCCGTTGCCAATACCACCACCACTTTCCTGAACATCCCCGCCAACGCCGTGGGCATGGCTGCCCTGACCGTGGTGGGCCAGTGTCTGGGCGCGGGCGAAAAGGAACAGGCGGTGTACTACTCCCGCCGCCTGATGCTGACCGCCTACTGCGGCGCGTGGGTGATGAACCTGTCGGCCTTCTTCTTCGCCAACCGGTTCGCGGTGTCCCTGTTCAACCTCTCGCCGGAGGCACAGGCCATGGCGCTGGACATCATGGTGTGGTTCAACATCGTTTCCCTGTTCGTGTGGCCGTCCAGCTTTACCCTGCCCAACATCCTGCGCGCCGCCGGTGACGCCCGGTTTACCATGACCGTGAGCATCGTGTCCATGTGGGCGTTCCGGGTAGGCTTCTGCTATCTGGTCGTGCTGTGCTTCGGCGGCGGGCTGCTGAGCATCTGGATGGGGATGTATCTGGACTGGGTGTTCCGCTCGCTGTGCTTCTATCTGCGCTTCCGCCGGGGCAGCTGGCTGGAGCAGAGTGTGATCTGAATTTTTGGTATCCACCCCTTTTCCGGTCTGTAAAGACCGGTGAAGGGGTGGATTTTTCTTTTTTTGCAGGAAAACGCCGCTTTGATTCGTATTATCAACAGAAGAGCGATGGTATTTTTTACAGGTTTCACAAATTATTTTTTCAGCGCTTGACAAAGTTTTCACCTTTCGTTCTTGCAATCTTCATCGTTCGGGCGTATAATTTCTCAATGCTATCGAGTTCTGCTCTTCTGCAAAAGGAGGCTATTCTATGAAACGCAGCTGGCTTGCGCGCCACCCCATCGGGTTCATGGCGCTGTATACTATATTTTATCTTTCTGTTTTTCACTATCTGGAGGCAAACGTCCCCCTGCGCAGCATTCTGGTGCACTGTCGGTTGGACGATCTGATCCCCTTCTGCAAATATGCGGTGATCCCCTACTTTGCATGGTTTGCGTGGATCCCCTTCACCCTGTTCTATCTGCTGTGGAAAGCCCCGCGTGAGGACTTCTGGCGGCTGTGTCTGCCGCTGTTCTCCGGCATGACCATTGCACTGGCCTGCTACGCGGTGCTGCCCACCGCACTGGACCTGCGCCCCTACTGGGTGCCGGGCAGCGACATCTTTGCCCGGGTGGTGCGCTTTTTGTACCGCACCGACACCGCCACCAACGTCTGCCCGTCCATCCATGTGTTCAACTCGGTAACGCTGCTGCTGGCGTACTACCGCAGCCGCATTTTTGAGGCGCCCCGCCGCCGCTGGATGCGTCCCGCAGCTGCTGTGCTGTGCGTTTCCATCGTCTGCTCCACCGTGCTGCTCAAGCAGCACAGCTGCATTGACGTGGCCTTGGGTGCACTGCTGGCACTGGCTCTGGACAGCGCCTTTACCGCCCTCGAGCGCAGCCAGCTGCCGCAGGTGCGGAGAGCATAAAATTCTTTTTTCGGCAGCGCGGGACGATTTGAAATGCCCTCCGCGCTGCTCTGGGCATAATTCAAGGAAAAATTATTTTTATTTTGGCTTCCAAAAAGTCTGCGGACTTTTTGGAAGCCTTTTTTCACGCGAAAGCCCCTCTTGGGAAAGTTTTCTGGTCCAGTTGGAAAACTGGCGTTTTTCTTTACGACCCCAACTGTGAAAAAGTGGCTCAGAAACGCCCGCAGGCGTTTCTGAGCCACAAATTATAATAATAATTTTTCCGCTGAACATGGCCAAAGCGCACGCGGCGGCCATTCAAAATCGTCAGAACAGCCCCTCGGGCAGGCAGATATCCTGCTTGGGGACTTTTGTCCACGCAAAGTCCGGCACAAGGCTTTCCGGGGTGCGGGGGGCGGGTTCCGGCTGCAATCCGTAGGCATACGCCAGCTTGCCGATGATCTCCGGCGCGGTGTATTTTGCCCGCAGGTTTTCAAGGCTCTGGTCGCCGTCCCGCTTGGACAGCCGCCGTCCGTCCGCTGCCAGCAGCAGCGGGCAGTGGGCAAAGCGGGGCGGCTGCAAGCCCAGCAGACGGTACAGGTACAGCTGCCGCGCCGTGGAGGACAGCAGGTCTGCCCCGCGCACCACCTCGGTGATGCCCATGCGGGCATCATCCACCACCACCGCCAGCTGATAGGCAAACACCCCGTCTGCCCGGCGCAGGTAGAAGTCGCCGCAGTCCCGCAGCAGGTTCTCCGTGTGGGTGCCCATGCAGCCGTCCGTAAAGGTGATCTCCTCGTCCGGCACCATCAGACGGTAGGCAGGGGCTTTCTTTTTGCGCTTTTCCGCAATTTCCTCCGGCGTCAGCCCCCGGCAGGTGCCCGGGTAGATGACGTTGCCATCCGAGGTGTGGGGTGCGCTGGCGGCGTGCAGCTGGGAGCGGGAGCAGAAGCAGGGGTACACCAGCCCCCTCTGTTCCAGCTTGCGGTAGCTTTGGGTATAGATGTCCCCGCACTCGCTCTGGTAATAGGGCGCGTGTGCACCGCCGGTGCTGCCGCCCTCGTCCCATGTAAGCCCCAACCACGCAAGGTCCTGCTCCAGTAAGTCGGCGTAGACGCGGGGACAGCGCTCGGCGTCCAGATCCTCGATGCGCAGCACGATGCGCCCGCCCTGACTTTTTGCGCTGAGCCATGCCAGCAGGCTGCACGCCAGATTGCCCAGATGCAGCCGTCCGCTGGGGCTGGGCGCAAAGCGCCCGGTGACCGGGCGGTTTTGGGATACAGGGACTTGGTTTTGCATGGGTGTGCTTCCTTTCGCTTTTACTGGTTTTTTCTCATTATAAGCCCTTGCTGTGCAAAGGTCAATGCGCACAAAAAAGCCGCCGCAGGCGGCAATGCCTGCGGCGGCTGTAAGGTCGGCTGCTCAGTGCAGTTCCGGCCAGTAGCCCTTGTTGGCTTCGATCATATCGTCCAGAATGGCCTTGGCAACGTTCATGCTGGGCACAGTCTTGTTCAGGGTGAAGGCCTGCAACACCTTCTCGTAGCTGCCTTCCACGCAGCCCTCCACCAGCAGCTTTTCGCTGTTGAGCTGCTGCATCATCAGACCCTGCTGGAACAGCGGGATGTTGTCCCGGGCAATGACCTCCGGGCCGTTCTTGCCGATGTAGGCGGGCAGTTCCACCATTGCGTCATAGGGCATATTGGGGATCGCGCCGCGGTTCTCGGTGATGATGAGGAAGCGTGCCTTGGTGTCGTTCTTCAGCGCAGCGGAAAGATCTGCGATCCAGTCGCCGTGACTGCCGGCATAGAAGGTGTTGGCGTCCACCTCGCCGGTCTTGAGGTAGTGGTCGATGCCGTCGAACAGGTTCTTTTCGCGGGTCTCCTCCACCTCGTTGGCGCGGGTGTGGTTCGGGTCCGAGTGCTCCACGAACTCCTTGGCCTGCAGATAGTAGTTCAGGTAGGTGTTGGGCAGGTACTCCGGGAAGTTTTCCATGATCTCGTACTCGCCCTTCCACACATAGTACCAGCTGCCCTTGGTGTGGCGGTTCTGGCTGGCGGAGGAGGTCAGCGCGCCCATGCCCTTGAGGTAGCTTTCCGGCAAAAGGATCTTGTTCTCCTTGATGTAGGCGCGCAGCTTGGGCATCAGATCCTCGCCGTGGTACTGGATGGAGGTGAACCAGCCAAAGTGGTTCAGGCCAAAGTAATCGTAAACGATCTCCTTCTTGTTCTGGATGCCCATGGCAGCTGCCACCACGTCAATGATGGCGATGGGCATATCGCAGATGTTGATGATCCGTGCCTTCGGGCGCAGCTTGCGGCAGGCCTCGGATACGATGGCGGCGGGGTTGGAGTAGTTCAGGATCCAGTAATCCTTCTTGGCATACTTTTCCACGTCATCGATCAGCTTGATCATGGGGAAGATGGTGCGCATTCCGTAGGCCATGCCGCCGCAGCCGCAGGTCTCCTGTCCCACGCAGCCGTGGCGCAGGGGGATCTTTTCGTCCTGCTCCCGCATGGCGTAGCCGCCCACGCGCATCTGGGCAAACACAAAAGAGGTGTCCGTGTAAGCCTCCTGCACATCAGTGGTGACCACCAGCTTGATGTCGGTATTCAGTTCCTTGTGCAGGACCCAGTCCACCACAACGGCTACCTTGTCCTGCCGCTCCTTGTTGATGTCGAACAGACGGATCTCGTCCACTTCCAGTTCTTCCCGGCGCAGGGCGATGGATTTGACGATACCGGCGGTAAAAGTGCTACCGCCGCCAGCAATAGTAATGACCATAGTATAAACACTCCTTTTGTATTTCAGGTTTGCCCGGCGCATTCCGCCGGGGCACGGAAAAGCGGTTTACTGGTTTTCCAGCTGTGCTTCCACAGCACGCTTGATATCGGCTACCTGCAGACCGTAAACGATCTGGATATCGGTTCCCTTTTTCACGATGCCGCTGTTCGGCAGTTTGTTGATGGCAGCTTCGTCCAGCTTTGCGGGGTCCTTGATGTTTACCCGCAGACGGGTGAAGCAGTTGTCCACCGACAGGATGTTCTCCTTGCCGCCCAGACCGTCGATGACGCACTGGACCTCGGCAGCGTCCTTCACGCTTGCCTTCTTGGCGGGTGCATCGCTCTTAGCGGTCTCGGTGCTCACCTCTTCCCGGCCGGGGGTGTGGATGTTGAAGGCCTTGATCAGCAGGGTGAACACCACAAAGTACACTGCGATCTGGCACAGCGCCAGCAGATACAGGGTGGGATAGTTGGTCTTATCTGCACCGGCGGAAAGGTTCATCAGAATCGAGCCGAGGAGGTTGGTGGTAAAGCCGGTGACATGGAAGGTGTGCAGCAGCACGATGAACAGGCCGGAGATGCAGGCGTGTGCCACCCACAGGATGGGGGCAGAGAAGCAGAACATGAAGTCCAGCGGCTCGGTGATGGAAGCCAGAGAGGCGGTAAATGCCAGCGGCACCAGAACGGCAGCGGTCTTTTTGCGGTTCTCCTTGCGGGCGCAGAAGATGAAGGCCGCCACGATGCCAAAGTAACCGAAGGTCTTGGTGAAGCCGGTGTACATCCACACGATGCCGTCCGAGAAGGGCAGACCCATGCTGTACTCCATCATCATGACGATGTAGGAGCCGGTGTAGGTGGCATCGCCCACGGTCAGGCTGTTGCCCAGTGCAGAGAACTGGAAGGGGGTGTAGATGAGGTGGTGCAGGCCGGTGGGGATGAGGAAGCGCTCCAGGAAGCCGTACAGGAACAGGCCGAAGTTGCCGGAGGTGGCGATCAGATCGGTCAGTGCGCTGATGACGCTCTGCACCGGCGGCCAGAAGAAGCAGGAGCCAAAGCCGAACAGGATGGAAAAGACCACCATGCAGGTAAAGGACCAGCGGTTGCCGGAGTAGATCTGGGTGATGATGCCCTTGAACTGCTTTTCACAGGTGCGGTTGTACACCCAGCCGCAGACCAGACCCAGCAGGATGCCGCCGAACACACCCATATCCACCGTCTGGATGCCGAACACGGTGGACTGACCGGTGCCGTACAGACCCACCATCGGGTCAGCCTCGGCCAGCATACCCAGCTGGGTCAGGGTGACGTTGCCGGCGGTCAGGTACATAAAATAGCTCATCAGGCCGATGATGGCAGCCTGCTGCTTGTTCTTTTTGGCCAGCGCCGCTGCGATGCCCACGCAGAACATCAGGCTGAGGTTGTTGATGATGACCATGATGCAGTTGTAGATCAGCTGACCCAGCAGCTTGATGGGGGTCCACTGCAGAACGGGGATCATCGCACTAAGGCTTGTGCTGGTAAGCAATGCGCCCAGCACAAGGATCAGGCCTGCTGCCGAGATATACGACAGCGGTGAGAGCATGGCTTTGGAGAACTTTTCCAAGCCATTCATGACTTTTTCTTTCATCGTGTAATACTCCTCACTTTTTGACTTGACTGTTTTTTGGGGGATGATTTCTATTCCGCAGGGCTTCCGGACGCCCTGTTGAAACATTTTAACCAACGATCTTGGTCAGGTGGATGAGCAGATAGACCTGCTCCTGATGATCCAGCTCGTAATCAAATTCCTGCCGCAGATAGGCATTGATGCGCTGTAAGCACACCTCGTTGCGGCTGTCGCGCTGCAAAAGCACCGTATACATGGATTCCAGCCCGGCGTCCTGCCACGGGGTGTGCCGCAGGATGCGCGCCGCCAGAAACTTGAGGTGTACGGTCAGGCGGGTGGTCTCAAGGCTCTCTTCCTCAAAGGTGCAGTGATAGGTATCGCAGATGATTTCCTTGACCGCCTTGACGAACTTTACGGTATCGTAGGCCAGCGCGCCGTCCGCCGCACCGGCTACCAGATGCAGGGCAATGTAGCCCGCTTCGTCCTCCGGCAGCTGTACGCCGCAGAACTGCCGAACAAGCTCCAGCGCCCTTTGCCCCACTGCGTACTCCTTCGGGTACAGCATCCGGGTCTCCGAGAGCACGAGGTTGGGCAGAAAAGTGCCCTTTTCCACACGCTCCAGCGCAAAGCTGATATGGTCCACCAGCGAGATGGTGCTTTTGCTGCTGAGCAGGATGCCCTGCTCCTCTGCCGCCAGCGAGATGCGCTCGGCGGCCTGCATCACCTGCGGGGTGACGTTATCCAGCATCTTGAGGAACTTGGTCTGCAGCTCGTTCTGCACATAGTATACCTTGGAAACGCGGCTTTTGTCGATCACGTCCCCCGGGCGGCGGCCAAACCCAAGCCCGTTGCCCACGAGAATGGCTTCCCTGCCGTCCGGCATGACCACCGACACCGCATTGTTATTGAATACCTTTACAGCCTGCATCGCCGCACTCCTCCGCTTCCATGCCGCAGCTTTTGTGAAAAAGAAAAAGGGCACAAGAACCAAAGGGATGCCGTTGCCGCCTTCCCTCTGATGCTCATGCCTGATCGAACAGTTACACGCACTGATAAATTCACTTGTCTGCTTTGATTATACGAGCCAGCGCAGAAAATGTCAATGCGTTGAACTGCCCGAAATTTAAGCCGCATTTTTGTATATCCTGCACAGGACTGCTTGAAATTCGTCCTGCGCAGAACGATTGACAACGCCGTGCGCAGAACGTATACTTAGAGTGTAGATCCCGCTTCGCTCCGGCGGCTTGCCGGAGCACCATTTACGGAGGTTTTTCTTATGAGATCGAAATATATCCGTCCCCTTGCGCTGCTGCTGTGCGCCGCTTTGCTGGGCTGCCTGCTGGCAGCCTGCAACGGCTCTGCCGACAGCAGCCCCGCATCCAGCGCTGCGCCCGCCTCGGACAGCGCATCCGCTTCCGGCAGCAGTGAGCTGCCCTCTTCCACCACAGAAGCCAACACCGGAGAGCTGAACCCCGGCAACTTCGACGAGAACTCGGTGTTCTCCATCACCGGCACATCCAACGCCTTTGCGCCCTGTCTGGGCTGGGGGCCCGGGGTATCCGGCTGCTCCTTGAAATCGGTCATCGCGGCGGCATCGCTGCTGCACTGGGCCGAGGACGCACGGATGTCCAGCCGCTCCCCGGAGACCATTCAGGAGGCCTTTTACAGCTGGTACGACAACCTGACCGATAACGAGCAGGAAGGCTTTGCCGAGGCTTGGCCGATGATCAAGGACGCGGCGCTGGACCTGCTCAGCGACAAGGACAGCATGACCGAACGCATTGCGGACGCAGGGCTGGACGCTGACACCCTGCCCGGCTGCACCCTGAAAAACTGGCAGGCGCTGCAGACCGTGCTGGACGGCATTGTGCCGGAGACGAACGGCGAAGCTTAAACCCAACCTTAAACTTTAAAGCGCAATGGGGCGCTGACCGTGTGGTCAGCGCCCCATTTTGTCGTTATACCTTTTTCAGCACATACTGGCGGGTGCCCATGCCCACCTTCTCGGCCTGTTCAAGGGTGGCTTTCCACTCGATGTTGGGGTTGGAGTCCTTGAAGTTGTCGTGGTAGCAGTTCCAGCCCGGCTTTGCAAGGTTTGCGCCCAGCTGGCTGTTGGGCAGCGGGGCGGCGTTCAGGCAGGCGTCCACGCAGGCCTGGTCCAGCGCCACAGGGTCAAAGGACGCAAAGATGCCGATATCCGGCAGGATGGGCGCGTCGTTCTCGCCGTGGCAGTCGCAGTTGGGGCTGATGTCCTGCACCAGAGAAATATGGAAGCAGGGACGGTCGTGGCAGACTGCGGCGGCGTACTCTGCCATCTTGCGGTCCAGCAGCTCGTTGGCGCAGTCGTTGGGGGAATAGATGGCGTCAAAGCTGCACGCACCAATGCAGCGGCCACAGCCCTTGCACTTGTCGTAATTGATGATGGCCTTGTTTTCGGCGCTGTAAGTAATGGCGTCCGAGCCGCACTCCTTGGCGCAGCGGTGGCAGCCGCGGCACAAACCCTCCTGCACGGCGGGCTTGCCGGCAGCGTGCTGCTCCATCTTGCCCGCGCGGGAGCCGCAGCCCATGCCGATATTCTTGAGCGCACCGCCGAAGCCGGTGGACTCGTGGCCCTTGAAGTGGTTCAGGCTGATGAACACGTCCGCATCCATGATGGCACGGCCAATCTTGGCGGTCTTGCAGTATTCGCCGTTCGGCACCGGCACTTCCACCTCATCCGTGCCGCGCAGACCGTCGGCGATAAGTACCTGACAGCCGGTGGTCATAGGCCAGAAGCCGTTCAGCTGGGCGCAGTTCAAATGCTCCAGCGCATTCTTGCGGCTGCCCGGGTACAGGGTGTTGCAGTCGGTCAAAAACGGCATACCGCCCTGCTCCTTGCACAGGTCTGCCACCACCTTGGCGTAGTTGGGACGCAGAAAGGCCAGATTGCCCAGCTCGCCGAAGTGCATCTTGATGGCCACGAACCGGCCGTCCATGTCGATGTCCTTGATGCCGGCGGCAATGCACACCCGGCGCAGCTTTTCCAGCAGGCTGGTGCCCACCGGACAGCGGAAATCCGTATAGTAAACTTTGGATGCTTCCATGGTGTTTTTCCTCCCATATCCTTCCGGCGGCGTCTGCCGCGCGGTCTCTCTTTTGTTCAGGCAATACCACATGATTCCAAGTGCCGATACGGCGAGCGAGGTGCGGCAGATGCTAAGCCAAAAGCGCAGATAATACTTTGTGTATTATCGAGCATTTTGGCAACGCAGATGCCGCGCCGCAGCCGCCGGAACGGTGCTTGAGCCGTCAGGCGGGAATTGTGCGGTACTGCCTTCAGTATAGCACACCCGGGCGAGCGGTGTAAACAGAAAATGGAGCAGCGCCGTTTTGCTCTGCCCATTTTGGGGTTGACAGCCCTGCCCTGCGGTGTTATTTTATATCGGTTCCAAAAAACGGAACGGATGTCAATATACAGGAGTTATGTCTATGAACGATTTTGATACATTCCGGCACGAAGCTGAAGCCGCCCTGCGGGTGGCGCTGCAATGGTTCCTTCTGGCAGTTCCCATGGGTCTGCTCTGTGGATTTCTGGGCACCTTGTTCCACCTTGCTGTCGAGCACGCCACCGAGCTGCGCGCCGCGCAACCTTGGCTGCTGTTCCTTTTGCCTGTGGCAGGTCTGCTCATCAATGCCCTTTATAAGGTAACAAAGTGCGAGGGTGTGGGCACCAACAACGTTCTCCGCGCCGTGCAGAGCGGCGAGCCGGTCAGCATTCTGCTGGTGCCCGCTATCTTTCTGGGTACGGTGCTCACCCACCTGTGCGGCGGCTCTGCCGGCCGCGAGGGCGCTGCGTTGCAGATGGGCGGCAGCATCGGCTGGAACCTCGGCACCCTGCTGCGGCTCAAGGACCACGACCGCCGCACCGCCACCATCAGCGGCATGGCTGCGTTCTTCTCTGCCCTGTTCGGCACCCCGCTGGCGGCGGCCTGCTTTGCCATGATGGTGGAGGATGTGGGTCTGACCTTTACCGCTGCCTTTGTCCCCGCCTTTACCTCTGCCCTGATCGCCTACGGCTGCTCGCTGGCCTTTGGCATCGCGCCCACCCACTTTGCGCTCACTGCGCCGGAGCTGAATGTCCGGACTGCCCTGCTGGTCATCCTGCTGGGTGTGGCCTGCGCTGCCGTTTCCCGCCTGTTCTGCTACACCCTCCACTTCATGGAGCACACCGTGCCAAAGCTTCTCCCGAACCCGTGGGTGCGGGTCTTTGCGGGCGGCGTGCTGGTCATCGGCTTTTCCTATCTCTTCGGCGTGGGGCGCTATAACGGCGCGGGCATGAGCGTCATCACCGCTGCCGTGGAGCAGGGACAGGCGCTGCCGTGGGATTTTCTGTGCAAGATCTTCCTTACCGCGCTGACCCTTGCCTGCGGGTTCAAGGGCGGCGAGGTGGTGCCCAGCTTTTTTGTGGGCGCTACCTTCGGCTGCGTGGTCGGCCCGCTGCTGGGTCTGCCCGCCGAATTTGCGGCGGCAGTGGGGCTGGTGTCCATCTTCTGCGGTGCCACCAACGCCCTGATCCCCTCCATCCTGCTGGGATTTGAGCTGTTCAGCGGCGCTGGGCTGGAGCTCATCGCGCTGGGCTGCGGCATCTGCTATATGCTCTCCGGCCACCATGGCCTGTACAGCAGCCAGACCTTTGTCACCAACAAGCTGCGCTCGGAGTATATGTCCCATAAGTGGCGCGTAAAGGTGAAAAAAGCGGAAGAGTGAGCTTTCCTATCAAAACAGGGGCTGTTGCGCAAGCAACAGCCCCTGTTATCATTATAAGATTTTCTCTTATGCCAGTGCGGTGATAGCTGCCACAGCCAGCACGATCGCACCCAGCACGATGCGGTAGATGCCAAAGAACTTGAAGTCGTGGCGCTTGACGTAATCCATCAGGAAGCGGATGGCTGCAAGGCTGACGACAAAGGCCACAACACAGCCCACCAGCAGCACGGCGATCTCGGTGCCGGTGATGGATACGCCGGAGATGGCGAACTTGATCACCTTGAGCAGGGATGCACCCGCCATGACCGGGATAGCCAGATAGAAGGTGAACTCTGCCACACAGGCGCGGGAGAGCCCCAGCAGCAGGCCGCCCACGATGGTAGCACCGGAGCGGGAGGTGCCGGGGATGATGGCAAGGCACTGCCACACGCCGATGAGCAAAGCGTCCCGGTAGCTGATCTGTTCCAGCTTTGTGACCCGGGGCGTGGTGCGGCGGTTTTCCACCACAAGGAAGAGCACACCGTACAAAATCAGCATGGCGGCTACGGTGATGTAGTTATAGAAGTGCTCCTCCATCCAATCGTCCAGCGGGCTGATGACCAGCACCGGCAGGGTGGCGGCTACCACCTTGAACCACAGGTTCCACACGCTGGGCTTGGAGATGACCTTGCCCTGCCGCAGCCCGAAGGGCCACAGCTTATTCCAGAACAGCACCACCACGGCCAGAATGGCACCCAGCTGGATGACCACCCGGAACATGGACATGAATTCTTCGCTGGCATTGAACTTGACGACCTGCTCCACAAGGATCATGTGACCGGTGGAGGAGATGGGCAGCCACTCGGTAATGCCCTCCACGATACCCATCAGGATTGCTTTGATGATCTCGAAAAACGTAATAAATCCCTCCTGCAGCACCCGCTGGGTGCGTAGTTTTTTCAAAAGCAGTTCCAGTATACCATACTATGAGCCGCCGTGCATACAGATTATAGAAATTTTCCCCCGGGCGCTGTATTTATCTGCCCCGGGAAATGTGCTATACTATAAAAATAAGAAGTCTGTCCGCTTTCTGCGCCCGGCGCAGAAGCTCTGAGAACAACGAGGTGAACCTTCATGAACATACTGGTGATCGGCTGCGATCAGGTGGGTGCGGCGCTGATCCGCGATCTGGAACGCATCGGCCATGATATCTCGGTGGTGGAAAAAGACCCCGAGCAGCTCAAGCGTCTGGATGCCTTTGACGATTATACCTTTCACGGCACTGCCCTTGTGGGCGACCCCACCGACCCGGACACCCTGCGCCGGGGCGGCGTAGAGAACTGCGACGCCGTGGCGGCGGTGACCGAGGAGGACTCGGTGAACCTGATGGCGGCACAGCTGGCAAAGAACATCTTCCGCCGGGATAAGGTCATCTGCCGGGTGTCCGACCCGCATCTGCAAATTTTGTACCACAAGGCCTACGAGCTGGAGACCATCTGCCCCACCGTGCTGACCGAGCAGGCGGTGTTCCGGGCACTTTCCAAGTAAAACAGCCTGTTTTCGCTTTACAGACCGTAGAATGAGGTAACGATATGAAAGTTTGTATTGCCGGCGGCGGCCGGGTGGGCATGTATCTTGCCCAAAGCCTGCTGTCCCACCACCATAAGGTGACCATCATCGAGCCGCAGGAGGCGCTGTGCCGTACCCTTGCGGATACGCTGGATATCCCGGTCATCTGCGGCGACTCCCTGAGCTTTGACACCCTGCGCACCGCCGATGTGGCCAGCTGCGACGCCTTTGTGGCGGTGACCAACACCGACGAGACCAATCTGGTGGCCTGCCAGATCGCCAAGCGGGAGTTCGGCGTGAACCGCACCGTGGCGCGTGCCTCCAACCCCAAAAACCGGGACATCCTGCACACGCTGGGCGTGGACACCGTGGTGTGCGGCACCGACAACCTGAGCCATATCCTGGAGCGGGAGATCGAGACCGACACCATCCGGCAGCTGCTGTCTCTTGGCGGCGGCACTGCCAGCCTGAATGAGATTTTGCTGCCGGAGGACTTTCAGTTCGCGGGCAAGGAGATCAAGGAGATCCCCATCCCCGGCAACGCCATTCTGGTCAGCATCACCCGGGATACCGAGTTCATCATCCCTCACGGCAGCACGGTGCTGCTGCCGTGGGATAGGCTGCTCTGCCTGACACAGGACGACACCCTGCATCTGCTGATGGATGCGTGGGGTCTTTCCTCCCACAAATGAGCGAGCAGGAGCTGCTGCGCACCGCGCTGGTGCTGCCGCCCCGCGCCCGCCGGGTGCTCTGCGTCTGGGCAGCTGTGCCCGGGCTGGTCTGCGCGCCCTTTGCCTTCTGGCAAAGCGTGTGGACAGGCGCGGTCTTTTGCATCGTATGGGTGGCGCTGGTGGCACTTGTCCGGGTGCGCTGCTGCAGCTTTGTAGCCGCCCTGACGGCAGACAGCGTTACGGTGCAGACCGGGGTGGCTGTCCCTGTACTGCGCCGCATCCCGCGCCGGGCGGTCACCGGGGTGCAGCTGCTGCGCACCCCGCTACTGTGGGCGGCAGGGTGCACCGTGCTCCTTGTGCGCAGCCCGGGGCTGCAATTGGTGCTGCCCGGCATCCCCGCCGCACAGGCGACTGCGCTGGCGGCGGTACTGATGGAGGGCAACGTATGAACCGGGAAAAGCACTTCCACCCGCTGGCGGCGCTGCATCTGCTGCGCAAGACTTTGCTGGTGTACCTTTTGCCGCTGGTACAGGTGCTTTTTGACCGCAACTGGGACGCCCTGCACGCGGCGCTGCGGCAGGACCTTGTATTGCTCTTCTTTATCAGCGCCGTGTGCTGGGCGGTGTACTATGGCGGCCGCTGGCAGGTAGATGCCGAGGGCACGGTGCACGTCAGCTGGCGGCTTGGCGTGCGGCTGGACCGCGCCCTGCGCACCGAAGGTCTGGCGGCGCTGATGCTGGAGCAGCCCCTGCTCTACCGGCTGACCGGTGCCTGCCGGGTGGTGCTGTACCCTGTGGGGCAGACCAAGACCATCACTTTGTACCTTACCCGGCAGCAGGCCGAGGAGCTTGCCGATCTGCTGCTGCCGGTGACAGAGCCGCTGTGGCACGCGCCCAAGGGCGGCGAAAAGCTGGCCTTTACGGTGCTGGGTGCCAACGGCCTGTCTACTTTGATTTTATGGTGGTTCGCCATCCACCAGACCCAAAGCTACGCCCCGGACGCCCAATCTGCTGCCCTTGCGCAGCTGGGACAGCTGGCGGCGCTTGCCGCCCGCTGGCTGCCGCTGGGCATGGCGTGGCTGCTGGTACTGGCGGGCACCCTGTTCTGCATCAGTCTGGTGCGCAGCGCTTTGCAGGCGGTGCATTACACCGTCTGGCGCACCGATATCCAGCTGGGCAGCCGGGGCGGATTGATCCGCCGGTACGAGATGCGGCTGCGGCTCAGCCAGCTGAACTATGCCGACCTGCGCCGCTCCCCGGCCACTTGGGCGCTGCATTACTGCCCGGTGTTCGTCTCGGCAGGGGCGTGCCGCCCGGAGCTGCCCCTGTTCGTCTGGCGGGAGGGCACCCCGCTGCTGCGGGAGCTGCTGCCGGAGATGGCACAGCTGCCCCCGGACACCCGCGCCGACACCACCGACCGCAGCATGGTGTTCTTTTTACCGGCGGGCATCCCGCTGGCGCTCTGCCTGCTGCTGACGGCGGTCTCCCGCACCACCCTGCCTGCCCTTACCCTGCCGCTGCTCATCCCCACCGGGGTGTTTGCCGCCCTGCTGGGCGCTGCCGCTGTGGGCTGGCACCGGGAGGGCGTATGGCAGCAGCAGGGACAGCTGCTGCTCTGCCGACAGCACCGGTTCCATCTGCACCAGCTGTGCGTGTTCCACCCGGACACCGGCTTTACCGCGTTGCAATCTCCTTGGGCGGTGACGGTGCAGCGCGCCAACCTGACCCTTGTATTTCCCGGCAAAGAAAAGGTCACGGTGCGCAGCGTGCCGCTGGCGGCTCTTGATTTTCTGGAGATATAGAAGTATACTTGCGATGCCCCGCTGAACCTACGGTCGGCGGGGCGTTTTTTTGTAACACAGACCAACGGAGATTATTCTTATGATAAAGACTGTATTATTTGATCTGGACGGCACCCTGCTGAACACCATCGACGACCTTGCCGATGCCGGGAACTGGGTGTGTGCACAAAACGGCTGGCCCACCTTTACGGTGGCGCAGTTCAAGCTGATGGTGGGCAACGGCATCCCCAAGCTGGTGGAGCGGTTCTCCCCCGCTGACGCCCGCACCCCGGCGCAGCTGGCGGCGACGCTGGCGCAGTTCACCGCCCGGTACGATGCCCACAAGGAGGACAAGACCGCGCCCTACCCCGGCATTCCGGCACTGCTGGACGCACTGAAAGCCGAGGGCATCCAGTGCGCGGTATTCTCCAACAAGGCCGATGCCCTGTGCGGCGGCATCATTGCCCACTACTTTGGCACCGGCCGCTTTGACGCCGTGCGGGGCAACCGCCCGGGCGTACCCACCAAGCCCGACCCCACCGGGCTGTACGCCCTGATGGCTGAGCTGGGCGCAGACCCCGCCGCCACCCTTTTTGTGGGCGACAGCGACGTGGATATCCTCACCGGACACAACGCCCAGCTGCCCGCCATGGGCGCGTTGTGGGGCTTCCGCGGCCGTGCTGAGCTGACCGCCGCCGGTGCGGATGCACTGGCAGAGGTGCCGGAGGACATCCTGCGGTATGTGCAGGAGAGGAATAAATAAATAAAAACACGGGAAGGTCTGCGGATCTTCCCGTGTTTTTGCGTATTTTTGCGGCTCAGGATGCCGATTCCAGCGGGTCTACCACCACAGGACAGGACTCGTACAGCTCGATGGGGTCCAAGTCCACACAGCTGCCGGGGTCCCGGTCACCGGTCACATCCCATGCTGCGGTGTCGTTCAGGACGGTCAGGCGGCTTTTGAAAAAAGCTTCATCCTGCAAGGGCGCAAAGACCCCGCCCAGTTTAAGCAGCGGCTTTGCGTCATACAGACGCACAGAGCCATCGTTGAAATAGAGGTACACCGTAAAATCCTCGCCCGCAACAGCCTGCAAGACCTTTGGGAACAATGTATCCATAGAGATACCTCCTTTGTTCCTTCGATTCCTTGCACAAGTTTGTATGAAAAAATCCCTGATCCTAAGATCAGGGATTTTATTCATGACCCGTACGGGAATCGAACCCATGTTACAGCCGTGAAAGGGCCGTGTCTTAACCGCTTGACCAACGGGCCTTACAAATACAGAGCTTCGCTAAAACCTCCGACTTTCATCGTCCACTACTGCGGACGACCGTCCCCCTTATCTTAGCGAAACTCTGTAACGTGGTAGCGGTAACTGGATTTGAACCGGTGACACTTCGGGTATGAACCGAATGCTCTAGCCAACTGAGCTATACCGCCACATATTTAACTTGCACTCGAACGGTGCTTTATTATTATATCCATAGATGCCCCTTTTGTCAACACATATTTTCAAAAAAATTTGCAGTTTTTTGAGATTCTTAATTTATTTACATAGCTGCGTTGAAATATTGGTTTTCTTGTCGCTTTTGCGGAAAAAAGCACCGCTTCCCTGTGCGGAAAGCGGTGCTTTTTTCAACCTTTTTCTGCCCGGTTGTGGAAAACCCGGTGCAGTTTTAGTCCTTCTTATTGGTGGGGACCATGACCTTCAACCCGCCCATGTACGGCTGCAGCACTTCGGGGATGGTCACGCTGCCGTCGGCCTGCAGGTGGTTCTCCAGGAAGGCGATCAGCATACGCGGGGGTGCCACGCAGGTGTTGTTCAGGGTGTGAGCCAGATAGGTCTTGCCGTCCTTGCCCTTGATGCGGATGTGCAGACGGCGTGCCTGTGCGTCACCCAGATTGGAGCAGGAGCAGACCTCGAAGTACTTCTGCTGGCGGGGGCTCCATGCCTCGATATCGCAGCTCTTGACCTTCAGGTCAGCCAGATCGCCGGAGCAGCAGTTCAGCTGGCGCACGGGGATCTCCATGCTGCGGAACAGCTCCACGGACATCTTCCACAGCTTCTCGTACCAGTCGGCGCTCTCCTCGGGGCGGCAGACCACGATCATCTCCTGCTTCTCGAACTGGTGGATGCGGTAGATGCCGCGCTCCTCGATGCCGTGTGCGCCCTTCTCCTTGCGGAAGCAGGGGCTGTAAGAGGTCAGGGTCAGGGGCATCTTGCTCTCGTCCAGCGTCTGGTCGATGAAGCGGCCGATCATGGTGTGCTCGCTGGTGCCGATGAGGTACAGATCCTCACCCTCGATCTTGTACATCATGGCGTCCATCTCGGGGAAGGACATGACGCCCTGCACCACGTTGCCGTGCATCATGAAGGGAGGGATGACATAGGTGAAGCCCTTGTTGATCATAAAGTCGCGGGCATAGGCCAGCACAGCCTCGTGCAGGCGGGCAATGTTGCCCAGCAGATAGTAGAAGCCGTTACCGGCCACGCGGCCTGCGGCGTCCATATCAATGCCGTCAAAGCTCTCCATGATCTCGGTGTGGTACGGGATGGGGAAATCCGGCACCACAGGCTCGCCGAAGCGCTGGGCCTCCACGTTATAGGTATCGTCCGGGCCGATGGGCACGCTGGGGTCGATCATCTGGGGAATGGAGTACATGATCTCCTGAATGCGGGCAGACAGTGCCTCCTCTTCCTTCTCCAGCTCTGCCATCTTGTCGGCGTCGGCCTTGACGGCGGCATTGTTGGCGTCGATCTGTGCCTGCAGCTCAGCCTTCTGTGCCTCGTCGGTGCACTTCTTCAGCTGACCGAACAGCGGGCCGTTGGCCTTGCTCAGCTTGTTGCGGGCGGCCTTCAGGGCCTCCACTTCCTTCAGGGCTGCACGGTACTTGGCATCCTTTTCGATGACCTCGTCCACCAGCGGCAGCTTTGCATCCTGAAACTTCTTTTTGATGTTTTCCTTAACGGCGTCCGGGTTCTCGCGGACAAATTTGATATCCAGCATGATTGACTCTCCTTAACTCTATTGGGCTTGCAGCGGTGCACCTGGGGCTTTCCGCTGCCGTTCAAAGGCGGCTGTTCCCGCCTTGGATCGCATGATTATTCGGTTTCCATCTGGTACTGTCCCAGCAGGTTTGCAAAGGCGCGCAGCTGTTCGTCGGAGTAAAAATGCACCGTCAGCTTGCCCTTGCCGCCGTGGTAGGCCACGTTCACCTCGCTGCCCAGCACCTGCTTCAGGCTCTCCTCCACCTCTACCGGCAAAGTGCCGCGGGGTGCGGGTTCGCGGGGTTCCTTAGCAGGCTTTGCCATCTTTTTGCAAAGCGCCTCGGCCTGACGGACGTTCAGCTGGTTGTCCGCGATGATCTGCGCGGCTTCGGCCTGCAATTCCGGTGTGGGCAGGCCCAGCACCACCTTGGCGTGGCCGGTATTGATAAAGCCGCTCTTCAGCAGCTCCAGCACCGTTTCCGGCAGGTTGAGCAGACGCAGACTGTTTGCCAGTGCGCTGCGGCTCTTGCCCAGCTTGCGGGCGGCCTGCTCCTGTGTCAGGTCGCAGCGGGTCATCAGCTCCCGGATACCGGCAGCTTCTTCCACCGGGTCCAGATCCTCGCGCTGTAAATTTTCCACCAGCGCCAGCTCCATGGCCTGCTCGTCGGACACATCCTTAATGACCACCGGCACCTCGGTAAGACCCGCCATGCGGGAGGCACGCCAGCGGCGCTCGCCTGCCACGATGCTGTAACCGCCCATGGGTCTTGGCCGCACCGCGATGGGCTGCAATAAGCCGTGCTCGGCGATGCTGGCAGCCAGCTCACTGAGGGTCTCCTGCTCAAAGGTCTTGCGGGGCTGGTCGGGGTCCGGCTCGATCTCGCGCAGAGGCAGGGTCTCCACCGCTGCGTGCTCTGACTCAAAGACCGGTGCTGCGTCCTCAAACAGACTGTCCAGCCCGCGCCCGAGCCCTCCTTTTCCTCTTGCCATTGTTTACCTTGTTCCCCCTGTTTTAATCTTCCAGAGCGTTTTTCGCCGGCTCTGCGGCGGGTGCAGCCTTTGCGCGGGACTTCTTAGGTTCCTGCGGGCGGTTGTGCTTGACGAATTCGATGGCCAAGTCCATGTAGGCTTCGCTGCCCTTGCCCTTGGGCTCGTAGAAATTGATGGGCTGGCCGTAGCTGGGCGCTTCCGAAATGCGGATGGAGCGCGGGATGGTGGTCTTGTACACCTTGGAGCCGAAGTATTTCTGCACCTGCTCCACCACCTGCACGGTCAGGTTGTACCGCAGCGAGAACATGGTGAACACCACGCCCTCGATATCCAGATACGGATTATACTTTTTGCGGATGGTCTTGAGGGTGCTGATGAGCTCCGACAAGCCTTCCAGCGCATAGTATTCGCACTGCACTGGGATGAGCACACTGTCGCAGGCGCTCAGGCCGTTGAGGGTGAGCAGGTCCAGACTGGGCGGGCAGTCGATAAAGATGAAGTCGTAGTCCTTCTGCACCTCGGCCAGCGCCTTGCGCAGACGCCCTTCGCGGCCGGGCAGGTCGATCATTTCCAGACTGGCACCCGCCAGACGGGTGTTGGAGCCGATGACGTCGGTGCGGTATTCGGTGTGCCGGATGGCCTGCGCCGCCGTTGCCTTGCCGATAAGCACCTCATAAGTGCCCGCCTCTACGCTGCGCTTTGGGATGCCATAGCCGGTGGTGGTGTTGCCCTGCGGGTCGAGATCTACGATAAGCACCTTTTTGCCCAGTGCCGCTACGCAGGACGAAAGGTTGACGGCGGTGGTGGTCTTGCCCACTCCGCCCTTCTGGTTTGCGATCGCTACAATTTTTGCCACGCGCTTTTCTTCCTCCCGGGGAAAGATTTGTTCCACATGGAACACGCAGTCGTGCCCGCCGGTTTCCCCGTCCGACAGGCACCTTGGCTTCTAGTATAACACATCCAAATTGCTTTTTGAACCATCTGGAGCGTTTTTGGGCTGGATTTTTAACTTTTGAGGTCAGAAAAGTGGAAAAGCCGCACGATTCTGGGTTGCAAACAAACAATTTGGAATGCCCTCCGTTTCACTCTGGGCATATTCAGCGGAAAAATTATTTTTAATTTCGCGTTTGTCGCGCTCTGCGGAGCGCTCCAAACGCTATTTTCACGAGAGGGGTCATAGAGAAAAACGGCATTTGCAGCGCCGCTTTCTGCGAAAGCGCGGCGCTGCGGGCGGGTGCCCGCTCCCCCTTGGGGGAGCTGTCGCGTAGCGACTGAGGGGCTTCAAATCGGCGGAGCCGGAAAAAACGGTTAAAAGATCTTCACGCCGAACAGGCGTGAATCTTCAGTTTTTTCCGGTGCAGCCCACCTCTTTGGGGTTAAAAGGGGCGAGCAGCCCCTTTTTCGTGGCTCCAGCGCGTCGAAATCGCTGGCACTTTTCTGGTTCTCTTTTGGTGTCAAAAGAGAACATCTCTCGGCTACATCCTCTTCGCCCTCCCCTGTTCCACATGGAACAATTCACTTCTCCGCGGCGGCGGTGGGGATGCGGACGGTATACTCGATGTAGCCGTCCTTCTCTTCCCGGTGGGCGGTGGCGGGCACGCCGTTGTCGGTCATCAGCCGGATGGCGTGGTCGATGGTGTTGACAAAGATGCGCACGTCCCGCACCATGGAGATGCGGTGCCCGGCCTTGGGCGGGCTGTTCAGCAGCTGCTCGATGTAGCTGTCGGTCTGGCGGGCGTTCAGGCGGCGCTTGGCGATGGTGATAAGTGCTTCGCTGCGGCGGTTCTCCGGCAGGCGCAGCACCGCGCGGGCGTGGCGTTCGGTGAGGTTGTTGTCCAGCACGAACTGCCGCTGGTCTGCGGTCAGCTGCAAAAGCCGCAGCTTGTTGGCAAAGGTGGGCTGCGCCATGCCTAAACGTTTGGCGGCTTCCGCTTGGGTGCAGTCCCACAGCACCATCACATCCCGCAGCCCCTGCGCCTGCTCAAAGGGGTTCAGGTCGGCGCGCTGGATGTTTTCCAGCAGACCCAGCGCGGCGGTGCGGTCGTCGGCGTAGCTGCACAGGATGGCGGGGATGGTGGTCATCTTTGCCAGCTGGCAGGCGCGCAGCCGCCGCTCCCCTGCCACCAGCTCGTAGCCCTCTGCCGCCCTGCGCACCGTGACCGGCTGGAGCAGACCGTTCTCCCGGATGCTCTGCGCCAGCGCCGTCAGCTCCTGCTCGTCAAAGCTTTTCCGCGCCTGAAAGGGCGACGGGTGGATCTGGTCGATGGGCAGAGAGAGTAATTTCCCGGACGGTTTCTTGCGTTCAAACATGATGCTGCCCCTTTCCTGTGAAATAAACATTCGGTTTTTCCACATTTCTCCGGGAAATCGTGGAAAACCTGTTCAGCTTCAGTGTAGCACACAAAGAAAGACCCCGCCAGAAATTTCGTTCGGCAGGGTCTTACAGGTTGCGTCAAATTATGCGTTATTTCAGCGGGCTTTTTGCAATTTTACCGCCGTTTCTGGGGTATGCTGTCGGAGTTTGCGAAATCTTTTTGCACAAAATCAAAGTGCGGGTGTCGCCGCCGGGCAGGTGCAAAGTGCGGGTCTCGCGGTACTCGCCGCCCAGCTTTTTGATAGCACCCCGGGCGGCGGTCAACTCCTCTTCCCCGGATGCGCCCTTCATGGCAAGGAAGTTGCCGCCCACCTTTACCAGCGGCAGGCAGTATTCTGCCAGCATGGGCAGGGCTGCCACGGCGCGGGCAGAGGCAAGGTCGAACTGCTCCCGCCACATCTTGCGGGCGGCTTCCTCGGCGCGCTCCTTGGCAAACTCCACCCCGGTCAGACCCAGCTGGGCGCAGGCGTACTTCAAAAACTCCACCCGCTTGCCGGTGGGTTCCATGAGGGTCAGTTCCAGCTCCGGCTTGAAGATCTTGGTCACGATGCCCGGAAAGCCTGCCCCGGCACCTACGTCCACCATGCGCCCGGCAACCTCCGGCTGGCTGGCAAACAGCAGGCTGTCAAGGAAATGCTTGTCCTCGATGCCCTCCGGGTCGGTGATGGCGGTCAGGTTGACCTTCTGGTTGTAGTCTACAAGGATCTGGGCAAAGGCATCCAGCTGATCCAGCTGGGTGCCGGTGAGGGCAATGTTCCATGTGGAACACTTTTCCTCCAACCGCTGTTTGTCGATCATAGTGTTTTCCTTTCTGTCAGGTGGTTGGGGTAGCGCAATCGTTTGTTTTATCGCAACTTCGTATTATTTTTGTTGTTTCCCTGCCAGTGCGATGCTCAGCTGCGCCACATCGGAGGGTGAAACGCCGGGGATGCGCCCCGCCTGCCCCAGATTGCGGGGACGGATGCGGGCAAGCTTTTCCCGGGCTTCCAGCGTCAGGCCGGTCAGGGCGGCGTACTCAAAATCCTCCGGGATGAGAGTTTTTTCGTGGCGTGCCACCTCCCGGATCATCCTGTCCTGCCGGGCAATGTAACCGGCGTACTTGATCTCGGTTTCCAGCCGCTCCGCCAGCATGGGGGTGATCTCCTCTCCCCAGCCGATGATGCCCGCCACCAGCGGGTAGCTGATCTCGGGACGGCGCAGCAGCTCCTCGGCAATGCCGCCCTCGGCGGCGGGGGCAAGACCGGCAGCTTCCATGGCGGCGCGCAGGTCTGCGGTGCGCAGATGCGTCTCGTGCAGGCGGCGGCGCTCGGCTTCCAAAATGTTCTGGGTGTGCTGGTACTTTGCCCAGCGGTCATCCTGCACAAGGCCGTATTCCCTGCCGATGGGGGTCAGGCGCTGGTCGGCGTTGTCCTGCCGCAGGGTCAGCCGGTACTCGCTGCGGCTGGTCATCATGCGGTAGGGGTCCATGACGCCCTTGGTCACAAGGTCGTCCACCAGCGTGCCCAGATAGCTGGTGTGCCGGGGCAGCACAAGCTGCTCCTTGCCCAGCGCGTTGCGGGCGGCGTTCAGACCCGCCAGCAGACCCTGCGCGGCGGCTTCCTCGTAGCCGGAGGTGCCGTTGAACTGCCCTGCCCCGTACAGACCCCGCACCACCTTGCTTTCCAGCGTGGCTTCCAGACTGGTGGGGTCTACGCAGTCGTACTCGATGGCGTAGGCGGGGCGCATGATCTCCAGATGTTCAAAGCCCTTGATGCTGTGGTAGAAGGCGTTCTGCACGTCCTCCGGCAGGCTGCTGGATGCGCCCTGCAGATACATTTCCTCGGTGTTCTCGCCGCAGGGCTCGACAAACAGCGGGTGGCGGTCTTTGCCGGAGAATCGCACCACCTTGTCCTCAATGGAGGGGCAGTAGCGCGGGCCGACACCCTCGATCATGCCGCCGTACAGCGGGCTGCGCTGGATGTTGTCCAGAATGATCTTGTGGGTCTCCGGGTTCGTGTAGGCGATCCAGCATTCCACCTTGTTGTGCATGGGTGCATCGGTCAGAAAGCTGAAGGGCTGCAATTCGCTGTCCGGGTCGCCGGGCTGGCATTCCAGCTTGGAAAAATCAATGCTGCGGCGGTGCACCCGGGCAGGGGTGCCGGTCTTGAACCGGCGCAGCGGCAGACCGGCGGCTTTCAGGCTGTCGGTCAGGGCGTTGGCGGCGTGCATGCCATCCGGGCCGGAGGCATACCACGCATCGCCCACGAATATTTTGCCGCCGAGGTTCGTACCGGTGGCAAGCACCACGCACTTGGCGGTGTATTCGCCGTGCAGCTGGGTGACAACGCCCTTCACATGGCCGTTTTCCACTTCCAGCGCCACCACCTCGGCCTGATGGATAGCCAGACCCGGGGTCTGTTCCAGCGCGTGCTTCATGTATTCGTTGTAGCGGCGGCGGTCGGTCTGCACCCGCAGTGCGTGGACGGCGGGGCCTTTGCCCTTGTTCAGCATCCGGCTTTGCAGATAAGTGGCGTCTGCCGCCAGACCCATCACGCCGCCCAGCGCGTCCACCTCCCGCACCAGCGTGCCCTTGGCGGTGCCGCCGATGCTGGGGTTACAGGGCATATTGCCGATGGCGTCCAGACTCATGGTAAAGACAGCCGTTTTTGCGCCCAGCACAGCAGCTGCGTGGGCGGCTTCGATGCCCGCATGACCGGCGCCGATGACGATGACATCATAATCTCCTAAGTGGTTCATATACTTTCGGGTTTCCTCTAATCAATGATTTGAATTTATTTCCCCACGCAGAACCGCTCGAACACCTGTTCGATGACGGCTTCCGAGGCGTTTTCGCCGGTCAGGTCGCAGAGGGCATCCAGTGCGTCGTCCACGCAGACCGAGACGGCGTCCAGCCCAAAGCCGCCGGCGGCGGCATCCAGTGCACCGGCTACGGCGTCCCGGGCGCGGAGGGCGGCGGAAAGCTGCCGCTGCCCGGACAGGCTGGCGGCGTGGGGGTCGATGCTGCCGGTGCCCAGCAGCCGCGCCACCGCAGCGGCGATGACCTTGCGGCTCCCCTCTTCCCGGCAGCAGACCGGCAGCACCATGGCAAAATACGGGGCGATGAGCTCTGCATCAAACCGGGTGGGCTTGTCCTCCTTGTTCACAAGGGCAATGGCGGGACGGCCGGCGCAGCGCTGCGCCAGCGCCAAGTCCTCCCGGCTGGGCGGCTCGGAGCCATCAAAGACGGCGAGAATCAGCCCGGCTTCTTCCAGTTTTTTCCAGCTGCGGCGGATGCCCTCGGCTTCGATGGCGTCCTCGGTCTCCCGCAGACCGGCGGTGTCGAAAAGGTTCAGCCGGATATCCCCCAGCTGCACCGCCTGCTCCACCACATCGCGGGTGGTGCCCGCCACCGGGGTGACGATGGCGCGGTCGAACCCAGCCAGCAGATTGAGCAAGGTAGACTTGCCCGCGTTGGGGCGTCCCACGATGGCGCAGTCCACGCCCTCGCGCAGCACCGCACCGGCATCGTAGCTGCGGATGAGGGCGTCCAGTTCCTCCCGCACTGCGCCCAGCACGGTGCGCAGATGGGCGGGGTCCAGCTCCGGCACATCCTCCTCCGGGAAGTCCACCCAAGCGGCCAGATGCGCCTGCAGGGCGGTCAGCTGGGCTTTCTGGGCGTTGATCTTTTTCGCCAGTGCGCCGCCCAGCGCGGCGTTAGCCAGTGCCGCCCCCTGCCGCCCGTCCGCCGCGATCAAATCCATGACCGCCTCCGCCTGCGTCAGACCCAGCTTGCCGTTCAGAAAGGCGCGGCGAGTGTACTCGCCGGGGGCGGCAGGCTGCGCACCGGCGGCAAGACAGGCTTCCACCAGCCGCCGCGCTACTGCACTGCCGCCGTGACAGGAAAGCTCCACCACGTCCTCGCCGGTATAGCTGTGGGGCGCGCGGAAAAACAGGGCGACGCCCTCGTCAAAGGCTTCTTCCCTGTCCACAAAATGTCCGAACAGCGCGGTGTAGCCCTTGGCCTCTTCCACCTTTTTTGCCGGGTTTGCCGGGTGGAATACCCGGGCAGCCACGGCGTAGCTCTCTGCGCCGGACAGGCGCACCACGGCAATGCCGCCCGCCCCGGGGGGCGTTGCAATGGCGGCAATGGTCGATCCCTGCATACTGCATCCTTTCCGCGCACCCGTCTTGCGGGTGCGCTACTCGTGTGCCCGCTGCGGCAGACCCGCCGCAGCGCACACTTTCTGATTTTACAGCTTATTTTACCACGTTTTTGCGCAAAAAGATACACCCGCCGCGCGGTTTTTCCACATCTTCCAAAATGTTTGTGGAAAAAGAGATCGAAAATGGCGGGCGATGGGGAGCCTTTCTGCCTGCCAGCAGCGTGCAGGGACGCTCCGCTGGGCCAGAGGCAGGGAGGGGTGTTCCGACTCCCCCCTCCCTACCTCTGGACTCCACCCACCCCGCAACGGGCCAAGGGCTACACGCCCTTGACAATCCTAAAGAAGAAGTCGAAGCACAAAAAAGCTAGCGCTGCGCCAGTCGGCGCTATCGCTTTAACGCTTTTTTCGCTTCTCCATCCATAGCCCCTCAGTCGCTGCGCGACAGCTCCCCCAAGGGGGAGCGGGCACGCCCGCAAGCTTTGCACTTGAGCCGCAAACTTTCCCCCTATGCCAAAGGCTCCCCGGGGGGAGCTGTCGCGCGTAGCGAGACTGAGGGGCTTCAGATCGGCGGAGCCGGAAAAAACGGTTAAAAGATCTTCACGCCGAACAGGCGTGAATCTTCAGTTTTTTCCGGTGTAGCCCTCCTCTTTGGGGTTAAAAGGGGCGAGTAGCCCCTTTTTCGTGGCTCCAGCGCGTCGAAATCGCTGGTACTTTTCTGGTTCTCTTTTGGTGTCAAAAGAGAACATCCCTCGGCGTGCGCCTACAATACCAAAAAGAGCCCCGCACTTCCGGTGGAAATGCGGGGCGCTGCATGGTTTTATTGGATACGGCAGCGTTACAACTCGATCTTGCCGAAGCTGAAATCTGCAAAGTCGTCCACGCGCTCGGTGCGCTTGGGTGCTACGGGTGCTGCGCTCTCGGCGTCGCGGGGGGCGTAGGTGCGCTCCGGCACACTGGACGGACGCGGGCCGCGGGGTGCACCGCTGCGGCTGCCACGGTAGCCGCCGTTGCGGTTGCCGTTGTCGCTGCGGCGCTCTCCGCGATAACCGCCGTTGCGGTTGCCGCCGGGACGACGGCCATTCCGGTTGCCGCCACGGCCACGGCGCTCGCCGTAGGTGTTCTCGGTCTGGGCATCCGGTGCGGTGGAGTAGATGACCACGCGGCGGTCACGGCCCTCGCCCTTGCTCTCGCTGCGCACACCCTCCATCTTGCTGATGGCAGAGTGGATGATGCGGCGCTCGTAGGGGTTCATGGGCTCCATGGCAAAGCTGCGGCCGGTCTTGCGCACCTTGGCGCCAATGCGCTGTGCCAGTGCAGTCAGGTCGCTCTCGCGCTTGTCGCGGTAGCCGGCAACGTCCAGACCCAGCTTGATGTAATCGCCCTCCAGACGGTTTGCCACAAGGCTTGCCAGATAGGACAGGCTTTCCATGGTCTCGCCGCGGCGGCCAATGAGGGCGCCCAGCTTTTCACCGTCCAGACGGATGATGGTGGCTTCGCCCTTCTGCACGGCGCTGAAGGTCACATTCTCCACGCCCATCAGGGTGATGACCTCCCGCAGATAGTCCACGGCGGCCTTCACCTTGGCGTTCTCCTCGATGACGATGGGCTCTTCCACCTCTTCTGCCTCCTCGGCAGTCTCGGCGGGCTGCTGGGCAGCGGGGGTCTGCTCTGCGGCGGGAGCGGCGGGCTCCTCCACAGCAGCGGGAGCCTGCTCTGCCACGGGGGCAGTCTCCTGCACGGGGGCGGCAGTCTCAACCGGCTGCTCTGCCACAACCTCCACCGGCTTTGCGGGTGCAGCGGCGGGAGCATCCGGCTCTTCCACGCTCACGCGCACCTTGGCGGGGGTGGTCTTTAAACCCAGAAAACCGGTCTTCTGAGGCATTTCCAGCACTTCATAGCTGACATTCAGATCGTCGGCCTGCACGCCCAGCAGGGCGCAGGCTTTGGCGCGGGCTTCGTCCACCGTCTTGCCGGTGGATTCCTGTGTACGGATCATAACCGTTTACCTCCCTTGTTACTGTTTATCCTGCTTGTCAAGCTCGCTCAGCGGCACGGTGCGCTCGTCCTTGTAGCGCTCGGCGTCCAGCTGACGGGCATACTCCAGCCGGCGCTTGTTCATCTCGCTGGCGGAAAGGTTCTTCTCCATGGTCTTGCCGGTCTTGGGGTCGGTGACCTGAATGGTGGTGTTCTTCACACCGCGCTTTTCCTGCTTGCGCTTGGCGGCGATCTCGGCTTCCACATCCTTGCGCATCTTCTCAGGGTCGTAGAACTTGCGCATGATCTGGGTCTGGACGGTCATAACGATGTTGGAAATGACGTAGTACAGAGAGAATGCCAGAGGGAAGGTAAAGCAGAAGAACAGGTACATCAGCGGCATCATGTACATGGTCAGCTTCATGCTGCCCTGCATCTGCTGGCCGGAAGCCTTCATGCTGATGTGGGTGGACAGGAACATAGTGATGACCGACAGCAGCGGCAGCACGATATCCAGAGACAGACCGATCTGCGGGATGCGGGTCAGGTCGATGCCAAGGAAGTTCATGTGCTGGCCGAACTCGGTGATGGTAGCGATCTGCTCGACGCTGAAGCAGCCCAGCACGCCGCTGTTGCCTGCCAGTACCTCGGCGATGATGTTGGTATCGCGGGTAATGGCGGTAAAGGAGATGCCGGCGGCAGTCATAGCCTCGCCTGCGCTGGCCAGTGCAGCAGCGCTGATGTGGAAGATACGCTCCAGCGGGTTATATACCACGCCGATAACACCGAACATGACAAGGAAATTCAGCAGCATGGGCACGCAGCCGGCCGTGGGCTTATAGCCAAAGTCCTGCTGCAGCTTCATCAGCTCTTCCTGCTGCTTTTCGGGCTTATCCTTGTACTTAGTCTGGATCTCCGCGATCATGGGCTGGAACGCAGACATTTTTGCCATGCTCTTCTGCTGGCTGGTCTGCAGGGGGATCTTGACGATGTTGATGAGCAGGGTGAAGAGGATGATGTCCCAGCCGTAGTTCGGCAGCAGCTTGTAGATCCACTCCATGACATAGCCGAGAGGACCGCTCAGGATGTAAAAGAAGTTCATACCTTTGTCCATTCTGCCCCGGCTGTGGCCCGGGACGCATTATTTTTTTATCGTAGGACACGCCGCCCACAGTGCAGCGCGTCATAAGAAGCTTTATTATCTAAAATGGCCGCCGCTTTGCTCTGGCCATAAATAGCGGAAATAAAATTTTAATTTCGCAAATCGAAAAAATCTGCGGATTTTTTCGATTTGCATTTTCACCAGAGAGGGTCGTAACGAAAAACGGCATTTTCTGCTGTCGGCTGTGGCCGTCGCGCAGCGACTTCAAACCGGCGGAACACAAAAAATCCTCTAGCGCAGCGGCTTGGATTTTTTGTATGGAGCCCAACCGCTTTGGGGTTACCAGGGGCGAGCAGCCCCTGGTTCGTGCCTCCCGCGCTTCGAAAGTAGCGGGCGCTTTTCTGGTACTCTTTTGTGCGCGCAAAAGAGTACATACCCGGCGGCGATGCACTTTGCAAAAAGCATTAAATTTTAAACACGCGACTACGCTCTACGCAGAAAACCTCTATTTTTCCACCTTTCGCTTGTGCCGTGTGTAAAACAGCTTTGCGGGCTGTAAATTGCGGGCGGGGCTTTGCCAGCGGCCGGGCGGCGGCACGGGGTCGTAGCCCCATTTGCCCAGCGGATTGCACCGGGCAATGCGCCATGCGCCCAGCAAAATGCCCTTTACACAGCCGTGGGTCAGGATGGCCTGCATGGTGTAGTTGCTGCAGCTGGGCGAAAACCGGCAGCTGCGGCCGATCCATGGGCTGAGGGTGTACTGGTAGATGCGGATGGGCACGCACAGCGCCCTGCGGCAGAGCATTTGCAGCCGGTTCACACGCGGGACTCCGGCTTTTGCTTGCGGGCGGGGGGCACGGTGGCGGGCGGCTTTGCGTCCGGGCGCTTGGCCTTATCCGGCAGACCGGCCTGGGCAAACAGCTTTGCCACAACGCTGCTCAGCTGCCAGCTTTTCAGTTTGGGGGTCATGCCCCGGGCCACGAAGATCAGATCGTAGCCGCCGATATTGTAATCCAGATGCTCGTCGATAGCGGCCTTCATCACGCGGCGGGCGCGGTTGCGCTGCACGGCATGGCCTATTTTTTTGGTGGCGGTCAGGCCCACGCGGGTGTTGCGGCCGCGGGTCTTGAGCACATACAATACCAGTGCCGGGTTCACATAGGACTTGCCGCGGGCGTACACACGGCCAAACTCGCTGTTGCGGCGGATCGGACGATAACGCATAACGTCGGCACCTCCTTTCGTCCGGGTGCACATAGGTGCACTCTTTAGCCAGTATATCAAAAATTTTTGCACTTTAAAAGCCCATCCGGGCATTTTTACGAAAAAACTTTTGACGGGTAAAAAAATAAGACCGCCAATGGGATATCAGCGGTCTTTTGTGCGCATATTCATTTCTGCGCCGGATCTCACCTGCAAGGTTTAAGATCAGACAGTCAGGCTCTTGCGGCCCTTTGCACGGCGAGCATTGATGACCTTACGGCCGTTCTTGGTGCTCATGCGGGTCAGAAAGCCATGAACTTCCTTGCGCTGACGCTTCTTGGGCTGAAAAGTTCTCTTCATGGTTGTATCCTCCGTAAAAACTTATCCCCGGTATGGGGTCTTGATCGGTCCCAGATTGGGGACAGGCTTGCAATTCAACAGTATATCGCATAGTATGACGTTCTGTCAAGCATTTTTTGCAGTTTTCTGCAAACTTTTTTCTGATTTTTCTGTTAAAAGCTTTTCAACTTTTTCACCATTTTGCTGTGGAAAACTTTTTTCTACCAGATATTGTGGTCTTTCTGGCGTGTTTCCACAAGGGCGCTGCGGGGGCTTATCTTATGTATTATAAATTACATTATAGTAATATAGACGCAGGGAGATTTTTGTGGTATACTAACGTGGTATCAGCAGCATTGTTGAAAACTTCGACCGATTCAATGGAGTGGATGTTTT